>CANQQB010000040.1 GCA_947625845.1 uncultured Oscillospiraceae bacterium
CCCGCCCCGATGGCATAGCTCTCCCGGAAGATGGGGTTGACGCCCAGGTTGAAATACTCGATCTGGCCGTCCCGTATTGCAAAGACGATGCCCGCCAGCTTCCTTGTATCGCCGGGATAGACGTTGGAAAGGTATGGCTGTTCGGCGAAGATCGTTTCGATCCACTTCTCCTGCTCATCGTCCGGCACGGGGACCGCTCTGCCGGCCAGCCGGATCATCTCCTTGTACTTCGTGTATCCCAGCACCTGCACCCGGCCGTCGGCCAATAGTTCCCGGCAAAAGTCCTTGCCCTTTGCGGTGAAGAAGAGCATCCGGTCCGGTTCATAGTGGATGGCGGAGATATTGCGTATCTGCGGCGCGCCGTCTTTATCCACCGTGGCAAAGGCCAGCACGCCCACATATTCCAGCTTCTTCAAACAAGTCTGTGCGTCCATTTGTTCTCCCTCAAAACCTCATTATACGTCCGTCTTTTCTGGGCTTGGGTACGGGGTGCGGGTCGCCCGCTTTGGGATAGCCCAAAAGCAGCTGCATCACCGTGTAATAGTCCGAGCGGATGGCCCGCCGGTGCTTCATCAAGTCCAGCAGTTCCATATCAGGAAACCTCCTTCCAGCATTGGGGGTCGGGGGCATAGAAGTCGCCGCTCGTGCCCTTCGCCACGGCGGGACAGCCCCGGCACCAGGGCATGAGCTCGCACCTGGCGCATTTTTCAAATTTTTTGTAGTCCCGGTATTGCTCCATCTGGCACACCCACACGTCCGCCAGCCGGTCCTCGAAAATGTTGCCCACCTTGCTCTCCGCCACCCGGCGGCAGGCGTACACGTCCCCGGTGGGCAGGATGGTGATATGGCAGTTGCCGCAGTTGCACCCGCCGTAGATCGTGCCCTCTTTGGCGTCTGTCGGGATGGTGAACGCGCCGGTCTCATATTCATAAAGGGTCCAGAGATGGTCCTTTTTGTTGAAGTACGTCTGGCACCCCTGTGCCTCATATTCCCTGAATTTCCTGTCGCACACCGCCAGCAGGTCCCGGTACTCCTGTGCCGTCATAGTTGCGTCCAAGTCCCCGCCGCTGGGTACATACCGGGAGAAGGCGAACACGTCGGCGCCCGCCGCCACCGCCGCGTCAATGATGCCGGGGACTTCCATCCGGTTGGTCCTGGAGACGGTGGTCATAATGACGGCCCGGATGCCGGCCCTCTTGACGCAGCCGATCTTCTCCAGCGTGCAGTCATAGGAGCCGGGCTTGCGGAACCAATCGTGGGTCTGGCGGAGGCCGTCCAGGGACAACTGGTACTTCTCGCAGCCCAAGGCTTTCAGCTCCCGGCACACCTGGTCGTTCAGGTGGAAGGGATTGCCCAGGATGGTAAAGGGCACGTCATGCCCGTGCAGCAGCTCCAGCAGCCGCCAGAAATCCGGGTGCAGGATGGGGTCGCCGCCGGTGATGTAAAAGTAGGGCAGCCTATCGTAGACGGCACAGAAGTCCAGGCAGTTATAAAACGTGTCCTCCATCTGTGCCCAGGTCATGACGTCCAAGTGGTCATGCCCGCCGGAGAAGATGTAACAGTGCTTACACCGCTGGTCGCACGCGTCCGTGATGTGCCACTGGAAAGAAAAATACTGTTTCATATCGTCGCTCCAAAGAGGTTTTGGCCCCCGGCAGGATTCCGCCGGAGGCCGTGTCATTACTTGTCGCCAGCGCCGCAGGCCGTGCCGCAAGCAGCGGGTTTTTCCTCCGGCTTATCGCCAGCCCCGCAGGCGGAACCGCAGGCCGCGGGTTTTTCCTCGGGCTTGTCAGCCGCGCCACAGGCAGCGCCGCAAGCCACGGAAGCCGCTTTGTCCTGGGTCCAGGACGCCAGATCAGAAAGTGCCATCTCATGTCCTCCTTGTCAGATTCAGAAGGCCGTCCGCCTCCCGTGGTCTCCATTATAGGGACATTTTCGGCACCCGCAAGTACGCACAAAAAGGTGGGGTACGCACCTTTTTGTAACTGATTGACATATGGCCGGACAGCGCGGTATCATCCAAGTGTAACATTCGATTTTGACTGTATGGAGGCGCGATATGAAAACAAAAGCCGAGCTGCTGCCCGAATGTCCCGTAGCCACCACTGTGCAGCTCATAGGCAACAAGTGGAAGCTGCTGATTATACGCAATCTCATGGTCCGTCCCTGGCGGTTCAATGAACTGCAGCGGGATTTGGACGGCGTGAGCCAGAAAGTGCTTACCGACAGCCTGCGGTCCATGGAGGCGGACGGACTCGTTACCCGCACGGTATTTCCAGAGGTGCCACCGCGGGTGGAGTATTCGCTGACCGACCTGGGCCGGAGCCTCCAGCCCATCCTGGACGCCATGCGGGCCTGGGGCGAGGAATACCGCGCCGCCAAGCTGGGGGAGAAGAACGAATCTGATCAGTCAAAACCTCCTGCGAAACCGGAGGCTTGAATAGGCCCTAGAAGGGCCTGGTACTAGCAAGCCCCTAAAGGGGCCCCGAAAAGTTTGCCGACCGCATTCCTTTTTCAGGCCGCCCCTCAAGGGGCTCTTCTTACGCCCTCTTGTTCACGCTACCCGTAAACGGGTCCACAAATTCTTTCAGGCTGATCTGATCTTCTATCTGGTCCTCTTGCAATTGGTTCCGGATATACTCCTGTATCTGCTTCTTGTTCCTCCCCACCGTGTCCACATAGTACCCTCTCGCCCAAAAATGCCGATTCCCATACTTGTACTTCAGATTCGCGTGCCTGTCAAATATCATCAGGCTGCTTTTTCCCTTCAAGTATCCCATGATCTGTGACACACTGTATTTCGGCGGGATGCTTATCAGCATATGTACGTGGTCCCTGCACAACTCCGCCTCTATTATCTCTACGCCTTTCTGCTGACACAGTTGCCTCAGTATTCGCCCTATATCCGGCTTGATCTCTCCATATATCACCATTCTCCTATATTTCGGTGTAAACACCACATGGTATTGACACCGCCACATCGTATGCTCTAAACTACCTATGTCTTTGTCTTTCACGATAAAGACCTCCTCATTTCGTAGTTGGTGGTCGGCAAACCTGCCCTCTACTCTAATGAGGAGTTCTTTTCTTGTCTACTTCTTTCCTCGCTGGAAGCTCTTCTTCCCCACTAGCATAGCTAGTGGTTGCCTTTGCTGCTTGCAAAGGAAAGCAGAGACCGGGCAGCCTCCGCTCAGTCTGTCAAAGAACTCCCCGAATTGGGGAGTTTTTGGTATAATGGGGGAAAGAGTATGTTTATGTGTGTGTGAGGGTTACGGGTATGGACGAATGGAGAAAAGATGCGCGGCGGGATGTAGTGATCACGGACATAGACACGCTGGTGCCGGAAGACCATCTTCTGCGAAAGATAGAAAAGGTCATGGACTACGACTGGCTGTATGAACGGCTGGACCCATATTACAACCATGAAGTAGGACGGCCGGGGACAGACCCGGTAGCGGAGGGCGGCGGTACCTGTTCCAAGCTCGTGCATTAATGCGCACCAAATGTGTCCCCTCTGTCGTCGAATGTGTCCCCGGCTTATGCCGGGGACGCTCCTTTATTGACGCCCCCCTTGTCAAAGGGGGGTGCCCGCCATTGGCGGGCGGGGGGATTGTCACCCGCTATATCTTCTGTTATAACAGACGCTTCGCGCTGTCATACAAAAAATACCAGTCGCGCTCCCGCTTGCGCGAAACCGCGCGACATGGTATGATTATATTATGTAAATCTCCCCGGAGGTGTTCCCCATGTCCCACCCCAAACGCGGCGCCCGTTTCTTGCCGGTGCTGGTCTTTCTGCTCATCGTCGCCCTGGCGGCTGGCGCGGTATGGTATTTCCTGTTCCGCACCCCGGCAGGCCTGGCCAACTCGGAGCTGACCGGCTTTCTGCCCGCCGGCGCGACCATCACCGCCAACGCCACCGACAAAAAGACCCAGACGGTGGAGTACACCTACCAAACCGCCGACACCTACTGTGACGCGGTGACCACCGCCCGCCTGACCCTCCGGTACGCGGACGGCGCCTGGACCCCGGACGAGCGGGAGGAAGTGGTATCGGCCCAGGAGGACTGGTCCCGCCTGGCCGGTACCTGGACGGACGAGGCCCAGCCCGACCTGACCATCGTGATCAAGGCCTTTCAGGACGGCGCCGTGGCCGGGTCCGTGACATACGGGAAAGAGGAAACCGGCCTTTTTGACGACTATTTCACCGCCGTAACGAAAAATCCCGACGGGTCCTATCAGTACACCGGCCGGGGCATCCTGGCTGGCGCGGTCCTGCTGGTGGACCGGGACAAGGGACTCTTATACAACAACGCCGACCGGCCCATGGTCAAGGACGCGCCGCCCAAACCCAGCCCCACCCCGGCCCGGACGGTGGAGATAGAGAAAGACGGCGCGACCGAGACGGTCGACGCCGCCGCCAGCCCCGCGCGGCAGGACCGGGAGCTGGTGACCACCGCCGCCGTGAACGTGCGGCCCGAGCCCAACACGGATAAGGACCCTATGGGCACGGTGGACGCCGGGACGGTGCTGCCCTGCCTGGGGCAGGAAAATGAGGACTGGTACAAAGTCATGTATATGGCCCAGTTGGGCTATGTGAACGCCGCGTACGTGCAGGACCTGTCCGCCCCGGACTGCCCCACCCTGACGCTCCTGACGGCCGACGCCGCCGTGAACGTCCGCTCCGGCCCCGGCACGGGCTATCAGATATTGACCACCGTGGACGCCGGGGACACGCTGGTGTCCGTTTCCCTTGCGGACGGCTGGTATTGTGTCCGCTTCAACGACGGCTACGGCTACGTGGCCTCCAACTTTGTCACCGCCGGCCAAACGCTCAACTGACGCCTCACCCCAGCTCGTCATAGCCCTCCAGAAAGTGGCGCTTCACCCCGTCCTTTTTGTAGGCGATGACGGTGTTCAGGTTCACGTTTTCCACGCTGCGGAAGATGTTCTTTTCTATCACCGGGTCCTGTTCGGCCAGACTGGCGATAAGCCGCTTGACCTGCACCCGCTTGGAGCCCTCCTCCGCCTCGCAGCTCTCCGTGCGCTTGCAGGCGCACCGGAGAAAGTTTAGGCCGTTGTAGTCCCGCCAGCGGATGATGTCCGCCTCCCGGACGAGATACAGCGGCCGTATCAGCTCCATGCCGGGGAAGTTGGTGCTGTGCAGCTTGGGCATCATGGTCTGGATCTGTCCGCCGTACAGCATGCCCATTAATATCGTCTCGATCACGTCGTCGTAGTGGTGCCCCAGGGCTATCTTATTGCAGCCCAGCTCCCGCGCCTGGCTGTACAGATACCCCCGCCGCATCCGAGCGCACAGATAGCAGGGGGAACCCCCGGCCTGAGCCGTCACGTCGAATATCTCCGACTGGAAAATATGCACGGGCACGCCTAAAATGCGCGCGTTTTCCTCGATCATCCGCCGGTTTGGCTCGTTATACCCTGGGTCCATGACCAGAAATTCGGCCTGGAAATTCTGCTTCCCGTGGCGCAGCAGCTCCTGAAAGAGCTTGGCCATGAGCATGGAGTCCTTCCCCCCGGAAAGGCACACCGCGATCTTATCCCCGTCCTGGATAAGCTGATACTCCATCAGTGCCCTGGTGAAAGGGCTCCAGAGCTGGCGGCGGAACTTCTTGATGATGCTGTTCTCGGCCCTCTGCCGCAGCTGGCCCTCGTCCATCATGATATCGTTCATGGGCCTGTCTCCCTCCTGCACTGGACGGTCAGGTCTTTAATTATCTCACCGGCCATGATAAGCCCCGCCACGGACGGCACGAAGGCCGCGCTGCCGGGGACGGACCCCTCCCGAGGCCGGATAGGTGTTTCCTCGGACCAGACCACCTTCAGCTTTTCCACGCCCCGCTTGCGAAGCTCCCGGCGCATGATGCGCGCCAGGGGGTCATTTTTTGTCTCGTAGATGTCCGACACCCGAAAGGCCGTGGGGTCCAGTTTGTTCCCCGCGCCCATGGAGCTGATGATGGGGGTACCCGCCCCGGCGCAGCTCTCGGCCAATGCCAGCTTGGCGGACACCGTGTCCACCGCGTCCGCCACATAGTCGTACCGGTCGAAGGGGAACTCCCCGGCGTTCTCGGGCAGGAAGAACCGCTCCCAGGTCCGTACATTGGCCTGGGGGTTTATCTCCATGATACGCTCCCGCATCACCAGCACCTTCGGCCGGCCCAGGCTGGCGCGGGTGGCGATGATCTGCCGGTTCAGGTTGGTAAGGCTCACCCGATCGTCGTCGATAAGGTCCAGGCTCCCCACGCCGCTCCTTGCCAGCGCCTCGCAGATGTACCCGCCCACGCCGCCGATGCCGAATACGGCCACCCTGGCATGGGCCAGGGTCTCCATGGCCTCCCGGCCCAGGAGCATTTCCGTCCGGGCGAACGGACCGCCCGCTATGTCCAAATCACGTCCCATTGTATTGCACCAAACGCCCATTAAGCGCCCAAAATGTCCCGATCAGCGCCCATTAAGCGCCCATGTGGGCGCTTAAAAGTGCCTGAAATGCGTCCCCAAGCGCCCAAAATGTCCCAAAATGTCCCACATTGGGCGCTGTTTGCGCGGTTGTTATGTCACCTTCGGAGCAGGTCGTTTTTGATGTCCCACAGCCTCTGGGACAGGTCCACATAGTACCCGTGGGGGTTCTCGAACCGCTGCACCTCCGGCCAGAGGGTGTCCACCTGCTGTGCACAGTAGGCCTTCACTTCCTCCAACGTGGGCTGCTCGTAGACCAGCTCCCCATGTTGGAAGATGGGGACCAGCAGCTCCCTGGCCTTAAAGTCATAGACCGTTTTGCGCTTCCAGGTGTCGTCCGGGTCGAATATCTCCAGATCGGCGCTGTCGTCCACCTGCTCGTCGTGCAGGCTCATGTAGTCCGCGATGGCCTTGCCCGTGTCCCTGGCGTAGAACCGCCACAGCTTCTTGAAGTGGGGGTTGGTGATCTTGGCGGTGTTCTCGCTGATCTTGATTTTTGGCGTGATATGGCCCTTTTCGTCCTCCACCGCCGCCAGCTTGTACACGCACCCGAACACCGGGTCGCTCTCGGCGGTGATCAGCCGCTCGCCCACGCCGAAGCAGTCGATGCATGCCCCCTGGTCCAGCAGGTCCCGGATAAGATACTCGTCCAGGGCGTTGGAGCAGGTGATGGTGCACTCGGTCCAGCCGGCCGCGTCCAGCATTTTCCGGGCCTGTTTGGAAAGATACGCCAGGTCCCCGGAGTCCAGCCGGATGCCGCATTTTTTGATGCCCAGGGGCTTTAAGATCTCGTCGAATGCCCGGATGGCGTTGGGCACGCCGCTGTGCAGCGTGTCGTAGGTGTCCACCAACAGCGTACTCTTGTCCGGGTAGGTCCGGCAGTATGCCCGGAAGGCGTCCAGCTCCGTGTCGAACATCTGCACCCATGCGTGGGCCATGGTCCCCCCGGCCGGCACCCCGTAGAGCTGGTCGGAGATGGCGCAGGCCGTCCCGGCGCAGCCGCCGATGTAAGCCGCTCTGGCGCCGACGATCGCGGCGGAAGAGCTCTGAGCCCTGCGGGAGCCGAATTCCAGCACTGTCCGGCCCTTGGCCGAGCGGACGATCCGGTTGGCCTTGGTGGCGATCAGGCTCTGGTGGTTCACCACGCACAGCATGTACGTCTCCAGAAGCTGAGCCTGGATGGCCGGGGCCCGGACCACGATCAGCGGCTCACGGGGAAAAACCGGCGTGCCCTCCGGCACGGCCCAGATATCCCCGGTGAACCGGAAGTTGGCCAGATAGTCCAGAAATGCCTCGGAGAAGCAGTTTTTGCCCCGCAGATAGGCGATGTCCTCAGGGTCGAAGTGCAGGTCCCGGATGTAGTCGATGACCTGGTCCAGGCCGGCGGCGATGGCAAACCCGCCCCCGTCCGGCACCGAGCGGAAGAACAGGTCGAAGTAGGTGATCCGGTCCTCCATCCCCGCTGCCAGATAGCCGTTGCCCATGGTCAGCTCGTAAAAATCGCACAGCATCGTGAAATTCAGCTTTCCGTTCTTGTCCATAGTGTCCTCCACATGTGTACATGAATTTTAATTTTTGTAATTTTATTTACACATTATAGCGTTGATTCGCGCGGAAAGCAATTATATAATAAAGATTAATGCAAATAACGCAAAAAAGAAAGCGGCAGAGGGACTTATGACGCGATTTTTCTGTCCGGGGCGCATGGAGCTGGCCGGGAACCATACGGATATGCAGCGGGGCCGCGTGATGGCGGCGGCGCTGGACGTGGGCGTGGCGGCGGAGGCGGAGCCCAACGACGACGGCGTCATCCGTGTGTTCAGCCGGGGGTTCGACCCCATTGAAGTCAATCTGAGCCGGCCCTGGCCGGACGAGAAGGAGCGGGGGACCTCCGCGGCGCTGGTGCGCGGCATCGCCGGGGAGCTGGGCCAGAGCGTGCCCGGCCTGCGGGGCTTTGACGCGTATGTATTCAACGATCTGAAGCCGGGGCAGGGGCTTTCCTCATCCTCGGCGTTCACGGTGCTCATTGGCTTTATCCTGGCCGCCTTTTCCGGCGCGCAGATCGATCCGGAGGAGCTGGCAAGGATGGTCCAGCGGGTGGAGTCCCGGTGGTACGGGAAATCCTGCGGCCTGTCCGACCCGCTGCCCTGCGCCATGGGCGGGGTGGTGTACGTGGACGTGCTGGAAAACAAGATCGTGCCCATCCAGTGCGACTTTGAATCCCTGGGGCTGGTCATGTGCCTGACGGACACCGGCGGCAGCGTGTCCCAGGCCGCGCCGGCCTATGCGGAGATATCCGAGGATATGGCGGAGGTGGCCCGGTTTTTCGGCGAGCCGTTTTTGGCGATGGTCCGGGGGCCGGTGTTCAATCAGGAATGGCCCAGGCACCGGGACGACCCCAAGTGGATGCGGGCACGGCATTTCTTTGACGAGACCTGGCGGGTCTCGTCCATGGCGGACGCGCTGGGTCTGCGGGACGGGGGCCGGTACATGGAGCTGATGAACCAGTCCGGGCGCAGCTCGGAGATGCTGCTGCGCAACACCTGGAACGAGACGTGCGGCGACGGGCTCATGTGGGGGCTGGAGGCCTCGGGCCAGCTTCTGGACGGCAAGGGCGCATGGCGGGTGCACAGCGGCGGTTTCGCCGGATATGTCCAGGCGCTGATGCCGGAGGAATACTTCGAGACATACCGGGCCGCGATGGACGAGCTGTTCGGCTCCGGCGCCTGTCGGCGGGTGCGTATCAGCGCGCGGGGCGTGCGGGTGGCACAGGACGAAAAGCTGCTGTTCTCCCGGCCGGAGGACAGCCGGGGTTTCCCGGAGGCCGCCGCCGATCTGCTGGATGGAAATTAAATTGCCGCCCAATGGGCGGCAACATTTTTGAACGGGGTCCCCACGCGGCACGCTTGTCGCGTGGGGAGAGGAGACGCCGCGGGCTATCCGGGATTTGACGCTTGCGGCGAATCCCGGCCTAGCCCTGCGAGCGGCGACGAGGGCCGTAGAAGAACAGGGCCACGGTGCCGGGGCCGACGTGAGAGCCGGTCACAGGCTCGTAGCATACGTTGAGAACTTCGCCGGCGCAGCCCGCGTCCCGCAGCTTCCCGATCACCACGTCCGCGTCCCTGGGGCTGTCGCAATGGGCCAGACCCACCGGGGCCGATTTGTCCGCGCAAAATTCCTTATACTTGGCCGCCAGGGTGTCCAGGCTCCGGCGGCGGCCTACGTTCATGTGCCGCAGGACGATGTGCCCGTCCTGGTCGCCGAAGAGAACCGGCTTGACGTTGAGCATGTTGCCCACCACCGCCACGGCGCTGTGCAGCCGGCCGCCGCGGCGCAGATACTCCAGGTCCTCGACGGTGAATATCTGGAACATGTGGTCGCACTTATCCTGGGTCCGGGCCGCCACGTCGTCAAAATCGCAGCCCTTTTCCCGCTCTTCGGCCGCGAAAAGGACTTCCAGCCCTTCGCCAAGGGACGCGGCTTTGGTGTCGATCACCACCAGCTTCCGGTCGGGAAATTCCTCGCCCAGCTCCGCCGCCACGGTCTTGGCCAGACCCACCGTGCCGCTGATGCCGCTGGACATGCCGATGTACAGCACGTCCTCCCCCCGCTCCAGCGCCGGCCGAAAGGCGTCCGTGAACACCGCCGGGGCGGGCATGGACGTGCGGGTCCTGGCGCCGGCGCGCATGGCGGCGTAAAAGGCCGGGCCGTCAAAGCCCTTGGATACGTCCAGGCGCTTGCCGTCTACCTCGCAGTAGATGGGTACGATCCCGATATGCCAGCGGTCCACCAGCTCCTGGGGAATGTTGGCGGCCAGGTCCGTGAAGATCTGAAACATACGCAGTCCTCCCGATGATCTTTTCACGGCCTATCATACCGCGCCGTCCCTAAAAATCGCAACCCATGGTTTGGATAGACGCTCTCCTTGCAAAAATCCCACTCTCCCATTCGTTCAACGGGCACTCTCCGATTCGTAGAATCCCGGTGTTTGCAAGGGTTTGCGGGGACAAAAGCGAGGACCGGACGCTTACTGGCGTCCGGTCTTCGTTCAGATGTCGGAGAGGTCCAGGCCTACCAATGAGTCCACGTAGGAGCGCATCTCGGACTTGGAGCGGATGCGCCGGGACTTGGACAGGACCTGCCGCCGCTGGTCCTCCGTCAGGCCGGAGAACACCTCCATGGCGTCCGGGTTCTGGGCCAGAGCCATACCAAAGCCAAGCGGCACAGCCGGACCCAGCGTGAAATCGTCCTTGCTCATTTCATCACCGGTGCTAGTCTTTCCGGTGGAAACGGAAAGTATGTATTACCCGTGGAGCTTGCGGACCAGGACGATCTCAGCGGCGTAGCCCGCGTCGTCGTTGGGCGTCTCCAGAATAAAGGGTAATTTTTCCAGCGCCGGGTGGCGCACGATGCGCTCGATGGCGTCCAGGGGCATGCGGCCCTCCGTCAGCTTGGCGTGCCTATCCTTGTGGGAGTCGGTGTCGTTCAGGCTGTTGTTCAGGTGCACCGCCTTTAAGCGGTCCAGGCCCACCGCCTTGTCAAAGGCCGTCAGTACCCCGTCCAGGTCGTGCACCACGTCGTACCCCGCGTCCCAGACGTGGCAGGTGTCCAGGCACACGCCAAGCTTGTCCGCGAGCGTCGTCCGGTCGATGATGGCGCGGAGCTGCTCGAAGGTGCCGCCGACCTCGCTGCCCTTGCCGGCCATCGTCTCCAGCAGGACCGTGGTGGTCATGTCCGGGAACAGGACCTGATTCAACACGTCCGCGATCTTCTCGATGCCCACGTCCAGACCCTGGCCCACGTGGCTGCCGGGGTGGAAGTTGTAGTACTGGCCGGGGGTGTATTCCATGCGCCTGAGGTCGTCGGCAAAGGCCGTCAGGGCGAACTGGCGGACGTTCTCCTTCTCCGCGCAGGGGTTCAGGGTGTAGGGTGCGTGGGCCACCAGGCGGTCGATGTCCTTTTCTTTGCAAAAGTCCAGAAACGCCGCCACGTCGGCGGGGTCTATCTCCTTGGCCGCGCCGCCGCGGGGGTTGCGGGTGAAGAAGGCGAAGGTGTTGCCGCCAAGCGCGTCGATGCGATGGCCCATGGCCAGGTAGCCGCCGGAGGCGGAAATGTGACAGCCGATACGAAACATGTGGGGGTACCTCACTTTTCCTTATTGAAGGCAGATTATCATACGAAGTGCAACACCCGCGGGGGTGAAACAAAACAAGAGACAACATGGCCCAAATCGTGTAAAATGTACGTGTTCACCAACATTTACAGGAGGAAGAGCCATGTCGTCTTACACACATTTTACACTGGATGAGAGAAAATATCTACAGCAACTTTTGTCAGAGGGCTGCAGCATCAGACGCGCAGCAGCAATACTGGAACGCAGCCCCCTCCAGCGTCAGCCGCGAGATCCAGCGGAGCTGGGCCAAATACAAGCCCAAAGCTCCGGATAACCCATACTGGTACAACCACTGGCATGCACAGAACCTGTACACCACCGCAAAAACTCACCAGCGGCGGCGCGAGAAGAAGTATGTGCACCGGGACAGCAGCTGCAACACCATCCATCCGGACCACATCATCCCGGAGTGGCCGGAGGAGATAAAACAACGGAAGCGGTTCGGCGACTGGGAGAGGAATACAGACCTCAGGGCTATGACTTCAGAAAGGTCACGGAGGGTGACGTCGCGCGGGTAGAGCGGTTACTCAACTCTCGCCCCAGAAATGCCTCGAATAGAAAACTCCCGCTGAAGTTTTTAGTGTGGCACTTGCTTGACAATCTGCCGTGCCCGCCATCGGCGGGCGGGGGGAGAGATATTTTAAATCAGCCTCTCTTTCTTTTACACCCTGGTCCCTCACACCCCCGGTTTTCCTCCTGTCCTCTGTGCGATCTTCCGTCCGGTCCTGGTAGCGGCCAAGCCACCCTCGCCTGTCTCCCGCAGCGCGGCGGGCATCGCCCGGCCCACGGCGGCCATAGCGTCGATCACGTCGTCGCATGGTATGGCGGAGGCGATACCGGCCAGCGCCATATCCGCCGCGGCCATAGCGTTGACGGCGCCCATGACGTTTCGCTTGACGCACGGTTCCTCCACCAATCCCCCCACCGGGTCGCACACCAGTCCCATCACGTTTTGCAGCGCCATCGCGCACGCGTCGGCCATCTGTCCCGGCGTACCGCCCATTGCGTGCACCAGCGCGGCTGCGGCCATACCGGAGGCGGAGCCTATCTCCGCCTGGCACCCGTGCTCGGCCCCGGAAATGGACGCCCGCGTGGCAATGACCTGCCCGAAGCCCGCCGCCACGTAAAGGCACCGCACCATCGCCTCGTCGTCCAAATTTTCCCGCGCCCGCAGCGGTATGAGCACCGCCGGCACGACGCCGCTGGCCCCGGCCGTCGGCGCGGCCACGATACGGCCCATGCAGGCGTTGCGCTCGGCCACGCTGAGCGCCGTAGCCATCACCCGGCCCATATACGGCCCGCACAACGTCTTTTCCGCCGCCGCCATTTTGGCCGCCTGCCCGCCGGACAGGCCGCTGGCGGACCGCTGCCCGGGGTCATACTCGTCCACGGAGCGGACCATGGCGGTCCACAGAGCCGTCATCCGCTCCCAACTGTCCTTTTTATCCACGCCCCGGTCCCGGCAGTCCTCGTCCAGCACCGCCTCCCACAGCGGTTTTCCTTCCTCCGCCGCCCGCAGCAGCGCGCCCACAGAACCAAACGCCATATCAGGTCCCCTCCCCCATATTGAGATAGGTGTACCGCACCACCCCGTCCAGCCCGGCCAGCTCCTGGCGCAGCGCGGGGGTGAGCGGGTCGTCGCACTCGATGACCGTCACGGCCAGCCCGCCCTTCCTGTCCCGGTAGAGCTGGAGCGTGGCGATATTGGTCCGCTGCTCATATAATACCCGCGTGATCTCGGACAGCATGCCCGGCCTGTCCTGGTTTCGTATGATGAGGGTAGGATACTCCCCGGAAAAGCTGGCCTCCATGCCGTCGATGGCGTTTATCCGTATCCGCCCGCCGCCCAGGGACGACGCTGACAGCTCCACAGATCTGTCCATGGCGTTGGTCACGGTGACCAGGGCTGTGTTGGGGTGGGCATTTCGCAGCTCCCCTGTGTGGATATGCACCGCCATGCCCCGCTCCTTCGCCAGTTGCAGGCTCCTGGGGATGTCCGCATCGTCCGGCGCCAATCCCAGCAGCCCCGCCACGATGGCCCTGTCGGTCCCATGTCCCGCGCCGGTGGCGGCGAAGGACCCGTGCAGCAATATATCCGCCTTCACCGGCTCGGACGCCAGCAGCCGCCGCGCCGTCAGCCCGATACGCACCGCCCCCGCCGTATGGGACGACGACGGCCCCACCATTACCGGCCCCATCACGTCAAATATCGTCATCGTGCCGTGCCTCCTTTCCATCGCCTTCAGGCGATACCATATCGAAGCCTCCCCTGTGTAAGGGGAGGTGGGCCGCCGCATGGCGGCTCGGAAGGGTTGTTCCCTCGCGCCGCAGCGCGGCCAAAGGTGTCCCCGGCTTGCGCCAAATGTGTCCCCGGCTCCGCCGTGGACCTGTGGGATTTTAATATTTCTCTCCTTCCGTCTCGCCCTGGCGGGCGAGCCACCTCCCTCGTCAGAGGGAGGCGGGGGCTTCACCCCCGAAATCGGCCCCGGCGGGGCCGGCCCCCTCTGACGAGGGGGCTGTCATGCGTCAGCATGACTGAGGGAGAGATAATTTAAATCCTCTTCCTTGTTGTCGGTCCCCCTGTGCAAGGGGGGCTGTCACGCGTATGCGTGACTGGGGGGTTGTAACGTCAGATTACAGACATCTCCTCGATCTCCCCCTCATACCACCCGGATATCCCATCCTTCTTACACATATACCCCCGGCTGGTCTTCCGCACCACGGAGATCACGTCCCCCGCCTTGAGCGGCAGCCGATAGTCCGTCACGTCGTTCAGCGTGACCCTGGACCCCTCACGCGTCCGGATGAAGTCCGCCGGCACGTCCATCACATAGCCCGTCCGCAAATGCCGGCACCGTATAAATTCCCCGTCCTCCGCCAGTATCTCAGCCTCGTTGTCCCCGTGGCGGATGTAATAATGCCGCGCGCTGGCCTGTTGAGCGGTCTTCACCCGCGCGGTGGGAAAATCGTCGTAGCTCACCCACGTCATATCCGGCAGGAAGAAGGCGTTCAGCTGCCCGTCGTCCTTTAAGACGCACCCGCCGTCGATGCTGATGAGCTTCAAGTCCCGGTCGATGATAGGCCGCGCGTCGGTGATATCCTCATGGTACAGCACCAGCGGCCAGTGCCCCACCACGGTCCACTTCTCATGGGGCTTGGCCACGGTCCGGTAGGCGTCCAGCTTCATGCAGGCAAACGCGCCCTTTTCCGGCGCCAGCCCCCCGTGGACGAAGGTATAATCCTCCGTCTCGATGATGTGCGGCAAGGCCCGCAGGAAATCCAGCTCCGGCCCGTAATTTTCCCGCACCACGGCCTTGGCCGCGGCCAGGTCCATTTGCCAGCTTATCTCCACGCCCTGCTCCTGGAGCATTTGTGCGATGATACCGTCCCCCCAGCCCCGGTTGCGCCCCACCAGATATTGCAGATAAAACGCGTCCTCGGCCTTATCGTCGGGCAAATCGCAGAAGTTGTGCCAGAAGTCACAGTTGCCGCACACGGCGTGCACCTCCCGCTGTTTGCTCAGCTCCATCACGTACCGCAGCGTGCCCAGCGGGTCCGGCCCCTTTTCCAGCAGGTCCCCCACCAGCACGATCACGTCGTCCGGCCTCAGATCGCACTTTTCCAGCAGCCCTTTTAGATAATCCAGCTTCCCGTGGATATCCGATATGGCCACGATCCGCCGTCCCGGCCCGATATGCAGCCGCTTTGTCACCGGCGGCGTTGTCATGCGCAGCGGGTTCGGCCTCATGGCAGCCGCCAGACCCGCCGGGTGATGTCCGCTTGCATGAGATACAGCAGCCCCCCGACCCCCTCGGCCGTGCCGATCTTCTCAAACCCCATGGCCTGGTAAAAGCCGATGGCGGCATCGTTTGTCCGGGACACGTGCAGCCGCAGCCGGCCCCGGTTCTTTTTGCGGAAATAGCTGACCGCCTGGCCGATGAGCTGAGCACCGAACCGCCGGCCCCGCATGGACTGGTCTACCCACAGCAGGCTTATCCACCCGGCGTTATCCTCCCGGCCCCGCTCCGGGTCCAGCTCCAAAATCCCCGCCAGCGCGTCTTCAAAGTATATCTTCACCAGACACGCCGGGTCCTGTCGCACCCGCTGCGCGGCGGAGCTCAGGTACAGCGCCGGAGCGAACCCCTGCAGGTTCCCGTGGCTTGCCATCCACGTCTCGCCATAGGCCCTGGTATACAGCGCCTCTTCCTCCGGCAGGGCCATGGACGCGAACCAACCGTCGGCCTTTTTGCCCTTGTGGTCATTGGCAAGGCCCTGGTGGGCAAAGGTGCTCAGGCTCCCCAAATGGGACCCGTCCGCGTACCGCTCCAGGGTGAGCGCGCCGTCCTCGGCCAGTATGGTGGTGACGGCCGTATTATCCCCGAAGGGGATATCGGCAAACGCCTTCCCCATGAGCCGGCTCGAAAGCGCCCTTATGGCGTAGGCGTGGCTGACGGCGGCCACGGTCCCGCCGGGATATTGTCCCGCCAGGTCCAGCAGCGCGCCGCGCATCCGCTCCACCAGCGCGTCAAACTTCTCGCCGCCGGGGACGGACCAGCGCTCCGGGTCCTGGTTGAAATTGCGGTACTGCTCCGGATACGTCCGGGCAATATCCCCCCATGGGGTGTCCTCCCACACGCCCACGTCCACCTCCCGCAGCCCCTTTGTCAGGTGCATGGTCAGCTCCGGGTGATATTTCAAGACGGCGCTGGCGGTGGACTGGGTACGGGTCAGGTCGCTGGACCAGAGCCCGTCGATTTTCACGTCCCGGAACCGCTCGGCCAGCGCGGCCACCTGCTGTCTGCCCAGCATGGTGATGTTGGCGTCGAACTGGCCGTGGACCCGGCGATAGAGATTCCCCTCCGCCTCCGCGTGGCGTATCAGATAAATTCTGGTCATCTTGTCCTCTCCCGTAAAACATGCTACAATGTAATTATAATTAAACGTTATTTTACATCATTCATGAGGCTTTGCCAAGGAGTGCTGGATGAAAAACTGGCTGAGAGACGCTCTGCGCCGGCTGCTTGGCCCCCGGCGGGGGGTGGTGATCTGCGGCGCCTACGGCATGGACAACGCCGGGGACGACGCCGTATTGTCCGCCATCGTGGCCTCTCTGCGCCGCCTGGACCGGGACATGCCCATCACCGTGCTTGCCCGCCGGGGCAAGCGCACCGGCCGCCGCGCCGGCGTAGGCGGCGTCAGCCGCTGGAACATACCCGGCTGGCTCACGGCCCTGGGCAGGGCAAAGCTCTTCATCCTTGGCGGCGGGAGCCTTTTGCAGACCGCCACCAGCCGCCGGAGCCTTTTCTATTACCTGGCCGTACTGCGCGCTGCCCGCACCGCCGGGTGCCGGACCATGCTGTACGCCGTAGGCGCCGGCCCCATCCGCCGGGACAAGGACCGCACGCTCGCGGCGGAATATCTTAACAAATACGCCCAGGTGATCACCGTCCGGGACGAGGCCAGCCGGCGGACCCTGGCCGACTGGCGCGTCACGGCCCCCCGCGTCCTGCTCAGCGCGGACCCGACCCTGTGCCTGGAGACCCACGCGACCGAGCGGGAGCGGAAGGCGGGCATCGCCCTGCGGCCCTGGCCGGGCTTCTGGACTCACGTGCCGGACTTTGCCCAGGCAGCCCGGTACATCTGGGAGCAGTACAGGCTGGCCCCGGTATTCCTGTGTCTTGCCCCGGAGGACCGGCAGGCGGCCAAGTCCGTGTGCGCGGAGCTGGACGGCGTGCCCTGGTCCCTGTCTGCCGACCCCCGGCGGGTAGGCCGTATGAGCCTGGTGCTGGGCATGCGCCTGCACGCGCTCATCTTCGCCCTGCGGGACGGCGTGCCCGCCGGCGGCGTCAGCTATGACGGGAAAATCGACGCCTTCTGCGCGGAGGCTGGCCTTCCCATGGCGGCGCTGGAGGATGTGACGGGGGAGGCGCTGTGCGAGCTGGCCGACTGGGTGATGCACATGGACGGGGAGCACCTTTCCGCCGCCCAGCGCACCCTCCGCACCCGCGAAAAAACCAACCTCTCCGCCGCCGCCGAACTTCTCGCGGCGGAATAAGCGCCATAGGCGCACCGCTTTGAAACGCCTCCCCTGTGCAAGGGGAGGTGTCAGCGCGGAGCGCTGACGGAAGGGTTGTAACAGTAGTGCGCCGCCGCTAAAGGTGTCCCCGGCTTGCGCCAAAGGTGTCCCCGTCTTATGCCGTGGACGCGTGGGATTCTAATGTTTATTCCCCTCGCGCCGCAGCGCGGCCCCCTCTGACGAGGGGGCTGTCGCCGCCGTCAGGCGGTGACTGAGGGAGAGAATAATTTAAATCCTCTTCCTTATTGTCCGGGGTCCCCACGCGGCACGCCTGTCGCGTGGGGAGAGGCACCCCCAACTATCACCAACGAAAAGAGGCAACACCTTTGCCTTTTTCACCCGCAACCCCCACCCCGGCGGGCGGGCCGGATGAGCCTGGTGCCGGGCATGCGCAAAAAGTGTTTGGGAGGGCCCTTATGACAGAAATATCTCTTTGTATTATGACGCGGGAGCTTTGCCGTCAGTTTTTTCGCGAACACGAAGCCGACCCGGCTATATTTGAGGACGAAAGCCAGTTTCGGCCCTATGTGTACAGCGAGGAAGCGGTCGACAGTTTCTATAAACGCAAGCAGGTACCCGGCAGGCTGGAATTGGTTGCCATGCTGGACGGACGGCCCATCGGGCACGTGCAGCTAAAGAACATCGACAAAGAAAAAAGGGAATGTGAGTTTGGCTTCCACATGCAGAACGACTCTGTCAAGGGCCGTGGGTACGGCACGCAGATCGCGCGGCTGGCGTTGGCATATGCCTTTGAAAACCTGGATGTAGACGCGGTGTACGCCTATACGCTTGTGAAGAACACCCGCAGCCAGCACGTACTGGAGAAGGCCGGCTTCCGGTTTACCGAGGAAAAGGACGGATACATGCGCTATCGGTTTGTCCGATAACCTCCCCTTCCCGCGCCGCAGCGAGGTTTATTTACACGTCTCTCCCCCAGTCAGCGCCTGAAGGCGCTGACTGGGGGAGAGAAATATGAAAATCCCACGGGTCCACGGCGCAGGCCGGGGACGCCTTTGACGGGGGCGAGGGCGCCACCGACGCGGGAGAGTTAAATTTTACGAAAAAATCGGCGTTTTCCAGGCAATCGTACTTGATAAATCCGGGGTTTGCAATTATAATGTGGGATGGTGCGGCCAGTCCGCACCCTGAAATCGTTAGAAAATAAACGATGTTTTTAGGAGGATAGTTATGGCATTCGTGGAACTGGAGGTCAAGGGCCAGATCGGCGTGCTGACCATCAACCGGCCCGAGGCGCTCAACGCCCTCAACGACCAGGTCATCGGCGAGCTGGACAAGGTGCTGGACAGCGTGGATACGAACGCGGTGCGGTGCCTGATCGTCACCGGCGCGGGGCAGAAGGCCTTCGTGGCCGGGGCGGATATCGCGCAAATGAGCGGCCTGACGAAAGCGGAGGGGGAGGCCTTCGGCAAGCTGGGCAACGACGTGTTCCGCAAGCTGGAGACGCTGCCCATCCCCACCATCGCCGCGGTGAACGGCTTCGCGCTGGGCGGCGGATGCGAGCTCTCCATGAGCTGCGACATCCGGCTGGCGTCGGAGACGGCCGTGTTCGGCCAGCCCGAGGTGGGTCTTGGCATCACCCCCGGCTTTGGCGGCACCCAGCGCCTGGCAAGGCTGGTGGGAATGGGCAAGGCCAAGGAGCTCATCTACACCGCTCGGAATATCAAGGCCCCGGAGGCCCTGGCATGCGGGCTGGTCCAGGCCGTGTACCCCGCCGAAGAGCTGATGGCCGAGGCGGAGAAGATGGCGACCCGCATCGCCGGCAACGCCCCCATCGCCGTGCGGGCCTGCAAGAAGGCCATCAACGACGGGATGCAGGTGGAGATAGACCAGGCCATCGTCATTGAGGAAAAGCTGTTCGGCTCCTGCTTCGAGACGAAGGACCAGCAGAATGCCATGGCCGCGTTCGTGGAAAAGCGCAAGCACGATCCGTTTGAAAACTGCTGAGAGGCAGATCAAAACAGTCAATAAAATATAGTTTATAGGAGGAAACACAATGAAAGTCGCAGTATTTGGCGCCGGCACCATGGGCAGCGGTATCGCTCAGGTGTTCGCCGCGAACGGCCACACCGCGATGATGTTCGCAAGCTCCGTGGCGTCCGCTCAGAAGCATAAGGACAAGCTGGCCGCTTCCCTTGCCAAGCGCGTGGCAAAGGGCAAGATGACCCAGGAGGCCGTGGACGGCATCCTGAACAACATCGTCATCGACGAGCGCTCCGCCGCCGCCGACGCCGACCTGGTCATCGAGTGCGTCAAGGAGGATATGGCCACCAAGAAGACCCTGCTCCAGGAGCTGGATACCCTGTGCAAGCCCGAGACCGTCTTCGCGTCCAACACGTCCTCCCTGTCCGTCACCGAGATGGGCCACGGCCTGACCCACCCGGTCATCGGCATGCATTTCTTCAACCCGGTCCCCAGCATGAAGCTGGTGGAGGTCATCCGGGGCGCCAACACCACCCAGGAGACCTTCGAGTTCATCTATAACCTGGCGAAAGAGATCGGCAAGGACCCCGTGGAGGTCGCCGAGGCCCCCGGCTTCGTGGTCAACAAGATCCTCATCCCCATGATCAACGAGGGCATCGGCCTGGTGGAGACCGGCGTGGCCTCCCCTGCCGACATCGACAAGGCCATGAAGCTGGGCGCCAACCACCCCATGGGCCCGCTGGAGCTGGGCGATTTCATCGGCCTGGACGTGTGCCTGGC
>CANQQB010000041.1 GCA_947625845.1 uncultured Oscillospiraceae bacterium
CAGCAATTCTAGCACTCATTATTTCCGCATTATCAAGTGCGCATGAGAGCAAATTTTCAGTCGCATTATCATCCTAATGCGAACGCATAGGAGCTTCCAGCCCCGGTTTTTGGCCTGATTTGTGGCCTGAGTGCCCGCGTCCATGTGGGAAAAGGCCCGCCCTGGCCCCGTTTTTCCGGGAATTTCGGGGCCGGTGGGCCGTCTTAGGATGATAATACGGCGGTAGCACCGCCCCGTTTTAGGCACACGGGACGTAATGAACGGTCCGCCCATATGCGGATTTTGAATCCGGGCGGCGGGCAGAAATATCCGAGGCAAAACGGTCAACTTGTGTGCGCACATTCGGCTTTGCGGTCGCTGTATAAGTTGTCGTGCCAGTGTTACTGCCCGAATAGATATGCTGGAACTCAATAGAGCACTCAGCGCTGTCACCGGCACCCTCCACGGCGATAATGTAGCACGGGCGAGAGTATAGGGTTTGATAGCTTGTTGTCCAGTTTTTGCTTGTGACGGACGTGCGCAATGGGCTATTCCCCAGCGCGTTTTTGGCCGTGGTGCTGCTGGTAACAGCATTTCTGGCCGTAGCAGACGCTGCGACCGCCGCCATAGCGGTCGAGGACGACACGACAGCAGACAAGGCCGTGGGACTGGCGATAACAGCCGTCATAGCGGTCGAGGACGCGGCTACCGCCGTCATAGCGGTCTTATCAGCAGCAATCGCGGTCATGTCCGTGTAGCTTGCCGGGTCAAGCCCAGCGAGGCGGGCCACGGCGGGACCGACCACGGTAGACAGCGCGGCGGCATACGCCGCAGCAGCTTCGTCATTGGCAAGCATAATCGCGGACGCTGTGGGCTCATTAAAGATGGCGTAGACCGCCTCCACGCTCGCCACGACAGCCGCCATAGCGGTCTGGGACGAAACGACGGCGTTCAAGGCCACAGGGCTGGCGATAACAGCCGTCATAGCGGTCTGGGACGCGGCTACTGCCGCCATAATAGCGGTCGAGGACGAAACGACAGCGGACAAGGCCACAGGGCTTGCAATCACCGCCGCCATAGCGGTCTAAGGCGTTGCAAATGCGCTCCGTTTTGATATTCTTGGCAGTATCAAAACGTAAAGGAGCGCGATACCATGACCGCAAAGGACGAGCTTGCAAACCGCCTGTTTTCAATGCTTTCCGGGGAAACGCCGGTGACGCTGGAGGACATCACCAAGACGCTGGACAGCTACACAGTCAGCCGCGAGACGGCGGGCGAGAGGAACGATCTTTACAAAAGGATTTGGCAATATCTGGGTGCCAAACGCATTGACGGGCTGTCCCCGCGCACGTTGAAAAACTACCAATCGCACCTGGAGGATTTCATGGATCGGACCAAAAAACCCGTGTCCAAAATCACCACCGACGATATACGGGGGTATATCACCTATCTTGGTGAGGTCCGGCATCTGGCGGATAGCAGCTTGCAGACGCACATCAATTCGCTGCGGGCCTTTTTCGGATGGCTGGCAGCGGAGGAAAAGATCAAGCGTAACCCCATGCTGCGGATCCACTCACTCAAAATCGACAAGCGCCACGCCCGGACCGCGCTGACAACGGAAGAGCTAGAACGGTTCCGGGACGCTTGCCGCAATTACCGGGAAAAGGCCCTGGTGGAGTTCCTGGCATCGAGCGGGTGTCGTCTGAGCGAGGTGGCGGCGCTGCAATATGACGATCTCAATATGGCCGACAGGAGCGTCATGGTCCGGGGCAAGGGCGACAAGGACCGGGTCGTGTATTTTTCAGTCCGGGCCAGGTTGATGCTCCAAGAGTACAAAGCGACCAGACGGGGGGGTAACGGGCTTTTCGTCAGCGTGAAGTCCCCGTATGCTCCCTTGCAGCCGCGAGCCATCCAGCGCATCATCCAGTCCATCAGCGAGCGGGCAGCACTTGGCAAGCGGGTCCATCCACATCTACTGCGGCACACGTTCGCGACGCAGGCGTTAAATTCGGGCATGGACGTGACGGCGATCCAGCAGCTTTTAGGCCATGAGGACATCGCCACGACGCAGATATACGCGGCGATGAGTTCAAACGAGGTCAAAAATCAATATAACAAGTTTGTCGGCTCCTGACAAGCCCCCAGCTGGGCCGGGAGAACGACCGCATCACAGGAGGACAGAATATGAAAGTGACGATCTGCACAGCCGCCGGCGTGATCGGCGGTGCCATAGCAGCACTATTCGGAGGCTGGGACGCGGCCATGACTACGCTCATCATCTGCATGGCCATTGACTACGCCTCCGGGCTGATCGTAGCCGGGGTGTTTCACAAGAGCAAGAAAAGCGCAAACGGTGCGCTGGAGAGCCGGGCCGGGTGGAAGGGCCTATGCCGCAAAGGTATGACGCTGCTGATCGTCCTGATCGCCTGCCGGCTGGATATGCTGGCCGGGACGAGCTACATACGGGACAGCGTGGTCATCGGCTTTGTGGCGAACGAGGTCATTTCCATCGTGGAGAACGCGGGCTTGATGGGTCTGCCGCTCCCGGCGGCCATCACAAAAGCGATTGATATTCTGACGGCAAAGGCAGCAAAACACGACAACGGCGGCGGTGATAACAACCGCCGTTGAAATATTTTAGGAGGAAAATCAAATGAAGAAAGTTCTTACCCTGATCCTGGCTCTGACCCTGACTTTTTGTGTGGTCGCGGTTATGAGCACCGTCGGCCTCGCCGCCGGCGAAACACCCGGCGCGCCCGGGGCAACCGCCTACACAACCGAACAGACGGCAGAGCCTGAGCTTGCCCCGGCACCGGATAACGATACTGGAATTTCTGGCTTTGATGTTGCTACCGTCCCCGTCCTTGTGATCATTTGTTTTGGCGTCGGTCAGATCATCAAGCCCTGCAACCTCGACAACAAATGGATTCCGGCGATCATGGTGCCTGTGGGCAGTATTCTGGGCTTTCTCGCCTTCCACGTAATGCCTGACTTCCCGGCAAGTGATCCTGTTACTGCTGTCGGTGTCGGAATAGCGAGCGGTCTGGCGGCAACCGGCGTGCACCAGATTTACAAACAGCTTGGCGGTGGCGACAATGGCTAAGTGCACGGCTGCCCAGGCGCTGGCGGCGGCGGAGTATTACGTCGGCTACTGCGAAAAGGCGTCCAGCGCCTATTCCGACACTCGGGACAAGGCCGCGTTCACGCTGAACAAGGGGGCAAACAACTGGACCTACGCGGGGCATATCTGCGGCATCAACGGCCCGGGCGGGCCGTGGTGCGCGATGCAGGTGAGCCTGGCGATCTATGAGGCGTGCGGCAACGATAAGGCGCTGGCGAAGGACGTGCTGTGGGGCGTGTGGCCCTACGCGGCGTGCAATCAGCTTTACGACGCGGCCCCGGCCAATAGCAAGGGCCGGCGCGGGGCCTGGACGCCGAAGCCGGGGGACGTGATCGTGTTCAGCGACAACGGGAGCACCCGGACCCATACGGGCATCGTGTACGCGGTCGACAAGACGTATGTGTACACGATCGAGGGCAACGCGTCCAATATGTGCGCCAAGCGGTCCTATCTGCTGACCAGCACGTACATCTGGGGCTATGTGCGGCCCAATTACGCCGCGTCGACGGAACCGGTCCAGCCGGTGGAGCCGGTCGAGCCTTACGGCAAGGTGGTGTTCGCCGACATCGGGCTGCACGAGCTATCGAAGGGCTGCGCGGGGGCCGAGGTCAAGACCATCCAGCGGGTCATCTTCGCCCGGGGCATCAACAAGGCCCTGGTGGTGGACGGGGAGTTCGGCCCGGCCACCAAGAGCGGGGTCCAGGTGCTGCAAAAGCAGCTTGGACTTGCCCAGGACGGCGTCGTGGGGAAGGACACGTGGAAGGCCGTGTTGACGGGGCTGAACTAAGGGGCAAGAGAGCCTAAATTGATTCGTTTTGCGGGTGTTACGTTTTCTGTTACGGAAAACGTAACACCCGCTATTTTTTGTTATGTTTTCAAAAACGTAACAGAGAAAATAACAAAAAACGTAACACCCATAATGCCTACGGGCGCAGGGGGCTTGCGGGATTCTGTTACGTTGTTATGAAAAAATGATTAAATACAGTCACATTTATAGATCATATGGCATTTTCGTCATGGCGCCTATAAATGCGTATATTTATGGGAAACAGAACGTAACACAAAACAAGAGGCCCCGCGGCACTGATCTGCCGCAGGGCCTCTTTGCTTTTTCCCGCAGGTTTGCTCCCGCCGGTGTAGCCGGTTTCACGCATCCCGTCCGCTGCTGTCTCCCGGAACATATTCTACCACAGCGGATATGGGGCAGCCCAGCAGAGCGCAGAGCTTGTCTATGATCTCCAGCGCCACGTATTCGTTGCGGGCCATACGAGCAACCGTCGCAGGGCTGGCCGCGTCGTAAAGGTCTTTCTTTTTCAGCCCCTTTTCTGCGAGCGTGACCCATAGGGGCTTGAACGATACCATGCAGCACCGCCTCCCTTCTATTCTAAAATACCACGAAATTTTTAGATTGTAAAGAAAAATTTTAATTTCTGCTAAAAAAGTGTTGACAACTGCAAAGGGGAGTGCTATATTATTGTCAGAAGTTAAAAGAAAACTAAAACAACTGATAATTTTTAGGAGGACACAGACATGAAAATCATCGAGACCCGCCACTGGAACGCTGAGAATGTTCGCCATGTGTGCAGACATGAGGAACTCTACATGAACGGGACCGTGGATGAATACCGCAGCATGCTGAACTATGTGAGAGATCACCTCGAGCCGACGCTGGACGACATCTACCACGTGGCCGAGGATATCAATCGCCACAGCGAGGGCCAGACCGTCACCAACATCATGTACATGCTTTCAAACGGCGTGGTGCACAGGTGCTACGACATCGAGGAGTAACCCCCACTTCCCGCCCCGGAGGTTACGAGGGCAGAAAGGAAGTTATGACCATGAAAAAGACTGACACTGGCTTGGAGATCGTTCGGAGCGCGGACAGCACTGTGCGGGGCCGCCGGGTGATCCTGACCCGGAAGACCACGAAGGCCGGGGAAATTCGGCACGGCGTAGTCCTGGAGAGCACACGGAGCGGCAGGCACCAGAAAATTGGCACCTTTGCTGGGGTGGCTCCCGCCTTCCGGGTCTACAAGGCCCTGGCCCAGTGAACGACGGCAAAGCATTGAGCGGCTGACCTACCGGCCATACGGGGAGAAAGGATAGAACGATGGCAGCGAAACTTTACCCCTTCAACTGGAGCGGCCACGCCCACGACATAGAGCTGCGGCGTGATGTTGCTTTTCTGGATATGCGAGCCATGGACGACGGGGAGGCCCCCTACGATGCGGCCCAGTATGCGGGGCTGGAAAAGCTGCGGGCGGACCGGGCGGGGGCTGCCCGTCGGATGGATAGGGCATGACTTCATTTGAGAAGGGAGGGCTGATCGGTGAAGCGCTTTCTGATCCTGTGGCACTGTCCGTCTTGCCGGGATCCAGTGTGCGGGGATGACCCCGCGGCCCAGGGCAGCACCGTTGTGCTGGCAAGAAGCGCAACGGCGGCCCGGCGGCAGTTCACCCGCGACAAGCTATGCCGGCGTATGCAGATCATGGACATCATAGAGATCGCGGGTGAATAAGGCAAAACGGCTACACGAAAACGGGTCGCCCATCAGTCTGGGCGGCCCGTTTTGGCGTTAGCATTTTATTAGCATTTGGGTGTTGCCGGGGGTGCTTTTTTAGTGCCAAATGTGGCAACATGACACCGCCGGGCGGGCGGCGTGGAAGCACCCGTATCCCTTGCGGCCCTAAGAAAAGCCCCCGAATCGGACTGATTCAGGGGCTTTTGTCCTTGGCGGAGAAGGGGGGATTCGAACCCCCGATACCCTTTTGGGGTATACACGATTTCCAATCGTGCGCGCTCGACCAGGCTACGCGACTTCTCCATGCCTGCCGGACTGCTTCTCTATGCAATTCAAGCCTGCTTATTATACATGCGCCCGGCGGGAAAGTCAAGTGCTATTTCAGCCCCGCTGCGCCCTTTCCGCGGCCTGGGCCACATGGTCCACCAGCACGGCGGTGGTCACGGCCCCTAAGCCCCCCGGCACCGGCGTGATGGCCGACACCACCGGCTCCGCCTCGTCAAAGCGCACGTCGCCGCGAAGCTTGCCGAGAGCGGGGTCCATGTGGATGCCCACGTCCACGACAACGGCGTTGGGGGAGAAGTGCTCCGGGCCGAAAAAGCCCATCTTGCCTACGGCGGCCACCACGATGTCTCCCCGGCGGGTCTGGGCCGCCAGGTCCTTTGTCCCGCTGTGGCAGACGGTGACGGTGGCGCCCTCCGCCAGCAGGAGCATGGCCGCCGGCCTGCCCACCACCAGGCTCCGGCCGGCCACGACCGCATGAGAGCCCTTCAGGGGCACGCCGTAATATTTCAGCAGCTCCACCACCGCCTGAGCGGTGCAGGGAGCGAAACCGTCGCCGGAGCCGGTGAACACCCCGGCCAGCGAGCCGTCCGTGACCCCGTCCACGTCCTTGGCGGGTTTTAGCGCTCGGCGCGCGGCCTCGTTGTCCAGGGGCGCGGGCAGGGGGCGCATCATGAGGATGCCGTGGACGGACTCGTCCGCGTTCAGAGCCTCCAGCGCCTCCATGAGCGCCGGTTGAGTCACGTCCGGCGGCAGGACCACGGAGCGGACCTCCACCCCCGCGGCGGCGCAGCGCTTCAATGCCCCGCGCTCATAGGACAGATCTTCCTCCCGTTCGCCTACCCGCAGGATCGCCAGGGTGGGTACGACGCCCTTTTCCCGCAGCGCCTTTGACAGCGCCGACGTCCGCTCCGTGAGCGCCTGGGCAACGGGTGCGCCTTTTAAGATCTCAGCCATCAGCAAAACCTCCCGTAAATGTCATGGAAAACCGTTTCGGCCCGCTGGCCGTACTCGGCCACCAGCCGGTCGACCTCACCGTTGACGGACGCGGCATAGGACCGGTCGGCCATGGATTTTGTGTTCACCTTCACGTTCACAGCCGCGCCATACAGCGCGCCGCGGCACAATGCCGCGCCGGTGGCGGCGTCGGATACGGCCAGGGCGCTGCCCATGGCGGCGAACTCCTCCATCAGCTCCACCGCCTGGCAGCACAGGCGCAAAATTTGCATAGGCGCGTCCGCCGCCAGGCGCAGGCACCGCTCCAGCTCGTCAGCACGGCCGGGGTCGTCTTTGGGGATGGCGTAGGCGCGGCTTAAGGGTTGAAACGCCGCAGCGTCCGCGTCGATCATGGCCAGCAGCTCCCGGCTCAGGGCCTTGGCCCTGTCCGTCAGGGCAAGCATTTGCCCCTCCACGGCGGCGTATTTGGGCTTGCCGACGGTCAGCTCCCCCACCATGGACCCCAGCGCCGCGCCAAGCGCTCCCGCCAGGGCCGAGGCGCCGCCGCCGCCGGGGGTGGGGGCCTTGGAGGCCAGGGTGTCGGTGAAGCCGGTCAGCGTCATGTCTTTCAGTTCCATGATCATTCCTCCAACAGAAGCTTGCGCAAATGGCCGATGTAATAGAGCGAACCGAAGGCGCACACCGGCTCTTCATGTTCCCGGCACAGTGCCAGCGCCTCCCGCAGGCTGTCCGCCGTTTGGACGGGCACAGATTGGACCGCCGCCGCCAGCTCTGACGCCGGCAGGGCGCGGGGGCTGTCGTCCGGGGTGACGCATATGAACCGCGCCGCCAGGGGCTCCATGAGGCGCAATACGCCGCGCCAGTCCTTGTCGGCCATCGCACCCATGAGCATGGCGCACCTTTGCCCCGGCAGGTACGTCCCCAGTCCCGCTGCCAGGGCCGCGGCGCCGTGGGGGTTGTGGGCTCCGTCCAGGATGAAGGGCGGCGTGCCGGGGATGTACTCGAACCGGCAGGGCCATTTGGCTGTCGCCAGTCCCGTACGGATATCTGTTTCCGAAATGCCCAGAAGTCGGGCCGTTTCCAGCACCGCGCAGGCGTTCTCCGCCTGGTGACGGCCCAATAGACCGATGTCCACATCGGCCAAGTCCCCGTAGGAGAACCGCTGCCCCGCCAGGGAACAGGGGCCGGGGGTCAATTTATTTATGTCAACCTCATGTAAGGGCGCGTCCGCCGACGCGCACCGGGCGCGTATCACGGCCAGGGCTTCGGACTCCTGGGGCGCGCACACCACGGGGCAGCCGGGTTTTATGATACCGGCTTTCTCCCCGGCGATGGCCGATAGCGTGTCCCCCAGCACGGCTGTGTGGTCCAGGCCGATGGGCATAATGATAGAAACAACGGGTTTTTCGATGATGTTCGTGGCGTCCAGCCGACCGCCAAGGCCTGTCTCCAGCACTACGTAGTCGCACCGGCTCTCGGCGAACCACAAAAACGCAGCGGCGGTCATCTTTTCAAAGAAGCTGGGCTCATCCAGTCCCGCGCAGGCGGCCTGGACACGGGCCGTGACAGCGGCAAAGTCGGAAAGATTTATGTCAACTCCGTCCGCCTTTATGCGCTCCCAGGGGCCGGTCAGGTCCGGGGAGGTGTACAGCCCCGTGCGGTACCCGGCGGCGCGCAAAACGGCGGCGGTCATGGCCGCGCAGGAGCCCTTGCCGTTGGTGCCGGCGATGTGGATGCAGCGAAGGGCACGCTGGGGGTTCCCAAGACGTGCGCACAGCTCGCGTATCACCTCCAGGCCGGGGGCGTGGGTGAACTTTGGCGTGGCCGTATAAAATTGGAGAAAATCGGTGTCCATACGCGCAGTATAGCACATTTGAGCCGGTTGGGAAACACTTTCCGCGCGGTTGACTTTTTCGGGGATTTGGGATAGAGTGGATGCGGAGGGATGCATATGCACGACGAATTGACGGCGGTGGATATCCGCAAGATGCAGGAGGAAATAGACTACCGGGAGACGGAGCTGCGGCCTAAGCTCATCGAGGACGTGCAGGTCGCGCGGGCTTTCGGGGACCTGTCGGAGAATTTCGAGTATAAGGCCGCCAAGCAGGCAAAAAATAAAAACGAGAGCCGTATCCGGTACTTAAAGCGCATGATCGCCTCGGCGGTGGTCATCGAGGATAAGTCCGCCGCCGACGAGGCGGGGCTTTTCGACACGGTGACGCTGTTCATGGAGGACGAAAACGACGAGGAGGTCATCACGCTTGTGACCACGCTGCGGCAGAACCCGGCCAAGGGCCTTATCAGCAAGGAATCCCCGGTGGGCCAGGCGGTGCTGGGCCACAAGGTGGGGGACCGGGTGTTCGTCCAGGTGGGGGAGCGCGGCGGCTACTGGGCCGAGATACGGGCCATCGAAAAGGGTCAGGATGACGATACCATGGAGATCAGTCCATACTAAGGAGGATATAAAATGGAGAAGTTTGATGTGGACGTTTTCAGCGCGTTCGCGGACGACTGGGCGCTGGTGACCGCCGGGACGCAGGGGGATTACAACACCATGACCATCGGCTGGGGCGGTCTGGGGACCCTGTGGAGCCGGCCGGCCGCCACGGTGTATGTGAAGCAAAACCGGTACACACATGGGTTTATGGAGAAAAACGACTGGTTCACCGTCAGTTTCTTCCCGGCGGAATATAAAAAGGCGCTGGGGTATCTGGGCTCCCGGTCCGGCCGGGACGGGGATAAGGTGGCCGCGGCCGGCCTGACGCCGGTGTATCTGGAAAACGCAGTGACGTTCAAAGAGGCGCGCGTGACGCTGCTGTGCCGGAAGATGTATTCCCACGACTTTGACGTAGCGGCCGTGCCCGCGGACTTGAAGCGGAGCTACTACGAAAACGAGCCGCCGCATACCATGTACGTGGGCGAGGTAGTTGACATAATAAAGTAAGAGCTGCATCCCCGGTTTGCGCTGGGGACGGGGATTTTTAATATCTTCCTTATTGAAAGCCTCCCCTGTGTAAGGGGAGGGGGACCGCGCGAAGCGTGGTGGAAGGGTTGTCCTTATACCGAGGTTACAACCCCCCAGTCATGCTGACGCATGACAGCCCCCCTTGCACAGGGGGGCCGTTCTATATGGAAGGTTTCAAAACAGTGCCGTGAGCTTTTCCCAGAAGGTCTGTTCCGGCTCCGGGGTCGGTTCCGCCGGCTCCGGGGCCGGTTTCTGGATGGCCGGGGTGCGCAGCACGAACTGCACCGACGCCACGGTCCCGTTTTCCGCCGAGGCAAAGGACAGCGGCGCTTCCCCGCCGCCGGTGACGCCTTCCAGCATATCCGAAAGCCCGTCGGCGTCCTCCTGCATGGTCGGCCCCAGCACCGACAGCAGCGCCGAGGCGGTGGTGAGCCAGTCCGCGTCCTGCCGTACCTCGCCGCTGGCCGTATAGGCGTCCTGCACGGCCTTCGTATACCCCTCCAGCGCCTGTGACAGAGCGTCCAGCGCGTCCCGCACCTGGTCCGCCGCCGGGTCGTCCCCCAGCTCGTCCAGAGCCGCCTGCGCCGCCGACAGGCTGTCGGTCAGGTCCTTCGACTGGCCGGTCAGGGCCGCCAGATCGTTTTCCAGGCTGAACAGCCCCCGGTCCAGGTCGAGGATGGCCGCGCCTGCCCGGTCCAGCCCGTCTGGCACGGACCCGTCCCCCAGGGGCACGTCCAGAGATAACCGCACGCCGTTTATGGCGATCTGGTCCATCTCGAAATCCCGCACGTCCGCCGTGAAGGATATGTCCGCGCCAACGCCGGGCAGGACGGTGTAGGTCAACTGCTTGTCCCCGCCCACGTTGGCCACGGTGGCCCCCGGCGCGGCGATGTTATCGCACCTGTCCCCGTCCAGGGTGAAGGAAATTTGCAGGGCGTAGTCGTCAAAAAACGTCCCGGCGCACGCCCCATTCCGCTCCGCCGCCAGCCGTATCTCCAGCGCGCCGCTGGCCCCCGCCAGGTCGGCCGCGTCCATCTCCTGCCCGTCCAGAAAATACCGGATGGACACGTCCCAGGGGATGGGGACGTTTTCCAGCCGCCCCTCATAGTAGAGCTTCCCCGGCCCCACGTCCGCGGTCACGGTCCCGTCCGCGAGGGTGAGCTCGTCGGCGGTGGTCATGTTCCGCACAGTGGCGTAGTCCCCGTGGTCCACGATACGGCCCCCCTGGGGCATGTCAAAGATGTTCACCACGTCCACCGTGGTCACAGCGCCGGCGGCGTCAAGATTTATGTAAACCACTTCCTCCTTGCCGGCTGCTTCCGTATCATCCGCCGCCAGCGCCGCCGGAGCCAGCGTCAGAACCAGTGCCGCCGTCAAAAGCACTGTCAGGGTCCGTTGCAGGTTTTTCATGTTTGCTCCCCCTTTGCCTCTTGCTTTTCCGCTGTCTGCCGCCGGAACATGACCAATTTGTCCGACGCGGCCAGCAGACCCGGCAGCACGAACAGCACCACTCCCAGCGAGAACAGCGCCCCCCGTCCCAGCAGCAGCCCTAACTGGGCCAGCAGCCGGTTGGAGGAAAGATAGCCCATCAACAGTCCCACCACCGCCAGCACGCTGCCGGAGGTCAAAATGGACACCGCCGTGCCCGACACCGTGGCAATCAGGGCCTCTTTTTTCGGCAGCGCCGCCCGGTGCTCCCGGTACCTGTCCGTCAGCAGGATGGCATAGTCCACCGTGGCCCCAAGCTGGATGGAGCTGATGATCAAATAGGTGATGTAAAAGATCGGCGTGCCGGCGAAGTATGGCACCGCCAGGTTGAGCCATATGGCCGTCTCGATGCCCAGCACCAGCAGCACCGGCAGCCACAGGCTGCGCATGGTGAGCAGCAGCACCAGAAACACCGCTCCGATGGCCACCAGGTTCACGTTGGCCAGGTCCGCCGTCACCGTGGTCATCAGATCGTAGGTGCTCACGCCCTGGCCGGCCAGATAGTAAGTACCGGGATAATATTTCTCCGCCGCTGCCCGGACGGCCTCCACCAGCGCGAACGTCTCGTCCCCCTCGGTCGGCGCGTCCACGGTGAGCACCATGCGGCTGTAATCGTCGCTCATGAGAAGCGCCAGGGTTCCCTCGTCCAGGTATTCCAGCGGCACCTCCGCGCCGGCCCTGTCCACGTAGGATATAACGCTGGTCACATGGTCCAGCTCATGCAGGTCCGCCGACAACGCCGCCTGCACGGCGGTGTCCCGGCCGGGGACCATGAGCACATAGGTGTCCCCCCGGCCGAAGACCTCCTCCACGGCGGCGGTGTCCCGGCCGTACCGGGACTGAGGGCCGTACATCTGCGCCGCGCCGTAATAAAAGTCGTTGGCGTTGGAGGCGAGATAGGCCGGTGCGATGACCAGAACAAAGAGCACCGCCAGCGGCGCCGTGAGCCTCCGCACGAACCGGCCAAAGCCCCCCATACCCGGCACGAACGGCCGGTGGCGCAGCTTGTCGGACCAGCGCAGCGTGCACAGAAACAGGCTGGGCACAAAGAAAAACGCCGTTATCAGACTGATGGCGATGCCCTTGGCCAGAGCCAGCCCCATGTCCCTGCCCAGCCCGAAGCGCATGAGCACCAGCGCCAGAAAGCCGATCACGGTGGTCAGGCCGCTGGACAATATGGACCCGGTGGACTTGCACAGCGCCTGTACCATAGCCCCCTGCGGGTCGTGGGGCATTTCCTGGCGGCACTCGTCGAACCGGTGGAGCAAAAACACGGCGTAGTCCAAACTCACCGCCATCTGCAAGATGCTGCCCGAGGCGTTGGTGACGAAGGAGATCTCGCCGAAAATGAGGTTGGTCCCCGCGTTGATGAACACCGCCACGCCCAGATTGGCCAGCACCAGCAGCGGTTCCAGCCAGCTTGTGGTGGTCAGGGCCAGCACGAACAGCGCGAAGGCCACGCCGAAGGCTCCCACCAGCCCTACCTCGTCCATGGTGCCCGTGGCGGAGTCGGCCTGGGCAACGATGGTGCCCGTGACCGCGCCGGTGTCCCCGGCGATCTCCCGCAGCGCCGCCACCGCGTCCACGTACCCGTCCTCCGAGACGGTGACGGTGAACAGCGCGTTCCCGTCCCGGTAGTAGCTTTCCAGCGTTTCCTTATCCATTGCGGCCAGCGGCACAGTCACGTCCGCCGCGTCGTCCAGCCAGGTCACGGCCTCCACGCCGGGCACAGCCGCGAAGCGCTGCTTATATTCCAGCGCCTCCGGGATGGCCACGTCCCGGACCATCACCCGCGCGTTGGGGATGCCGCCGGGAAACTCCCGCTCCATCACGTGCAGGCTCACGGTGGAGGCCGTGTCCGCCGGCAGGTATTTGTTCACGTCGTAGTTGACCCGGACCATGCCCCGCAGGACGAGACACGCCAGTGCCGACAATAAAAACAGCGCCAGGACCAGCCGCCTGTGGCGCACCACGCCCGTATAAAACCGCTCCACGGCGCACCCCTCCTTTCATAGCCCCTTTGGGCCATTACTCCAGATAAAATTCCTCCAGCACGGCGCGCTCGTCCGGTCCCACGCCCAGGGCCAGCTCCAGATACGCCTCCACGCTGCCGTACTCCATCTCCACGCAGTCGAAATAATACCGCGCGTTGCGCTCGAACACCGGGAACACCTCGCCCATCAGAGCGATCTCCTCCTCGCTGGCGCGGGCAAAGCGCATGGCCTCCAGCTGCCCGGCGGCGAACCGGTTGGTGAGCATATACTCGCCCACGACCGTATCCCTGTCGAAGCCCAGTGCGCTCAACAGCAGCATGGTCCCCACGCCGGTGCGGTCCTTGCCCTGGGTACAGTGCCACAGCACCGGCCCGCCGTCGGAGGCCAGAAGCTGGCGGAAAAACCCCTCGTAGGCCGTGATGGCCTGGGGGTGCAGGCTCAGGAGCCGGTAAAACTCATGGAATACCTCCCGGACCTCATGGGGCACGGCGCTCCTGATGGGGATGACCGCCTGCAAATCGGGCACCGGCGGCAGCCACACGTTCTCCGCGCCGGGAATTTCCCTATCCGGGTGCTTCTCCCGCTCCCGCTTATCCCGCATGTCCACGACGAGCTGCACGCCCCAGTCGGAGAGCTTTTGCACGTCGGCGTCCGACGCATTACCCAGGTGCCCCGTGCGGAACAGCACCTTTTCCCGTATTTTCGCCCCGTCGGACCGGGTAAGTCCCCCCAGGTCCCGGACGTTCTCCACGCCGTCAAAGCTGTAAAACACTTATGTATGCTCCTTCTCGTAAGTCTGGCACCACCGTTTGACGCAGCAGCTTTCGCATTTCGGCGACCGGGCCGTGCACACCGCCCGGCCGTGGTACACGATCCGGTGGCAGAAGTCCGAGCACCCCTCCGGGGGCAATATGGCCCGCAGGGCCGATTCGATCTTCACCGGGTCTTTTAGATCGTCCACCAGCCCCATGCGGTTGGAAAGGCGGATACAGTGGGTGTCCACCACCACGCTGCCGGGCTTGCGGTACACGTCCCCCAATATGAGATTGGCGCTTTTGCGTCCCACGCCGGGCAGCTTCAAAAGGTCGTCCATATTGTCCGGCACCACGCCGTGGAAATCCTTCACCAGCATCCTTGCCGCGAGAACGATGTCCCGCGCCTTGCCGTGGTAAAACCCGCAGGAGCGGATGTATGGCTCCACATCCTCCGGCTCCGCCGCCGCCATGGTCTGCGGGTCCGGGAACCGGGCAAACAGCGCCGGGGAGATAAGATTCACCCGCTCGTCGGTGCACTGGGCCGCCAGCCGCACCTGCACCAGAAGCTGCCAGGCCTCCCTGTAGTCCAGGGTACAGTCCGCCAGAGGGTATTCCGACCCCAGAGCGTTCACGATATGCTCCGTCTGTTCGGCCGTTCTCAATGGGCATCCCACCTTTTCTCTGTCTTATAAAATCTTATCACGCCCTGTTGCAAATTCCAAGTGGGTCTTTTATAATTTGTATATCTTAACCGAAAAGGACTTGTGCGTATGTACCGACCGTTGGCGGACGAATTTCGGCCCCAGACCCTGGACGAGGTGGCGGGCCAGGAGCATATTTTGGGTCCGGACGGCATGCTGCGCCGCATCGCGGCCAGCGGCCACATCCCCTGCATGATCTTCTACGGCCCCTCCGGCACCGGCAAGACCACCGTGGCCCGGATCATCGCTCAGCGGACCAACCGTCCCCTGAAACGCCTGAACGCCACCACCGCCGGTCTGGCCGACATCAAGGCCATCATCGAGGAACTGGACACCTTTCTGGCCCCGGAGGGGGTGCTTCTCTACCTGGACGAGATACAGTACTTCAACAAAAAGCAGCAGCAGTCCCTGTTGGAGTTCATCGAAAACGGCAAGATCACCCTGATCGCCTCCACCACGGAAAACCCCTACTTCTGCGTGTTCAACGCCATCCTGTCCCGGAGCACGGTCTTTGAGTTCAGGCAGCTCACCCCCGCGGACGTGAAAAAGGCCATGGAGCGGGTCCTGGGGCTCATCCAGGCGCGGGACGGCGTTACCATCCGGCCGGAGGAAGGCGTGCTGGACTACATCGCCGCCGCCTGCGGCGGGGATGCGCGCAAGAGCCTGAACACCCTGGAAATGCTCTACGCCACCGGCCACGTGCGCACCGACGGCATGGTCTTCACCATGGCCGACGCCAGGGCCGTCACCCAAAAAAGCTCCATGCGCTACGATAAGGACGGGGACGAGCACTACGACATCCTGTCCGCGCTGATGAAGTCCATGCGCGGCTCGGACCCGGACGCGGCGCTGCACTACCTGGCCCGGTTCCTGGAGACGGGCGACCTCTTGGGCGCCTGCCGGCGCATATTATGCTCCGCCAGCGAGGACATCGGTCTGGCCTATCCGCTGGCCGTGCCCATCGTGAAGGCGTGCGTGGACTCGGCGCTGCAATTGGGCCTTCCGGAGGCGAGGCTGCCTCTCGCGGAGGCGGTGATATTTCTCGCCACCTGCCCCAAGTCCAACACCGGCTGTATGGCCATTGACGCGGCCATCGCGGACGTGAAGGCCGGTAAGGCCGGACCCATACCCAGAGAGCTGCAAAACGTCCACGCCGACGGCGCGGGCTTTGAGCGGGAGCAGGGGTATCTGTACCCCCACGATTACCCCAACCGCTGGGTTGCCCAGCAGTACCTCCCCGACAGTCTGAAAAACGCGCGCTATTACGAATACGGCGACAACAAGACCGAACAGGCCGCGAAAAAATATTGGGACGCGGTGAAGGGAATTTCGTAAAGACTTGTCTCTCCCGAAGGTGTCCCCGGCTTACGCCGTGGACTGCGTTGGATTTTAATGTCTCTCTCCCTCCGTCGCGGCTTGCGCCGCGCCACCTCCCTCGTCAGAGGGAGGCGGGGGCTTTGCCCCCGAAATCGGCCCCGACGGGGCCGGCCCCCTCTGACGAGGGGGCTGTCAGCGCCATCGGCGCTGACTGGGGGAGAGAACCCCCCAAAAAGTGCAATTCGAGTCGTGATTTCTGCATTTCAGGACAAAACCATTGACGTTTTGCGCGGTTTGGACCATACTGGAAGCAGAAAAACTTAAAGGAGGCATTTGCTATGAACGAAAAACTTACCCCCCCGGAGCAGGATGACGCGGCGTTGGAAAAGGTGACCGGCGGCAGCACTCAATACCGGTCGTTCCTGTATCGCTGTCCCAAGTGCCGACGTGAGGGCCGCTATAATGTGCAGGGCTTACCACCGAAGCCGCTGTGTATATTCTGCATGGTAAACATGGAAATTGTGGACGGCAGCGAACAGTGGGTAACTGCCCCTTAAATGAACCGGGCGGCGCCTCTCCCCACGCGACAAGCGTGCCGCGTGGGGCCCCATAGCAATCCCCCCGCCTGCCGATGGCGGGCACCCCCCTTTGACAAGGGGGGCTTCCATAAGGAAAGAATCACAAAACTCTTCCCTTCACCGTCGCTATGATCTCTCTCGCCCGCAGCACCTGGTCCGTCCGCACATTCAGCGTGAGCCTTGCCTGCCCGGCGGCGGCGCTGGTGCGCTCCATGGCCGCGCGTGAGCCCAGCACGGCGGCGTATACCTGCCCCGGCAGAACCCCGTCCGTGACCATGGGTCCATAGGCCGGGGTCATGTCCACCAGAGGCATGTCGCTTTTCGCCCGCCGGTCCGGTGCCCGCATTTCCGCGATGGAATACTCGATGCCGTTGCGCCGCAGGCGCATCAGAGCCAGGTCCGCTCCGTCCCGGTCGTCAAAGATCGCTGTGAGCTGTGTAGTCATCTCGTCACCTCACCGGAAATTTGCTGTTAGTTTTCCCAGTTCCGGCAGGTTCATACCAATTTGTTTTCCCCAGAAAATTATTGACAAACGATAATTTCCGGTGTATACTGCGACCAACAGCTTAAATAAAACGATAATTTTGGAGGTAAACCCATGGAACGCAAACGCTTGATGCCCTGGCTGGCGGCGGAGGCGGCGGGTTGTCTTGCCCTGGCGCTCGTATGGCGGCCGGAGGGAGCTGCCCTGACCGGCGCATTCCCCTTCGCAGCCATGGGAAAGCTGCTGCGGCGGATGAGCCTGTCGGGGGCTCTTGGCAACGCCGCCGCCATAGCCCTGCTGGCGCTGTGCACTGTCCTGCCCCTGCTGTGGCTGCTGGTGCGTATATGGAAACGGCGGTGTAAGTGGGAGGACGCGCTGCTGCCCATTTTGAGCGCGCTCATAGGCTCCGGGCTGTACGGCGCGGTGAATCCCGGTATTCTCCCCCGGTGGCTGGGACCCGCGGCGGGGCCCATGGGCACGGCCGTGCTTGGCGGGACATTCTGGTCCGGGCTCGCGGCCTATCTGGTGCTGCGGGCCCTGCGGGCCTGTGGGACGGCGGACGGCGGGAGGCTGCTGCGATACGGCTTTTTTGCCCTGGGAGCCCTGGCGGCGGCCGCCGTATTCGGGGCATTCGGGGCCTGTCCCCTGACCCTGGTCAGCGCCATACGCCAGCTCCGTGCCGCCAACCAGGGAAGCGACGGCCTGGGCCTCACCTACGCGTTCCTGGCCCTGCGCTGCGCCGTGAGCGCGGCGGCGTATATCCTGGACCTGGCGGCGGTGCTGGCCGGGTGGGACCTGCTGGCGGCCTGGGGCCGGGACCCCTATTCCCCCGAGACGGTAGCGGCGGCGGACGTGCTGGCCCGCCGGTGCGCCCTGACCCTCGCGGTCACGGCCCTGACCAGTGCGGGTCTGCACCTTGCCCAGCTTTTATGCGCCTCCAGGCTCTACACCCAGTCCTACGCTCTCAGCATCCCCCTGGCCCCTATGGCCCTGGCGTTGGGGGCGCTGCTGCTGGCCCGGTCTCTGCGAGCGGGCAAGGCCCTCAAGGACGACAACGACCTGTTCATCTGAGGGCGGGACGATGGCGATACGGGTATATCTGGACGACGTTCTCCGCGCCCGCGGCATGACGGCACGGGAGCTGTGCGCCAAGGTGGGCATCACGGAGGCCAATCTCTCCATCCTCCGCAGCGGCAAGGCCAAGGGCGTGCGCTTCGGCACCGTGAACCGCATATGCTACTTTCTGGACTGCGACGTGGGGGACATTCTGAAATTCGACGGGAACTTGGAGGACGATAACGATGCGTAAAAAACAGTTCGCGTTTCTCGCCAGTCTGGCCCTGCTCTTATGCAGCGCCGGGTGTCAGTTGGCGGACCCGGAGCAGGACGGGACGGCGGCGGCGCGGGACCGGCTCATCGGCGTGTTCGCCACGGAGGAATATCTGGACCTTTTCGACCACGACGCCTGGTTCCGGGACAACGCCGACAAGCTGGCGGATGGCGGCGAGGCGGTCGTATCGCCTCAGGACAGCGAGGCATACGGCGGCCGTATCTGGGCCGTACAGCAGGACAACGGCGACTGGGTATTTGAGGACCTGGACGGCATGGGGTACTACGCCTATCGGTACGGCAGCGACGCCGAGCGCGGCACCGCCACCCATATGGACGCGGGGCTCACCGGCAACGGCATGCGCGTCAACTCCACCGACGCTGGCGAGAGCGTGGAGCTGGAGGCCACCATCTACCACACCCCCGGCGGCGATGTCCGATACTTTTTCAACCCGGTCTACCAGACCCCGGACGGGGCCGTGTACATGACCTCCGGCGACGGCGTCACCATGGGTGGAGCCACGGAGGGGGAGGCATGCGCCCGCACCCTCAGCGACGACCTCACCACCACCGGTCCCGACGGGGAGAGCGTCACCGACGGCTGCTCGGTGATCGTGCATGTGGAGATACTGTGCGAGCCGACCCAGATCGCCGTGCTGCAAATGGACGCCGACAGCCGGGTCCTGGATAAGAAGACCTACGCGCCGGACAAGGTCCCGGAGCACCTGACCCCGGAGCCGGGGTGCGCCTACATCATCGTGGAGACACGCAAGACCGGTCCCGACGGCGAACTGGTCACCCGGGAGCTTGCAAACGTCGGCGCGGAGCGCTTTTCCACCTTCCACGCTCTGGAAAACGGCGTCTGCGTCAAACAGGACACAACACTTTCCTGGCCGGAGGAGGCGGGCACATGACCGACGCCGTATTGCGTGACGCGCAGGTTTTGTGGGACTACATGCGCCTGGACATGACGCCGGAGCCGGCGGACGTGCTGGTGGGCTTTGGCTGCTACGACGAGACGATCCCGGTGCGGGTGGCGGAGCTCTATGCGCAGGGTCTGGCCCCGGTGGTGGTGTTCACCGGCGGCCTGGGCCGCAACACGTCGGGGCTGTTCCAGGTCAGCGAGGCGGAGCGGTTCGCCGCCATCGCCATAAAAGCGGGCCTGCCGGCGCGCGCCATTTTGCTGGAGACTCGCTCGGCCAACTCGGCGGAGAATTTTCTCTTCACGAAAGCCCTGTTGGAAGCGCGGCATATCCCCGCGCGCAAGATACTGGCCGTGCACAAGCCCTACATGGAACGGCGCGTCTATGCCGCGGCGGCGGTCTACTGGCCCGAGGCGGCGTTCATCCTGACCTCCCCGCGTGTGACCATAGCGGAGCACATCCGCGCCGCCGAAGCCGTGGGCATGACGGAGCAGGGCGTGCTGGACACGCTGGTAGGCGACGTGCAGCGCATGGAGCTTTATGCCCAAAAGGGCTACCAGATCCCCCAGCCCATACCCGAACCCGTCCGCGCCGCCTACGCGCGGCTTATCGCAGCGGGCTGTACGGGGCAATTGGTGAAGGGGTAAAAAATCATCTCTCCCCCCAGTCAGCGCGAAGCGCTGACAGCCCCCTTTCACAAGGGAGCCTTTTTAAAAGGAAAATTCATTTAAAAATGCCTCCCTCTGATGTACAGCCCCAGGGAAAGTGGACAGGGAAAAGAAGAGCTCCCTGCGTAGGAAAAAGGAATTAAGCGGAGTGGCGAAGCGTGAGCGGCGCCA
>CANQQB010000042.1 GCA_947625845.1 uncultured Oscillospiraceae bacterium
AACCAGCGGTATGCATTGTTCACTTCCACTTCCCGTATCGTCTGCCGCATGCTCCGTATCCCAAACATGTATTGCAGAATGGGCAGCTTTATGAGCGTCACCGGGTCCAGACTGGGCCGCCCTGTTTCCTGGCTGTATTTGTCCTCTACCAGGTCATAGATAAAGCTCCAGTCTATGGCTGCTTCCAGCTTCCTCACCAGATGATTTGCCGGCACCAGATCGTCCAGGCTTACGAACTGTACTTGCTCCCGGCTCTTTGCTGTCTCTCTCGTCATCATGTCTGCTCACCACCCTGCTCCTATTTTACCATATTGCAAAGTCCCATGCACCCCCCAATGTGATGCATGGGACCTTTGTCTACAGGCTGACTCCCACTAGCTATGCTAGTGGGAGTAAAGAGCTTCTAGCGAAGAAAGGAGTAGACAAGAAGAAAACTCCTCATTAGAGTAGGGGGTAGGTTTGCCGACCACCGACTACGAAATAATGAGGAGGTCTTTATCGTGAAAGACAAAGACATAGGTATGGAGTTGGGGAAAGCCCTGCTTTTCCCATATCTTCTGGCTGTTTCTCGCCTGTATGCAAAAGCATGCTGTTTTCCTTCCTTGATAACCGCTCGTTCTTTGACAGACTGTCTCCGGCTTCGCCGGGGGGGTTGACTATGCTGGCAAAGGTTTGGGGGATTTGATTGACAGAGCGGGTAAATAATATTATAATGTCATATCTTTAAAATCTTAAAAAATATGAGGTTTGAGGTTTTGTTATGAGCGATCAGACGACCGGAAGACATTTGAGCAAGGGCCCGGAGCGGACGGAGACTGTCCGCAAACCGGCCACGGAGCGGGCGGAGAACGTCCGCCGGACGGCCACGGAGCGGACGGAGAACGTCCGTCCCGAGCGAGAGCCAGAGCGGAAACGGCCGGTCCTGGACCGGTTCATCCGCTGGTTCCTGCTGGCGCTGCTGCTGGCGGCCACGGTGGCCCTTGTGGTGATGATCGTCCGGACAAAGATGATCAGCACAAAGTTCCTGGTGGCCATCTGCGTGCTTTTGGCGGCGCTGTTTGCGCTGACGGCCGTGCTGATGCTGGCCTTCGGCAAAAAACACCGGCCATGGGGCGGGATCATACTGTCCGTGCTGCTGACGGCTGTGATGGTCGTCGGGTGCTATTTTGGCTTCCAGGGGACACAGACCCTGCAATCCATTACCAGCAACAGCCATACATACACCGCCTCCCACGTGGGCGTGTATGTACGCCAGGATGACCCGGCCCAGTCCATGGACCAGGTGGCGGACTATACCATCGGCGTCATGGAGAGCATGGGCCGGGAGGCCGTGGACAAGGCCGTGGCGGAGCTGGACAGCCAGCTTGGCACCACCTTGCAGACCACCGGCTTCACCACCCCCACGGCGCTGGTGAACGCGCTGTTCGATGGCAGCGTCAACGCGGTGATCGCGGACACGGCCTATCTGGACGGCCTGCGGGAGATGGAGAACTACGCGGAGCTGGTCGGCCAGATGCGGGAAGTGACGAAGATGCGCGTGCAGGTCGCCAAGCCCACGGAGGAGCCGGAGGAGGAGAAGGAAGAGGAACAGGACGCGCCCATGACGGAGCACGTGTACACGATCCTCATCACCGGCATCGACAGCCGCAACGGCCTTGTCCCCAGCAGCCTCAGCGACGTGAACATCCTGGTGATGGTGAACACGGATACCCGGCAGGCGCTGCTTGTCTCCACGCCGCGGGATTACAAGGTGAACTTCCCCAACGTGGGCTATGAGGATAAGCTGACCCACGCCGGCTGGTTCGGCGAGGAGGAGTGCATGGACGCCGTCGGCGAGCTGTACGACGTGGACATCGACTACTATTTCCGGATAAACTTTGAGGGATTCGTGAACATCATCGACGCTCTGGGCGGCGTGACGGTCAACTCCCCCATGACCTTTGACTCCAAGAACGTCCCCGGTTATCACTTCGAGGAAGGCCCCAATGAGATGGATGGCGAGAGCGCTCTGGCTTTCGTGCGGGAGCGGTTCGTGTTTGAGGACGGCGATGCCCAGCGGGGCAGGAACCAGCTGGAGATGATCCGCGGGATCATACACAAGGTCATGAGCCCCGAGCTGCTGGCCCGGTATTCCTCGCTGATGACGGCAGTGGAGGGCAGCTTTGAGATGACCATCCCCTACGACCTGATCGCGTCCCTGATCCGTCGGCAGCTGGACGAGGGCGGCGACTGGAACATCGTCAGCTACAGCGTTGGCGGCGAGGGGACCCACGAGGTCTCCCCCACGCTGGGCGCGGAGGTCTATATGACCATTCCCGACATGACCACGGTCCAGACCGCCAAGGACATGATGGCCCAGGTGGCCGGCGGCCAGAGACTGACCGGGGAGGTCGAGACGGTCGGCACGTGAGCGCCGCCGGGTCAGAAGGAGGCCCCGTGATGGCCTGTGGGGAGGAAAAGACCGGCTCGAACGCGTATGTTCTGACGGCCGGGCAGGAGCGGTATCTGGCCGTGAAATACACCCTGGACCGGGTGTTGGCCGCGCTGCTGGCCGCGCTGCTGGCCGTGCCCATGGGGGCCATCGCGCTTATCTTAAAAGCCTCGTCGCCCGGCGAGCCGGTCTTGTTCCGCCACCAGCGCATCGGCCAGGGCGGACAGCCCTTCCGGCTTATCAAGTTCCGCACCATGCGCACCGACACGTCCCAATACGTGGCCTCGGCGGACATGCGTGACAGCCGTACGCGTACCACGGGCTTTGGCCGCTTCCTGCGCAGTACCAGCCTGGACGAGCTGCCCCAGCTTTTTCTGGTGCTGACGGGGAAGATGAGCCTGATCGGCCCCCGGCCGCTGATCCCCCAGGAGTGGGAAATACACGCCCTGCGGGAAGCGCTCGGCGTTTACCGGCTGCGGCCGGGCATCACCGGGTGGGCCCAGGTCAACGGGCGGGACAGGCTGTCCGGTCCGGAAAAGGCCGCGCTGGACAGAGAGTATCTGGAAAACGTCGGTCTTAAGCTGGACTGGAAGATCTTCTGGATGACAGTCTGGAAGGTCCTGGCCCGCAGCGACGTGCAGACAGAGGCGAAGTAGATGGGAGCGCGGATGTGAAATACGATTACCTGATCGTCGGCGCCGGGCTATACGGCGCGACCTTTGCCCGCCAGGTCGCCGACCGGGGCGGACGTGCGCTGGTGGTGGACAGACGGCATCATGTGGCCGGCAATGTCTACACCGAGCGGATCGAGGGCGTGAACGTGCACGTCTACGGCGCACACATCTTCCACACCAACGACCAGCGGGTCTGGACGTACCTGAACCGGTTCGCGGAATTTAACCGCTTCACCAATTCCCCCGTGGCCAATTATAAGGGCGAGCTCTATTCCCTGCCCTTCAACATGTACACGTTCAACCGCATGTGGGGCGTGACCACTCCGGACGAGGCAGCCGCCGAGATCGACAGGCAGCGCCGGGCGGCGGGCATCACGGAGCCGAAAAACCTGGAGGAACAGGCCATCGCGCTGGTGGGCCGGGATATCTATGAGAAGCTGGTGAAGGGGTATACGGAAAAACAGTGGGGTCGGCCATGCGACCAACTGCCCGCTTTCATCATCAGGCGGCTTCCCGTGCGGCTGACCTTTGACAACAACTATTTCGACGCCCGCTGGCAGGGCGTGCCCATCGGCGGCTATACGGCTATGGTGGAACGCATGCTGGATGGGACAGAGGTCCGTCTGGACACGGATTATCTTGCCCGGAAACATGAGTTGGACGAACTGGCGGACCGGGTGGTGTATACTGGTCCCATCGACGCCTATTTCGGCTATCGGCTGGGGGCGCTGGCCTATCGGTCCGTGCGTTTTGAGACCGAGGTGCTGGACACGTCCAATTTCCAGGGAAATGCCGCCGTCAACTATACGGACAGCGACACGCCATGGACCCGTATCATCGAGCACAAGTGGTTCCAGTTCGGCAAGGACGAGGCGGGCCGGGACCTGCCCAAAACGGTGGTCAGCCGGGAGTACAGCGCCGAGTGGAAGCCCGGGGACGAGCCCTATTATCCCATCAACGACCAGGCGAATAACGCCCTTTATGCCCGGTATAAGGCTCTGGCGGAGGCCGAGGAGGGGGACAGAGTGCTCTTCGGCGGACGGCTGGGACAGTACCGATATTACGACATGGACCAGGCCGTGGCCGCGGCGCTGGACGCGGCGGAGCGGGCTCTCTGATGTCCGTTTCCGGCGGAACATTTGGGGTTGCAATCGGTAATCAGTTGTGTTAATATGTATTGTCAGTACAGGATATTTGTTTTTCCGACGATTTGACGGCGCTTTTTCCCGTTGATCGGCAGGTCGTATTTTTGCGGCAATGGGGAACCTTGAGGCCGAGCGCGCGTGTATGGTTCGGCTCGATACACGTGGGCAGAGAAATAAAGAAATGAGGACAAGTTCGGGATATGAAAGTTGTCATTTTGGCCGGCGGCCTGGGAACGCGGTTCAGCGAGGAGAGCCAGTTCAAGCCAAAGCCCATGATCGAGATCGGCGGCATGCCGATTTTGTGGCACATCATGAAGGAGTATTCCTATTACGGGTTCAACGAGTTCGTGATCTGCGCGGGCTATAAACAGGACATCATCAAAAACTGGTTCGCCAACTACAATCTGCGCAAAAATGACATCACTTTCGATTTCCGCAGCGGTATCAACCAACCGGTGATCCACTACCAGCACAGCGAGCCCTGGGTGGTCACCATCGTGGACACGGGTCTGCACACCATGACGGGCGGCCGTATCAAGCGGATACAGCCGTATATCGGTGACGAGCCGTTCATGATGACCTATGGTGACGGCGTGTGCGACGTGGATATCGCCAAGCTGGTGGAATTTCACAAGAGCCACGGCAAGACAGCCACCCTGACGGCTGTGACGCTGGCTCAGGACAAGGGCGTGCTGGTGCTGGAGCAGAACAACACGGTCCGCGCCTTCCGGGAAAAGCGGCGGGCGGACGGTACCACCATCAACGCCGGTTATATGGTCCTCCAGCCGGAGATATTCAACTATCTGGAGGGGGACGACACCGTATTTGAGCAGGGTCCCATGGAGCGGCTGGCCGATGAGGGACAGCTGATGAGCTATCGGCACAACGGGTACTGGCAGTGCATGGATACCAAGCACGAGCGGGATATCCTGGACGAGCTTTTGGCGCAGGGCATCGCGCCGTGGAAGAAGTGGAGAGACTGAGCCGGGGGGGTAGTTGCATATGGACCTCTCGTTTTATCGCGACAGGCGGGTGTTGCTCACCGGCCACACAGGATTCAAGGGGTCATGGATGAGCCAGATACTCGTGGGCGCCGGCGCGGCGCTCACGGGCTATTCGCGTTGTTCGGAAAAAGAGGTCAACCTCTTTGAGCTGGCCGGCCTGCGGGGAAAGCTTGACCATGTGCAGGGCGACGTGCGGGACCTGGAGCATCTGAAGCGGGTCTTTGCCGAAACGCAGCCGGAGATCGTCATCCATATGGCGGCCCAGCCTATCGTCCGGGACAGCTATGCCGACCCGGTCTATACGTACGAGACGAACGTGATGGGCACGGTGAACGTACTGGAGTGCGCGCGGCTGAACCCGTGCGTCAAGAGCGTGATCAACGTGACCACGGATAAAGTATATCGGAACAACGAGTGGGTCTGGGGCTACCGGGAGAACGAGCCATTGGATGGGTATGATCCCTATTCCAACAGCAAAAGCTGCTCGGAGCTTGTGACCCACAGCTATTGTTGCAGCCTTTTGTCCGACCGGGACATCGCGGTGTCCACGGTCCGGGCGGGCAACGTGATAGGCGGCGGGGACTTTGCCCACGACCGCATCATCCCGGACTGTGTGCGTGCGGTGATGGCGGGAAAGCCTCTGGCCGTGCGCAATCTCCACTCCACGAGGCCCTATCAGCACGTGTTGGAGCCGGTGATGGCCTATTTGATGATCGCTGCCAGACAGTTGGACGACAGGTCCCTGGCCGGGTGGTACAATGTGGGTCCGGACGAGTGCGACTGCGTGGACACGGGACGGCTGGTGGAGCTGTTCGCGGAGAAGTGGGGCGAGGGCTTTGCCTGGGAAGACCATGCGGAGCCGGGCGCGCCACATGAGGCGAACTTCCTGAAGCTGGACTGCTCCAAGATCAAGAGTGCGTTTGGCTGGCATCCCCGCTGGCACATCGGCCAGGCAGTGGAAAAGACTGTGGAGTGGACCCGGACGTGGCTGGACCGGGGTGACGTGGCCGGAGAAATGGACCGGCAGATCCGAGAGTATCTGGAGGTGTGAACGATATGGGGCCTTGGAACACGGAGGCGGAAGCGCGGGAACAGATCAAGGCGCTGGTGGCGGCGTATTATCACGACTTTAAGGAACCGAAGCCCTTTGCGCCCGGCGACAGGATCAACTATGCCGGCCGGGTGTTTGACGAAAAGGAGATGTGCGCCCTCACGGACGCGACGCTGGATTTCTGGCTGACCACCGGCCGGTTCGCGGACCAGTTCGAGCGGGAGTTCGCCAGGTGGATCGGCGTGAAATACGCCCATCTGGTCAACAGCGGCTCCTCCGCCAATCTTATCGCGTTTTCGGCCCTGACGGCCCCGGAGCTGGGCCAGCGGCAGATCAAAAAGGGCGACGAGGTCATCACCGTGGCCTGCGGCTTTCCCACGACGGTGGCGCCGGTGCTGCAATACGGCGCGGTGCCCGTATTTGTGGACGTGACGGTGCCTCAGTATAACATCGACGTGACGCGCCTGGAGGCCGCTCTGAGCGAGAAGACCAAGGCGGTCATGGTGGCCCATACCCTGGGCAATCCCTTTGACCTGGCGTCGGTGAAGGCCTTCTGCGACGCGCATAAGCTGTGGCTGGTGGAGGACAACTGCGATGCCTTGGGCTCTCAGTACACCATTGGCGGTGAGACCCGCTATACCGGCGCCTGGGGCGACATCGGCACCAGCAGCTTCTATCCGCCTCACCACCTGACCATGGGCGAGGGCGGGTGCGTGTACACCAACGACCCGCTGCTGAGCAAGCTTATCCTGTCCTATCGGGACTGGGGCCGGGACTGCGTGTGCCCCTCCGGGCGGGATAATTTCTGCGGCCATCGGTTCGACGGCCGGCACGGCGAGCTGCCCGCGGGCTATGACCACAAGTATGTGTACAGCCATCTGGGCTACAACCTGAAGGTGACGGACATGCAGGCGGCCATTGGCTGCGAGCAGCTGAAAAAGTTCCCGTCGTTCATCGAGCGGCGGCGGCACAACTGGCAGCGGCTGCATGACGCGCTGGCGGCCAGTCCCGCGGCGGACAAGCTCATCCTGCCGGAGCCGGCGGCCAACAGCCGTCCCAGCTGGTTCGGGTTCCTGCTGTCCCTGCGGCCGGAGAGCGGTCTGGACCGCAGCGACGTGATCCGCCGCATCGAAGCGGACAACGTGCAGACGCGGCTGCTGTTTTCCGGCAACATCGTCCGCCAGCCCTGCTTTGATGAATTGCGCGGCACGGGCACGTACCGGGTGGCGGGGGAGCTTTCCAACACGGACTTCATCGTGGCCAACACCTTCTGGGTGGGCGTGTACCCCGGCATGACCGACGAGATGATCGACTATATGGCCCGGACCATCACGGACGCGGTGACCCGGTGAACGCCTCGGCGTGAACCAGGTACCGACGGGAAAAGGAGACAGAGCGGTATGAATACAAGGATACGTCTGCTGGACTGCACATTGCGCGACGGCGCCTATATCGTAAACGGCAAATTCGGCGCTCCCGCCATCAAGGGGATCGTCAATAAAATGCAGGAGGCCAACGTCGACATCATCGAGTGCGGCTGGCTGAAAAACGCGCCCTATGAGGAGGGCACCACGTACTATCACGTGCCCGCCGATTTTGAGCGGTATCTTGCCAATAAGAACCCGGCGCTGACCTATACGGTCATGATCGACTGGGACAGGTACGATCTGGATAATCTGCCGCCCTACGACGGCAAGAGCATCGACGCGGTGCGCGTGGTGTTCCCCCACGGGCGGCACAACGAGGGCACCGAGGTAGGCCGGAAGATCAAGGAAAAGGGCTATCAGGTCTTTTTCCAAGCAGCCAACACCCTGTCCTATTCCGAGCAGGACCTCATTGACCTGGCGCGGGCCGTCAACGCCGTCAAGCCGGTGAGCCTGTCGGTGGTCGATACGTTCGGCGCTATGTACGAGGAGGATCTGGAGCGCATCGTCGCGGTGCTGGACCGGGAGCTTTCGCCGGATATCCAGCTGGGCTTCCACTCCCACAATAACCAGCAGATGTCCTTCAGCCTGACCATCCACTTCATCAAAGAGCTGATGAAGACCGAGCGGAAGATCGTGGTGGACGCCAGCCTGTGCGGCATGGGCCGGGGCGCGGGCAACGCCACGACGGAGCTGGTGGTCAGCTATCTGAACCGGAAATGCGGCTGTCACTACGATTTGGATGCCGTTATGGACGCCATCGATGTGTATATGCAGTATTTCAAGGAAAACTATCAGTGGGGCTATTCCACGCCTTACTTCATCGCCGGCATGTACTGCTGCCACGTCAACAACATCGCCTATCTGCTGAACAACCACCGTACCAGCGCCAGGGATATGCGCAACATCATCGAGTCCCTGTCCCCGGCGGACCGACTGAAATATGACTACGACCTGCTGGAGCGGAAGTACCTGCAAAACCAGGACTATTGTCTGGACGACCGGCAGGCGATGGACTGGCTGCACCGGGAGCTGAGCGGGAAGACGGTGCTGCTGGTGGCGCCGGGCAAGACCGTCGTGGACCAGAAGGATAAGGTCCAGGCGTTCATCGACCGGGAAAAACCGGTGGTGATCGGCGTCAACGCCATCGTGCCGGGCTATCATTACGACCATGTCCTGTTCGTCAACTCCGCTCGGTACACCTATGCGAAGGAGACGAACCGGGAGAGCTTTGACAGCTTCCGGCGTATCGTCACATCGAACATCAAGACGGTCCCCGACGCTGGCGAGACGGTCATCGCCTATGGCAGCGTCATCAAGCACGGGTGGCTGCACTTTGACAACGCGGTCATCTGCGCGCTGCATCTGCTGGAGCGCCTGGGGGTGGAGCGCGTGGCCATCGCCGGCTTTGACGGGTTCAAGAGCAAGTATAACGAGAGCTACGCCGACCCGTTTTTGCCCTCGCTCAACCCCGACAACAGGTGGGATGAGCTGAACGAGGAGATACGGGACATCTTTGCCAACTTCAAGAGCACGGCCGTGGCGTGCAAGGACATCGAGTTTGTGACGCCGAGCCTGTTCGACGCGAAGTGAGACGGGAGCGCGCCATGATCAAGGTATCGGATTATATCATCAAGCTGCTGGAAAAGACCGGGGCCAGGCACATGTTCATGCTGCCCGGCGGCGGCGCGATGCATCTGAACGACTCGCTGGGCAAGAGCGGGAAGATTCGCTTTGTGACATGTCTGCACGAGCAGGCCTGCTCCATCGCCGCGGAGGCTTACGCGCGGGTCAACAATACCATCGGCCTTCTCATGGTGACCACCGGTCCGGGGGGGACGAACGCGCTGACCGGCGTGGCCGGGGCGTATCTGGAATCGACGCCCATGTTCGTGGTGTCCGGCCAGGTCAAGCGGCTGGACATGATCAACGGCCAGGGCGTGCGCCAGCAGGGCATGCAGGAGCTGGACATCATCTCCGTGGTGAAGTCCATGACGAAATACGCCGCCCTGGTGGACGACCCGCTGCTGGTCCGTTACCATGTGGAGCGGGCGCTGTACGAGGCCACCCACGGCCGCAAAGGTCCCGTGTGGCTGGATGTGCCCCTGGACGTGCAGGCGTCCATGGTGGACGAGGACAAGCTGATCGGGTACACCCCCGCGGTGGAGCGCTCCGGCGCGCCTATCGAGCGGCCGGTGCTGCAGGTCATCGAGCTTCTGAACCGCTCCGAGCGGCCGGTGCTGCTGGCCGGAAATGGCATACGGCTGTCCGGCGGCATCGGGGAGTTTGAAGAGCTGGAGCGGGTACTGGATATCCCGGTGCTGACCACCTGGAACGGCATCGACCTGGTGGAGGAAACGGACCCGCTCTACTATGGCCGCCCCGGTGGTCTGGGCCACCGGTACGCCAACTTCATGCAGCAAAATTCCGATTTCTTCCTGAGCATCGGCGCGCGGCTGAACCTGCTGCAGACCGGTTATAACTTCGACGGCTTTGCCCGCGCCGCCACAAAGGTCATGGTGGACATCGACCAGGCGGAGCTGCACAAGATCAACGTCCGGCCGGACCTGCCCATCTGCGCGGACGCCAAGGCGTTCATGCGCGCGCTGCTGGACCACAAAGACCTCATCGAGAAGAAGGACAGGTCCGCCTGGTTCCGGTACGGCGACCGGATGAAGGAGAAATATCCCCTCGTCCTGCCGGAATACTGGCAGCAGAAGGAAAAGGTCAACAGCTATTGTCTGCTGGAGACGATCAGCAAGTACATGACGCCCGGCGATGTGTACGTCTCCGGCAGCTCCGGAAGCTGCATCGACATCTCCATGCAGACCTTCCGGGTGAAGAAGGGCCAGCGGGTGTTCTGCACCAAGGGCCTGGCATCTATGGGATACGGCCTGCCCTCCACCATCGGCGCGTGCCTGGCCAGCGGCGGAAAGCGCACGGTCAGCGTCAACGGCGACGGCGGCTTTGTCATGAACATCCAGGAACTGGAGACCATCCGGCGGCTGGACCTGCCCATCAAGATATTCGTGCTGTGCAACGAGGGCTATGGCGCCATTGTGGCGACCCAGACCAATCTGTTTGACAAGCACTTTGTGGCCTGCAACAGCGATTCTGACCTGTCGCTGCCCCAGATCGCCAAAGTCGCGGAGGCGTTCGGTCTCAAAACGGAGATCATCCACGACAATTCCGAGCTGGACGAGAAGGTGCGCGCCGCGCTGGAGTACGACGGTCCGGTCATCATTGAGGTGCGCACGCCGATCGAGCTGACGGCCAAGCCGAAGCAGGTATCCTATAAGCGCTCTGACGGGCAGATGGAATCCCTGCCGCTGGAGTATATGTCTCCCCCCATCAGCGACGAGGAGATGCGGGAGAACATGCTGATCCCCCTGTTTGAAAAGCATTGAAATTTGGCCCGCTGCAGGGCATAAAGGGATGAGTCGATGCAACTGAAAAAAGCGGTCATTACCGGTCCCACGGGGGCCATCGGGACGGCGCTGATCCGCCGGATGACAGAGCAGGACGTGCAGGTCTACGCCGTCGTCCGGCCGGACAGCCGGCGTATCGCGGCGATCCCGGAGGACCCGCATGTGCACGTGGTCAAGCTGGACGTGTCGGAGCTGGAACGGCTGCCGGAGTTCGTCCCCGGCGGTGCGGACGCGTTCTACCACTTTGCCTGGGGCAGCACCGTGGGCGCGGGCCGGAACGATATGCCCGTGCAGATACATAACATCCGCTGGACCATCGAGGCGGCGCGTGCCGCGGCGGCCTTGGGCTGCCAGGTGTTCATTGGCTCCGGCAGTCAGGCGGAGTATGGCCGGGTGGACAGTGCGCTGACGCCGGAGACGGCCTGTTTCCCGGAAAATGGCTACGGTATGGCCAAGCTCTGCGCCGGGCAGATGAGCCGGGTGGAGTGCGAAAAGCTGGGCATCGGCCACATCTGGACCCGTATCCTGAGCGTATACGGCCCTGGCGACGGGGCGGGCAGCATGATCTCCGCCGTGATACGCCAGCTTCTGGCCAGGGAGAAACCGGCGCTGACGGCGGGCGGGCAGATTTGGGACTACCTCTATTCCGAGGACGCCGCCGAGGCCTTTTATCTGCTGGGCAAGCACGGCGAGAGCGGAAAGACCTATGTGCTGGGCAGCGGTTCGTGCCGGCCTCTGAAGGAGTATATCGAGGTCCTGCGGGACGCCATCGACCCGGCGCTGCCGCTTGGTCTGGGTGAGGTGCCATACGGGCCCAAGCAGGTCATGCACTTGCAGGCGGATATATCCGCGCTGACGGCCGACACGGGCTTTGTGCCCCGGTTTTCCTTTGAAGAGGGCATACGCAATACCATCGCGTGGGCCAAAGCGGCCGCGCAGCACTGACAGAGAGGGGGAGAGGCTATGGAGAGCGCAAAAAAGACGATCTCGGTGATGATCCCCTGCTATAACGAGGTGGAGAACGCTCGGGCCATCTACGAGGCCGTGCGGGACACCCTGCGCAAAGACTGCCCCGCCTATGATTACGAGATCCTCTTTATCGACAACAAATCCACCGACGGCACACGGGACATCATTCGGAAGATCTGCGCCGAGGACAAGCACGTCAAGGCCATCTTCAACATGAAGAACTTCGGCCAGTTCAACAGCCCGGTCTACGGCATGATCCACACCAGCGGGGACTGCACCATCACCATGTGCGCGGACTTCCAGGACCCGGTGGAGCTGATACCCAAATTTGTGGAGAAGTGGGAGAGCGGCTACAAGATCGTCATTGGCCGCAAGACCAGGAGCAAGGAAAATTCCCTCGTCTACTTCCTCCGCGGCTGCTATTATAAGATCATCCGGAAAATGAGCTCCGTGGAGATGATCGAGCAGTTCACCGGCTTTGGCCTTTACGACAAGTGCTTCATCCAGACCCTGCGGGACCTGCACGACCCCACCCCGTTCATCCGGGGTATCGTGGCCGAGCTGGGACCGGAGCGGGCGGAGATCGAGTATGAACAGCCCCGCCGCCGGGCCGGAAAGACCCACAACAATTTCTTCACGCTCTTTGACGCCGCGATGCTCAGCTTCACCAGCTACACAAAGCTGGGCATGCGTCTGGCGGAGTTCATCGGCTTCGGCATCTCCTTCATCAGCTTCCTGGTCGCCATCGGCTTTTTGATCGCCAAGCTGATCGCCTGGAACACCTTCGTCGCCGGGTACGCGCCCATCATCGTCGCGCTGTTCTTCCTGTCCGGCGTGCAGCTGGCCTTCCTGGGATTTCTCGGCGAGTATGTCATGAGCATAAACACCCGCATCATGAACCGGCCTCTGGTGGTCGAGGAGGAGCGGCTCAATTTCGACCAAACGGACTAAAATAAGCACAACAAAAATCCGTCCGAGCGCAGAGCGTTCGGACGGATTTTTTGTTGGTTGGATCTTACTGGTTGCCCAAGGCCTCCGCCGCGGCGGTGCAGGCGTCCACACGGGCCTGGCACTGGGCCTTGTCCGTGCCGTGGGTCAGGATGTAGATCTTGATCTTGGGCTCGGTGCCGGAGGGACGGATGATGAAGTTGGTGTCCTGCTCCAGCTCAAAGTACAGCACATTGGACCCGGCAATGGGGGTGCGCTCCACCGCGCCCAGGCCGGGCACGGTGACGGTGCCGTCCTTGTAATCCCGGACGCGGACCACACGCTGGCCGGCCAGCTCCATAGGCGGCTCGGTCCGCAGGCTGGTCATCAGCGCGGCCATCCTATCCGGCCCGTCCACGCCCTCCATGTACACGTTCACGGTGTGCTCCACAAACGTGCCGTATTTTTCGTACAGGGCATCCAGCGCGTCCAGCAGGGTCATGCCCTGGCGGTAATAATGCGCGGCCATCTCGGCGATCATCATGGAGGCGGTGACGGCGTCCTTGTCCCGCACGTAGTCGCCCAGCATGTAACCGTAGCTCTCCTCAAAGGCCATCAGATACCGCTCGCCGGTACCCTCGGCGGCGTATTTCGCCAGTCGCTCGGCCATGAACTTGAAGCCGGTGAAGGTCTCTCCATAGGCCACATGGTTGGCCTGGCAGATGGTGCGGGTCATGCCGGTGGACACGATGGTGGACAGGATAACGGGTTTTTCCGGCATGGTGCCCTTTTTCTGCCGCGCTGTGATGACGTAATCGGCCAGAAGGGAACCCATCTGGTTGCCGGTGATGGTGTGGAACTCGCCGTCCTTGCCCCGCGCCATAACGCCAACCCTGTCGGAGTCCGGGTCGGTGCCGATGATCAGGTCGCTCTTGACCTTCTTCGCCAGGTCCACGGCCAGATAGAAGCCCTCGGGATTTTCCGGGTTGGGGCTCTCCACCGTGGGGAAGTGGCCGTCGATGACCATCTGCTCCGGCACGGGGTGGATGTGCTTCAGGCCCAGACGCTTCAGCGCCTCGGGGACCAGCAGGTGACCGGCCCCATGGAAGGGGGTGTACACGATCTGGAACTCGTCGGCCACGGCCTTGACCGCGTCCGGGTCAATGGCCTGGCCCAGAACGTTTTGCAGGAAGAGCTCGTCCGTCTCGGCTCCGATGATCTCGATAAGGCCTTTCCGGACCGCCTCGTCGTAGTCCATGGCCTTGACGCCGGTGAAGATGTCGATCTTCTCCATGTTTTTCGCCACCACCTCGGCGTGGTGAGGCGGAAGCTGTGCTCCGTCGGACCAGTAGACCTTATAGCCGTTGTAGGCCGCCGGGTTATGGCTGGCGGTGATGTTGATGCCCGCCGTGGCGCCATAGTGGATGATGCCGAAGCTCAGCTCCGGCGTGGGGCGCAGGGACTCGAACAGGCGCACGTGGATGCCGCTGGCCGCGCACACGCAGGCCGCCTCCCGTGCAAACTCCGGGCTGTTGATACGGCAGTCGTAGCCGATCACCACGCCCTTGTGCCGGGCCTCGTCCCCCTCGGCCACCACCAGATCGGCGAAAGCCTGGGTAGCCCAGCGGATGACGTGGATGTTCATTCGGGCCAGGCCCGCGCCCATCACGCCCCGCAGACCGGCCGTGCCAAATTCCAGCGGGCCGCGGAAGCGGCTCTTGATCTCGTCGTCGTTGTCCCGGATGGCGTCCAGCTCATGCCATTCCCCGTCCGAGAGGGCGGGGCTGTCCAGCCAACGCTCATATTCCTTCCTGTAGCTCGTCATGTTCCGGCTCTCCTTTCAAAAGTTCCTGGGCGTCCCCCAGGGCGCTCTTTGGTACATAGATATCCACGCCGCTGCCGCTCATCCCGATCACGACCTTGCCGAAGGCGCCGTCGCCGGGATAGCGCTCCACGGAGGGGATGCCGTAGGCCTCCAGCATATTGCGGGTCATGTCCGCCGCCATATCCAGGGGAGAACAGCTCACGAGAAACGCCGGTTCCTCCGGCTCGCCGTCCGGTCCCTTTGGCCAGGCGTCATAGGTCTTTCCGAATTTGTGCAATCCCCAAGACATAAGATCCCTCGCTTGCCTCGCAGAGTTTGCGCCCGCAGGCGCAAATAAAGTGGGATATGATTTCCGGCGGCGTGTACGTCGAAAATCATACTTCTCGGCCCGCAAACGTGAACGCCTACGCTGCAAAGCGGAGGCGCTTTGCGCTGCAGCGGGCCGCAACCTTCTCGTTTGAAAGCCTCTGGCTTTCAAACGACTATTTGTGATACTTCGACCCGGCGTTGATGGAAAACGCCCGGTACAGCTGTTCCAACAGCATCACCCGCGCCAGATGGTGCGGGAACGTCATGTCCGACATGGAAAGGGAGAAGTCAGCCCGGTCCTTGACCGGCTGTGGCAGGCCCTCCGACCCGCCGATGAGGAAGCATACGCGGCTGACGCCTTGCCCGGCCAGCCTGTCCAGCGCCGCCGCCAGAGCCTCGCTGGAGAGCTTCTTTCCTTCGATGCACAGAGCCACCACATAGGCCCCCTTGGGGATACGGGCCGCTATGTCGCCGTCCTCGGCCAGCTCCGTGACCTCGACCTTGCAGTAAGCTGTCAGACGCTTACAGTATTCCCGGCAGGCGTCGGCGTAATAGGGCTCCTTGAGCCGGCCCAGGCAGAGCACGTTCACGCGAAGCATGCCGTTACCTCCACCTCCAGGCACCCGGCCTCCGGCGCCAGATAGAGCTCCGTGGCCCGGCCCTCCAGCGCCCGGCACACGGTACGCCGCGCCAGCCCGGGCACGTTGTTGTTTTTGGAAATATGCCCCAGCACGATCTTGCCCGTGCCCTGACCGGCAAGCACCGCCGCCAGCCACGTGCACTCGGCGTTGGAGAGGTGGCCCCTATCGGACAAAATGCGCCGTTTCAAATACGCCGGGTATGGTCCCTGGCGCAGCATGGTCACGTCGTGGTTGGCCTCGATGAGAGCCGCGTCCGCTCCGGCAAAGTACCGCAGCATGTCGTCCGTGACACAGCCGGTGTCGGTGGCGGAGACGAATACGGTCCCGTCCGCCTGGAACCGATAACCCACGCTGCCCGCCGCGTCGTGAGGCGTGGGGAAGCAGGTGACCGTCATGCAGCCCAGCGATAATGGCCGCTCCGGTTCCAGCTCCCGCAAAACGGGAGCCAGCTCCGGCACGCTCCGGCGCAGCGCCGCCGCCACAGGGCCGGGGGCGTACACCGGGGTGGGGAATTGCCTTGTGAACACCCGCAGACCGGACACATGGTCCGCGTGCTCATGGGTGATGAAGATGCCGTCCAATCCGGCGGGGTCAACGTCCAGACTCTCCAGCCCGGCGCGCATGCGCTTGGCGGAGATACCGGCGTCCAGCAGCACGCTCCTGCCGCCGCCTCTTACAAGCGCGCAGTTGCCGGTGGAGCCGCTGGCGAATACGGCCAGGCGCATCAGCCTGCGTTCCAGGTGCGGGCCGACGCCTCCGGTTCGTCGACACAGCGGATGTCCGCGCCCAAGGTCCGGAATTTGCCCACGATGTCCTGATAGCCCCGCTCGATGTAGAGTACGTCCTCGATCTGGGTGACGCCCTGGGCTGCCAGTCCCGCGATGACCATGGCCGCGCCGGCCCGCAGGTCGCAGGCCCGGACCGTGGCGCCGGTCAGGCCGTCCACGCCCTGGATGAAGGCGGATTGGTCCTCCACCTCGATATGAGCGCCCATTTTGTTGAGCTCGGCCACATATTTGAACCGGCCGCTGCTCCACACGCCCTCCGTCACCACGCTGACGCCGGGGGCGCAGCAGAGCACGGCGGTCATTTGCGGCTGCATATCCGTGGGGAAGCCCGGATAGGGCTTTGTCTTGATGTTGGCGTTGTGCAGCGGACCGTCCCGGCGGACCAGGACGTAATCGTCGCCCTCGTCCACCTCCACGTTCATCTCCCGCAGCTTGGAGGAAATGCCCTCCAGGTGCTTGGGGATGATGTTGGACACGCGGATCGAGCCGCCGGCGGCGGCCACGGCCGCCATATAGGTCCCGGCCTCGATCTGGTCGGGGATGAGGGCGTAGGTGCCGCCGTGCAGCTGCTTCACGCCCCTGATTTTAATAACGTCGGTGCCCGCGCCGCGCACGTCCGCGCCCATGGAGTTGAGGAAGTTGGCCAGGTCCACGATGTGAGGCTCGCGGGCCACGTTCTCGATGACGGTCCGGCCCTCGGCCGTGACGGCGGCGATCATGATGTTGATGGTCGCGCCCACGGAGACCTTGTCCAGATAGATGGTCCGGCCGTGCAAATGACCGTCCCGCGCGGAGGCGCAGATAAAGCCGCCGGACAGCGTCACGTCCGCGCCCAGAGCGGTCAGGCCCTTGATGTGCTGGTCAATGGGGCGGATGCCGAAGTTGCAGCCGCCGGGCATCGTTGTGCGGGCGCGGCCAAAGCGGCCCAGCATCGCGCCGATGAGATAATAGCTGGCCCGGATGCGCCGGGTCATGTCCCACATCTGGTCCGGGATCAGGTCCATCTGCACGCGGGTGCAGTCCAGCTCCACGGTGCTGCGGTTGATCATGTGCACCTTCGCGCCCAGATAGGTCAGGATGCGCAGAAGGGTATCCGTATCGCTGATCTCAGGCAGGTTCTCCAGCCGGCACACGCCGTGGACCATAAGGGCCGCCGGGATGATGGCCACCGCCGCGTTTTTCGCGCCGGATATCTCCACCTCGCCGTGCAGCGGCTTCCCGCCGCGAATAACGTACTTTTCCATAGGAACTCCAAAATATGTAGTGTCAGGCCGGCGCACACACACGCCGGTTCAATATGGCAGAACACCCATAAGTGTACCACACCGTGGGGGAAAAATCAATTCCCGCCAAGAATTGCCAGGGCCTTCAGCGCAACTACGACCGTTTTCGCGTCGTGCACCCGGCCGTCCATCGCCATCCGCGCCAGCTCCGCCAGGGGCATCGTCTCCACGTCCAGGAACTCGTTGGGATCCGGATGGGCTTTGCCCTGGCGCAGGTCCGTCGCCAGATAGAGATACAGCTTCTCCGTGGAGATGCCGGGGGAGACGTAGATGAAGCCCAGGTCCCGCCAGGTGCCGGCCTCCAGGCCGGTCTCCTCGCTCAACTCCCGCTTCACCGCGTCAAAGGGGTCCTCGTCCTTCTCCAGCTTTCCGGCGGGCAGCTCCAGCAGCATTTTCCCGAAGGGGTAGCGGTACTGCCGTACCACTGCCACGTTGCCATCGCCGTCCACCGCCGCCACGCACACCCCGCCGGGGTGGTGCACCACCTCCCGGACGCTGGTGGCGCCGTTGGGCAGGGCCACGATGTCCTCCGTCACCTCCACCACCGGCCCGCGGCTGGCGCAGACCCGGCGCACAGGCCGCTCCGTATAGTCCATGGAAAACACCCCCGGTCTTTCCAATAGGTTACATAATATCGCCTATTGCCCAGTATAGCACATTCCATTACAAATTTCCACAATTTTATGCTATGCACAGAAAGAATATTTGCACTATAATGGTCCCATGGACTTTATTGCGCGGGAGGACCTCCATCATGAAAACGGTACAGGCAACACAGACGGCGGTGTCCATATGGATCAGCCGGGAGCAGGCCCCCAGCCGGGCACAGATGCTGGCGCTGATCCGGCAGGCTCTGGCGGAGCGGGGACTGACCCCCTGGCCGGAGACGGAGGCGGAGTGCTTCGCCGCGGGGGAGGACACGCTGGTCATAGCCCGGCCGGGTCATCCCCGGCGGACGGCCTGGTATTTCGCCGACCTGGAGGCGCTGCTGGCGGGAGCGTTGACCTGCCCCGGCGGGGACAGCGCTCTGTACGCCGTGCCGGGGGGCTATGTGCTCACGCTCACGCCGGAGGCGGCGGGTCCGTCCCTGGGGGAGTTCGGCGAGAGCTTCCCGGTGGACCCTGCGTGGGAGATACACGCACGGGAGCAGGGCATGTGCCTGATGCCCGACAGCGCCGTCGACGACCTGCGCCGCTATTTTTCGCGGTGAGGGCGTGGTATAACAGACGCTGCGCGCTGTTATACCCCAAGATACCGGTCGTGCTCCCGGCTTGCGCCGGAACCGCACGACATGGTACAACAGACGCAGAGCGCTGTTATACCACGCGCTAATGATACCGGTCGCGCTCCCGGCTGACGCCGGAACCGCGCGACATGGTATACTATACTGCCAGACTGTAAACTTTTTTCAAACAGTTTCCTGTTTCATTTGCTAAATCGCGGAATATACGTTATAATGTTGTTTCCCAGCACAGCAACAGGGGAGGTGCGCACATGCCGGCCAGAGGAAAGGGTACCAAGCTGATCGTGGAAAACCGCAAGGCCCGCCACGACTACTTCATCCTGGACCGCTACGAGGCGGGCATCGAGCTGACCGGCACGGAGGTCAAATCCGTCCGAGCCGGGACGGTGAATCTGAAGGACTGCTATGCCCGTGTGAAGAACGGGGAGCTCTGGGTCCGGGGGATGCACGTCAGCCCTTATAAGCAGGGCAGCTACTTCAACGCGGACCCGGACCGGGACCGGCGGCTTCTCATGCACCGGCGGGAGATCGTCCGCCTGGGTGCCAAGGTCCAGCAGGAGGGACTGGCGCTGGTGCCCCTGAGCCTTTACTTCAAGGACAGCCTGGTGAAGGTGGAGCTGGGACTATGCAAGGGCAAGAAGCTCTATGACAAGCGCGACGACGCGGCGGTGAAAAGCGCCCGCCGCGAGATGGACAGGAAATTCAAGGAGGCAAACGCATGAAAAATCCAATCGTGACCATCCGCATGCACGACGGCGGCGTCATCAAAGCGGAGCTGTATCCGGAGATCGCTCCCAACACGGTCGACAACTTCATCTCCCTTGCTGGCAAGGGGTTCTATAACGGCCTGATCTTCCACCGGGTCATCCCCGGCTTCATGATCCAGGGCGG
>CANQQB010000043.1 GCA_947625845.1 uncultured Oscillospiraceae bacterium
GCCGTGGGCAAGACGCCTATGGAAAAGGTGGTCAAGGCCACGCTGCCGTTCTATCTGTGCATGCTGGTCACGCTGCTGCTCATCACCTTCGTGCCCCAGATCAGTATGCTTATCCCCAACCTGCTGGGAAGTTAAGGAGCGCTGCATATGGAAATGACATTACGTTGGTACGGGTCGAAGTTTGACACCGTGACCTTGCAGCAGATACGGCAGATACCCGGCGTGACCGGGGTCATCACCACGCTGTACGACACCCAGCCCGGCGAGCTTTGGTCCCAGGAGCGTATCCATGCCCTCAAAGAGGAAGTGGCGGCCTCCGGCCTGCACATCGCCGGCATCGAGTCCGTCAACATCCACGACGACATCAAGACCGGTCTGGGCAAGCGGGACGAGTACATCGAAAATTACATTAAAACCTTGGAGAACCTGGGCAAGGAAGACATCCACATGGTGTGCTATAACTTCATGCCCGTGTTCGACTGGACGCGCACGGAGCTGGCCCGTGTGCTGCCCGACGGCTCTACAGCCCTGGCCTACACCCAGGAGGCGGTGGACGCCCTGAACTCCGAGGACATGTTCAACTCCATCGCCGGGGACATGAACGGCACGGTCATGCCCGGCTGGGAGCCGGAGCGGATGGCGAAGGTGAAGGAGCTGTTCGCCCTTTATAAGGACGTGGACGACGAGAAGCTGTTCGCCAACCTGAAGTACTTCCTGGAAGCCATCATGCCGGTGTGCAACAAGTACGACATCAACATGGCCATCCACCCGGACGACCCGGCCTGGAGCGTGTTCGGTCTGCCCCGGATCATCATCAACGAGGAAAATATCCTGCGCATGATGAAGATGGTGGACGACCCCCACAACGGCGTCACCTTCTGCTCCGGTTCCTACGGCACCAACCTGAAAAACGACCTGCCTCACATGATACGCTCTCTCAAGGGCCGTATCCACTTTGCCCACGTGCGGAATTTGAAGTTCCACAGCCCCACCAACTTCGAGGAAGCGCCGCACCCCTCCGCCTGCGGCACCTTCGACATGTACGAGATCGTGAAGGCCCTGTATGAGATCGGCTTCACCGGCCCCATCCGTCCGGACCACGGGCGGAGCATCTGGGGCGAGGTGGCTATGCCCGGCTACGGTCTCTATGACCGGGCCCTGGGGGCCACGTACATCGAGGGCCTGTGGGAGGCCATCGAGAAGGGGGCGACCCGGAAATGAAGCTGACAGCGGAGAGCCTGAAAAACGAGCGTGCGGCATGGGAGGCCAAGGGCTACCACATCCCGGCGTTCGACAGGGCCGACATCACCGAAAAGACTCTGGAGCACCCCTACTGGATACAGTTTGGCGGCGGGAACCTGTTCAAGGCGTTCCAGGCGCGGCTGGCGCAGGAGATGATCGAGAAGGGCGTCATGGATAGGGGCGTCATCGCCGTGAACCGAGAGGGCGAGGGCATGCACCAGCCCAACGACAACTACTCCATCCTGGCGACGCTCAAGTCCGACGGCAGCGTGGACAAGACGGTCATATGCTCCATCGTGAAGGACTATCTGCTTTGCGCTCCCGGCACGGAGGACTTTGAGGCGCTGAAAGGGCACTTCCAGGCCGACAGTCTGCAAATGGTGACCTTCACCATCACGGAGAAGGGCTACAGCATGGTGGACGGGGCCGGCAATATCCAGGCCGACGTGGCCGCCGACTTTGAAAATGGTCCCGACAAGGCCAGGAGCTTTCTGGGCCGGGTGTGCGCGCTGCTGTATGCAAGGTATCAGGCGGGCGGCACGCCGCTGGCGCTGGTGAGCACGGACAACTGCTCCCACAACGGGGATAAAATTCGCGCCTTCGTCACCGCTTTCGCGGAAAAGTGGGCGGAAAAGGGTCTGGTCGACGCCGGCTTTGTCCAGTACGCGGCGGAAAAGCTGTCCTGCCCCTGGACGATGATCGACAAGATCACGCCGAGGCCGGACCCCAGCGTGCAGAAGATGCTGGAGGCGGATGGCGTGGAGGGGCTGGAGATGACCATCACCCCCGCCGGTATCTATATCGCGCCGTACGTGAACAGTGAGGAAACGGAGTACTTGGTCATTGAGAACCTGTTCCCCAACGGCCGGCCGCCGCTGGACAGCGTGGGCGTGATCTTCACGGACCGGGAGACGGTGGACAAGGTGGAGAAGATGAAGGTCTGCACGTGCCTCAATCCGCTGCACACGTGTCTCGCCATCTACGGCTGCCTGCTGGGCTATGAGCGCATTTGCGACGAGATGAAGGACCCGGAGCTGGTGGGCCTTATCAAGACGGTGGGCTACACCGAGGGCCTGCCCGTGGTGGTGGACCCGGGCATCCTGGACCCCAAGCAGTTCATCGACACGGTCATCGACGTGCGGCTGCCGAATCCGTTTATGCCCGACACGCCTCAGCGTATCGCCCTGGACACCAGCCAGAAGATCCCCATCCGGTTTGGCAACACCATCAAGGCGTACATGGACGCAACCGATAAGGACGTGCACGACTTGAAGCTGATCCCGCTGGTGCTGGCGGGCTGGCTGCGGTACCTGATGGGACTGGACGACGAGGGCAAGCCTTTCGAGCGCAGCGACGACCCCATGCTGGGGGAGGTCACGCCATATGTGGCCGGCTTGAAGCTGGAGCCGGACCAGGACGTGGAGAGCGCGGTTGCGCCTATCCTGCACAACCAGGTCATCTTCAACGTGGACCTGTACGAGGCGGGTCTGGCCGAGGCGGTGGTGGGGTATTTGAAGGAGCTGACCGCCGGTCCCGGCGCCATCCGCGCCACGCTCAAAAAATACGTCCACTGAACGACATTTATTGGCAAATGGCAAGCGCTGTATGCTAATATTCAAGAACACAGGAGGCATACAGGATGACATTATTGGAGCGTCTTCCCCAGGAAACGGACCGCATGTACGCGCTGCGCACGATCCGGGAGAATATCATCGACCTGGGCCTGGCCCCCGGCAGCCAGATCAGCGAAAATGAGCTGGCCGCGCAAATGGGACTATCCCGCACCCCCGTGCGGGAGGCCATCATGGAGCTGGCACGGGTGAAGATCATCCAGGTCGTGCCCCAAAAGCGGAGCACCGTCGCCATGATCGACTATGACATGGTGGAGCAGGCCCAGTTCATGCGCTACACGCTGGAGTGCGCCGTGGTGGAGCTGGTCTGCCGGATGGTCACGCCGGAGGGCATGCTGCGGCTGGAGGAAAACGTGCATTTGCAGCAGTTTTACATGCAAAACGGCTATTATGAGAACATCCGGGGGCTGGACGACAAGTTCCATGAGACGCTGTTCGAGCTGGCCCAGAAGACGCAGATCTACGCGCTGATGCAAAACCTGCTCATACACTTCGACCGGGTGCGCCGGATGTCGCTGGACAGCGTGAAGGATCTGAAGATCGTGCAGGACCACGCGCTGATACTGGACGCCGTCAGGCGCGGCGATGCGGCCGGGGCGCGCGCGGTCATGCAGACCCACCTGAACCGGTACCGGTTCGACGAGAGCGCGATACGGGAGAAGTATCCCCAGTATTTTGAAAAATGACGCCGGGGGCGCGGATCATCCCCAGCCGGGGCGTTCGCGTCCCCTCCGGCGGAAAGGAGAAGCAGTTGGACTATCCCGAGAAAAAACAGCGCTGGGTGGAGTACGCCAGGACCGAGCCGCAGTCCGGCGGCGAGGGCGTCACCCGGCGGGTGCTGGCCTATACGGACGGGGTGATGGCCGTGGAGAACACCTTCCGGGAAGGCGCCGTGGGCGCCATGCACAGCCATCCCCATACCCAGATCACCTATGTGGTCAGCGGCGTGTTCGAGTTCACCATCGACGGCGAGACCCGCACCGTCCGGGCCGGCGACACGCTTTTGAAGGAGGACGGCGTGCCCCACGGCTGCGTCTGCCGCCAGGCAGGCGTGCTGCTGGACATATTCGCCCCCATGCGGGAAGATTTCGTAAACTGAGAAAGGAAGCGATCACATGGATATCCGCTACAGCGGCAATCCCCGAGACGTGAAGCACTATACGACCGAACAGCTCCGGGACGAGTTTCTCATTCAGGACCTGTACCGGCCTGACCAGGTCGTGGCGGTGTACAGCCACGTGGATAGGATGGTCACCCTGGGCTGCATGCCGGTCCGGGAGAGCGTGAGCATCGACAAGGGCATCGACGTGTGGGGCTGCTTCGGCACCCACTATTTCCTGGAGCGGCGGGAGATCGGCATCTTCAACATCGGCGGCGCCGGGAAGATCGCCGTGGACGGCACGGTGTACGAGCTTGGTTATAAGGACTGCCTGTACATCACCCGCGGAGCCAAAGAGGTCTTTTTCTCCAGCGACAGTCCGGAGGCTCCCGCCAAGTTCTACATGGTGTCGGCTCCGGCGCACAGAAGCTATGAGACGCGGCTTTTGAAGATCGCCGACGCGGCCAAAAAACCCTGCGGCGACGCCGCCACCAGCAACAAGCGGGTCATCAACCAGTTCATCCACCCGGATGTGCTGCCCACCTGCCAGCTCTCCATGGGCATGACCGTGCTGGAGCCGGGCAGCGTGTGGAACACCATGCCCGCTCACACCCATGAGCGGCGCATGGAGGTGTACATGTACTTCGAGGTCCCGGAAAACGAGGTGGTCTTCCACTTCATGGGCCAGGGCGACGAGACAAGGCACATCGTCATGAAAAACGAGCAGGCGGTCATCTCCCCCTCCTGGTCCATCCACGCGGGAGCCGGTACCGCCAGCTATACCTTCATCTGGGCCATGGGCGGCGAGAACCAGGCCTTCGACGACATGGACACCATTCCCACCGGGGAATTGAAGTGAGGCGCGAGACATGGATATGACGGAAAAATTCTCCCTGCACGGCAAGGTGGCATTGGTCACCGGCGCGGCCTACGGCATCGGCTTCGCCATCGCCACGGCCCTGGCCGGCGCGGGCGCCAAGATCGCCTTCAACTGCCGCAGCCAGAGCAATATGGACAAGGCCTTGGCCGACTACGCCGCAAAGGGCGTGGACGCCAAGGGCTATATCGCCGATGTGACCGACGAGAAGCAGGTGGCGGACCTGGTGGCGAAAATCGAAAAGGACCTGGGCGGCATCGACATCCTGGTGAACAATGCCGGCATCATCAAGCGCATCCCCATGCTGGAGATGAGCGCGGAGGACTTCCGCCAGGTGGTGGACATCGACCTGACGGGCCCGTTCATCTGCGCCAAGGCCGTGATCCCCGGCATGATAGAGCGGGGCCACGGCAAGATCATCAACATCTGCTCCATGATGAGCGAGCTGGGCCGGGAGACGGTCAGCGCCTACGCCGCCGCCAAGGGCGGCCTCAAAATGCTCACCCGGAACATCTGCTCCGAGTACGGCGGGGCCAACATCCAGTGCAACGGCATCGGTCCCGGCTATATCGCCACGCCCCAGACCGCGCCCCTCCGGGAGCGCCAGCCGGACGGCAGCCGCCATCCCTTCGACCAGTTCATCGTCTCCAAGACCCCGGCGGGCCGCTGGGGCACGGCGGAGGACCTGATGGGTCCCGCGGTATTTCTGGCATCGGAGGCATCCGATTTCGTCAACGGCCATATCCTCTATGTGGACGGCGGCATCCTGGCCTACATCGGCAAGCAGCCGTAAGGAATGGCATGTGGCGCTGACTGAGGGTTGTCGTCGGAGCACGCATGGCTAGGCCTGGATTTGCCGTAAGCGGCAAACCCCGGATAGCCCGCGGCTCCTCCTCTCCCCACGCGACAGGCGTGCCGCGTGGGGACCCCGCAGCAACCCCTCCGCCTCGCTATCGCTCGGCACCTCCCCTTACACAGGGGAGGCTTTCAACAAGGACGATCCCCGGACCGAGAGGTCCGGGGATCACATTATAATATCTCTCCCTCGTCGGAGGGCGGCATATTCTCCGGTTTGTCCTGTTACAAGACATATTTTCCGCTTTCTTATCATACCATAGGATTGTCCTGTTTTAAGACAATTGAGGAGGGATGTTCCTATGGCGCGCCTGATAGACGGCGAGGCAATGAACATGGTCGGCCAGACGGTCCGTCGGCTCCGCCAGGAGCGGGGCCTGAGCCAAAGGACCCTCTCCGAGCGGCTGGAAACGCTGGCGGTGTATATCTGCCGAGGCTCCATCAGCCGCATCGAGGAGGGGCGCAGGACCGTCACGGACATCGAGTTGTACGGCCTGGCCCAGGTGCTGGGCGTGCGCGTCGACGAGCTGTTTCAAAGCCGGTGAAGGCGGGTGACGGACCATGAAGCTGCTGTTCGACACGGCAAAGCTGCTACGGCTGGTGGACAACTTATATACCGTCACAGGCGTCAAGACCAGCATCCTGGACAGCGAGGGCCGGAACGTGCTGGTCTTCGGCGGGCACCAGGAGTTCTGCCGCCTGGTGAACGCGGACCCGGAAGGGCACAGGCGGTGCGAGGAATGCGACGCAAAGGCCGTGGCGGCCTGCGCCGCGGCACAGGGCATCTATCGCTACCGGTGCCATGCGGGGCTGTGCGAGGTGACGCTGCCGCTGTATGAAAACGGCGTGCCTATCGCCTACCTGAGCTTCGGCCAGTTCCTGGACGACGCGCCCCTGGAGCGCCAGTGGGAGCGGGCGGAGCGCTCCCTGGACTGGTACCAGGGTGACAGAAAAGCGATGCGGGAGGCGTTCTGGGCCCTGGGGCAGTATACGTTCCAGCAGACATCCTCCTACGCGGAGATATTGCAGGCCCTGACCACGTATATTTTACGGGAGGGCATCATCCGCTCGGCGGAGTACACGGACCTGCAGCGGCTGGAATTGTACCTGGACGAGCGGTTCCGGGAAAACCTGTCCCTGAAAAAGATCGCCGCCGACCTGAATATGGGAACGACCAAGCTGTGCGCGCTGGCCAGGCAGCTTCCCGGCGGGCTGACCGTGACCCAGGCCGTGGCCCGGCGGCGCATGCAGGCTGCCCGGACCATGCTGCGGGAAGGCGACATGCCCGTGTCGGCCGTGGCCGAGGCGGTGGGGTACAGCGACTATAACTACTTCACCAAGGTCTTCAAGGCCGCCGTTGGCCTGACGCCTACGGAGTACAGAAAGAAAAACCGCGAATAGCAAAATTCGTGTCAAATTGTGCATTTGTACGATTCGACACGAATTATTTTTCTAGTTTTCGTTCGATTTTCCTATAATATACGCCGCCTGTCAAGTAGAATGGGTCTTACAAGAGGGAGTTCAGGCGGATATATCCCGTGAGAAAGGGCTTTGGCCCCGGATCAATAAAATTTTATTAAAAGGAGATCAACGAGAAATGAAGAAACTTATCGCTCTGCTGCTGGCTCTGACGATGGTGTTCTCTCTGGGCGCGATGGCCTTCGCCGACGGCGAGAAGACCGAGCTGAACGTCATCATCTCCCAGTACGGCAACAACACCCAGGAGTGGTGGGACGGCGTGTTCGTCCCCGGCTTCGAGGAAGCCCATCCCGAGATCGACCTGACGGTGGAGATCGTCTCCTGGAACGACCTGTACACCGTGGTCGCCAACCGCATCACCAACGATGACGCGCCCGACATCCTGAACATCGACACCTTCGCCGACTATGTGGCCGACGATCTGCTGATGCCCGCCGAGGAGTACACCTCCGAAGAGCTGAAGGCGAAGATCATCCCCAGCTTCTGGAACGCCAACGAGCTGGACGGCACCGTCTGGGCTCTGCCCATCCTGGCCTCCGTCCGGTCCCTGTTCTACAACAAGGACATTCTCGAGGCGGCCGGCGCGGAAGTGCCCACCACCTGGGACGAGGTGAAGGAAGCCTGCGCCAAGATCAAGGAGTACGACCCTGACATCACCCCCTGGAGCCTGGACGTGTCCTCCGATGAGGGCCAGGCCGCGTTCGGTTACTACACCTGGAACAACGGCGGCGGCTTTGTGGACGACGAGGGCAACTGGGCCCTGAACAGCGAGGCCAACGTGGAGTCCCTCAACTTCATCAAGGAGATGGTGGACGCCGGCTACTGCTTCGCCGACCCCATGAACGCCACCCGTTATCCCCAGCAGGACGCCTTCAACGCCGGCTCCCTGGCGATGATGATCGGTCCCTGCAACATGATCAGCGCTACCTCTGAGGTCAACTACGGCGTCGCCCCCATGCCCACCAACGGCGGCAACAGCCCCGTGGCCTTCGGCGTGTGCGACCGTCTGATGGCCTTCAAGGACGACGACGCCCCCGATCAGGACGCCCGTACCGCCGCCATCAGCGCGTTCTTCGATTACTTCTACGGCCAGGAGGTCTACTCCGAGTACATGGTGTACGAAGGCTTCCTGCCTGTCACCAGCGACGCGTCCGAGTATCTGCCCGAGAACGCCGCCAACTTCAACAAGTGCGAGGCCAACGGTGGCACGCCCGGTGAGAACGACTACTTCGCCACCTGGTGCGGCATGCTGGCTGACTGCGACTTCTACCCCGCCTCCCGCGCCGAGTGGATCGACGTGAAGCAGGGCGTCATCGACGCCGAGCAGCAGGTCCTGGAGGGCGCCGACGCCCAGGAGGTCCTGGACGCGCTGCAGGAGGATATCGCCGGCTGAGGCTGACGAGCATCGACCGCGAACCCTGAGCAAATGACCTGGGGGCCGGACCTGGTCCGGCCCCCGTTTCCAATTCCATGTACCATGTCGCGCGGTTCCGCGCAAGCGGGAGCGCGGCCGGTATCAACAATTGGTATAACAGCGCGCAGCGCCTGTTATACCATGTACCAGGCATCCCGGAAAAGGGGGGCAGATATGAACAAGCATAAGACATTCAAAAAGGCGGAGCCCTATATCTGGATGCTGCCCAGCATCATCCTGATGCTCAGCATGATCGCCGTGCCGGTGGTGACGGTGTTCCGGCTGTCCGTGTCGGACATCAGCCGGTCCGGCGTGGTCAAGGGCTTTGCCGGTCTGGAGAATTTCCAGGCCATCTTTTCCTCGTCCAAGTTCTGGCACACCCTCCAGAACACCCTTGTGTGGACGGTGGTGGTGGTGGGCATGTCCACGGTGCTGGGCTTCATCATCGCCATGGTGCTCAACCAGAAATTCGCAGGCCGGAAGATCGTCCGGGCCATCGTGGTCTTTCCCTGGGCGACCAGCCTGATCATCCAGTCCATCGTCTGGAAGTATATCATCTCCGCCGACTTCGGCTCCCTGAACGTCATTCTGAAAAAGCTCCACATCATCAGCCAGAACGTCAACTGGACGCCCAGCGCCGCGGCATATTTCGCCTGGGAGTGCTGGATCGGCATCTTCGTCACCATCCCCTTCGTCACGTTCTGCGTGCTCAGCGGCCTGCAGAGCATCGACGAGACCTATTACGAGGCGGCGGAGATCGACGGAGCCGGGTTCTGGAAGAAGCTGACGCGCATCACCCTGCCGCTTTTAAAGCCCAGCCTGACGGTGAGCACGGTGCTGAACATCATATACGTGTTCAACTCCTTCCCCATCATCTGGACCATCACCAAGGGCGACCCGGCGGACAAGACCCACACTTTGGCTACATACCTCTATAAGCTGGCGTTCACCAACGGGCGCATGGGCCAGGCGGCCGCCGTGTCCGTGGTGGGCTTCGTCATCCTGTGTATCTGTGCGGGCATTTACATGATCCTGAGCCTCCGGGCGGAAAAGGAGGATCAGCTATGACAAGTCATCGGAAGAAAAATCCCTGGACCAGGATGCTGCTGTACCTGTTCGTGTTCGTACTGTGCATCGTCATCCTGTACCCCTACTTCGTCATGTTCACCACCGCCGCCAAGACCCGGGAGGAGATGTACGCGCTGGACATGACCGTGTTCCCCAAGGAATGGAAGTGGTCCAACTTCGTGGACGTGTGGAAGCAGGCGCCTATTTTGCGCTACTTCTTAAACTCCCTGATCGTGGCCGGAGGCGCCACGTGCATCGCCATATTGTGCGGCATCCCGGCGGCCTACGCCATGAGCCGGATGCGCTTCAAGGGCAAGGGCATCTTCCTGGGGGCCGTCATCATGAGCCAGATGTTCGCGCCGGTGGTGCTGCTGATGGGCATTTACCGGCTGATGCTGGACCTGAAGCTGACCAATAACCTGCTGGGGCTGATATTGCTGAACGCGGCGTTCAACCAGGCTTTCGCCATATGGCTGCTGCGTGGTACGTTCCTGTCCATCTCCCCGGAGATGGAGCAGGCGTCCAAGATCGACGGCTGCAACACCATGGGCTCGCTGGTCCGGGTGCTGCTGCCCATGGCGGCGCCGGGCATCGTGACCACGCTGATCTTCGTGTTCATCAACGCCTGGAACGAGTACACCATGGCCCTGACCCTGATAAGCACCGACACGTTCAAGCCCATCACCGTGGGCATCAACGTGTTCAACGGCTTCAACATGATCCAGTGGCAGTACATGTTCGCAACCAGCATCTTCGCCACCATCCCCGTGGTCATCCTGTTCCTGTGCATCGAGAAACACCTGGCCTCCGGCCTCACCGCCGGCGGCGTCAAAGGATAAAACATTCGTTTGAAAGGCAGAGCGCCCCGTCCGAACGGACGGGGCGCTTCCTTTTGCGGAGCCGAACTCTGTGAGACAATTATTGGTGTGACAAAAATTATTAAAATTCGGCGTTACCCTCTTTATTTTTGAAAAGGATTGAAGTACTATTATAATTGATATAATTCTGTATGAGGTGCGGCCGTGGTCTTTTCCAGCATGCTGTTCGTGTTCCTGTTCCTGCCGGCGAATCTGATCAGCCAGATATTCCTGACCTCGCCCAGGGCAAAGAATATCGCTATGCTCGCGTTCTCCCTGGTTTTCTACAGCTGGGCGGGACCGCGGTACCTTCTGCTGCTGCTGGGCATGGTCCTGATCTGCTGGTGGGGAGCCATACGCATCGAGGACGCGCCGGACGAGCAGCGCAGACTCTGGCTTATCATAACGGTGGCGCTGTGCCTGGTCATACTGGGCGTGTTCAAGTATCTGGGGTTTCTGCTGCGAAACGTCCAGGCCCTGACGGGCGTGCCCAAGGTCATTCCCGACATCGTGCTGCCCATCGGCATATCGTTTTACACCTTCCAGCTCATCTCCTATGTGGCGGATGTGTACCGGGGCGAGGTGGAGGCTCAGCGGACGTACTGGCTGCTGCTTCTGTATGCCAGCCTCTTCCACCAGTGCATCGCCGGCCCCATCGTCCGGTACAAGGACGTGAACGACGATTTGACGGCCCGGACAATCACCCCCGGTGAGGTCAGCGCCGGCATCAGCCGGTTTGCCGTCGGTCTTGCCAAAAAGGCGGTGCTGGCCAACGGCTGCGCCGTCATCGCGGACCAGCTTCTGGTATCCGATGCCCAGACGCTCTCGGCCGTGCCCGCCATGGGGGTATTGCTGGGGGCCGTGGCGTTCACGCTGCAAATATATCTGGACTTCTCCGCCTATTCCGATATGGCCATCGGCATGGGGCTCATGTGCGGGCTGCACTACCGGGAGAACTTCAACTATCCCTACATGTCCGGCTCCGTCACCGAGTTCTGGCGGCGGTGGCATATCTCCCTGAGCAGCTTTTTCCGGGACTATGTGTACATCCCTCTGGGAGGGAGCCGGTGCGGTACGGGCCGGCAGCTTTTGAACCTGTTCGTGGTGTGGTTCCTCACCGGCATGTGGCACGGGGCCAGCTGGAACTTCATCCTGTGGGGCCTGTATTTCGGAGCGCTGCTGGCGGTGGAGCGGTTCGTGCTGGGCAAGGAGGGCCAACGGTGGCTGCCCCAGATCGTGCGCCACGGGGGCGTGCTCATTCTGGTCACGTTTAGCTGGATCATCTTCAAATTCACGGATATGGGCCTGCTGGGCACGGCGCTGAAGGGGCTGTTCGGCCTGAACCACAACGGCTTTTCCAGCTCCACGGTGTCCCTGCTTTTCAGGAACAACATCTATTTTCTGATTTTGGCCTGCGTGGCGTGCACGCCGGTGGGCAAGGCGCTGCGCACGGTGCTGCGGAACCTGGGCCGCAGAAACGCCCTGTTCTACTGGCTCAACGCCGTCTGGGAGGCGGTCCATCCGGCGGCGCTGCTGGTGCTGGCGGCTATGGCCCTGGTGGGTGACAGCTATAACCCCTTCCTCTATTTCCAATTCTGACAGGAGGCGAACGGTCTATGAAGGACAGGCGCGATACCGACCGGCTGGTACAGGCGGTGCAGCTCATAGTGTTTGCCTCGGTGCTGGCGGCCATGTGCGTGCTGGGGCTGCTGTTCTTCCTGCGGCCGAAGACGTCGCTGCAGGAGAACCGGACCCTGACGGAGTTTCCCGCCGTCACCCTCAAGGGGTTCTGGGACGGCAGCTTTTTCAGCGGCGTGGACACCTGGTACGCGGACACCTATCCCATGCGGGAGGAGATGATCTCCGCCCAGAAAAAGCTGGAGAGCCATTATGGCAAGCGGGGTACCCAGCTTGTGGGGACCAATATGGCGGCGGACGCCATCCCGGTCCCCGGCGCGGACGTTACCCCCGACCCCAACGCCACCCCCAGTCCCACGCCGCTGCCCACCCCCACGCCCGTGCCCGACGGCACGGTCCATGAGATCGGCGAGTTCAACAACGGCATCTATATCACCAACGGCGCGGCCTACGGCATGTACGGCTTCAGCCAGAGCGGCGCGGACGACTATATCGCCACCATGAACCAGATCTATCAGAACATCGGCGGCAAGGTGAACATGTACGTGATGAACGTACCCATCAGCGCCAGCGTCATGCTGGACGAGACCGTGTGGGCAGACATGGGCTGCAGCGACGAGGGCGCCGCCATCGACTATATCGTGGGCAAGCTGGATCCCGGCATCCACGCCCTGGACGTGTACGACACCCTGCGGCAGCACAACGCCGAGTATATCTATTTCCGCACCGACCACCACTGGACCCAGCTTGGCGCCTATTACGCCTATCAGATCTTCTGCCAGGAAAAGGGCCTGACGCCCCACACCCTGGACCAGTTCAAGACGAGAGATTTCGGCGCGGGGACCTATTTGGGCAGCTATTACCGCAGCGCGGACCAGTCCCCGGTGCTGGCCGCCAACCCGGACACGGTCCATGCCTGGTACCCCATGTGCGTCAACGCCGAGGACTCCACCGACCGGGACATGCACATGGTCCAGCGGGACGGCTCGGAGTACGACTGGCGCATCATCAACGACATGTTCGATTACCCCGACTCCGAGTGGTACTGCATCTTCTCCGCGGCGGACCAGCCATTCAGCAGCCTGCATAACCCCAACATCCACGACGGCAGCGCCGTCATGGTGGTCAAGGACTCCTACGGCAACGCGTTCATCCCCTGGCTGGTGGACCATTATGAGTACACCTACTGGGTGGATTTCCGCTACACCGACGAGACCGTGTCCCATATGGTGGAGACCTACGGCGTGCAGGACGTGATCTTCGAGGCGGCCACCTTCAACGCCACGGGCGATCTGTGCAACGACCTGTATCTCTCCATCGGCAGCTGAGCGGGCCAATCGATCAACCCCAGGAGGTATTGCAAATGAAAAAACGCATAGCCCTGCTGCTGGCGGCGGTGATGACAGCGGCTTCGTGCGGAGCGGGCGAAAGACCCGACAGCGAACCGCCATCCGCACGGAGCGTGGCCTGGTATATCGTCCGCACCGGCTGCAACAAGCCCCTGGCGGACCTGGAGCCGGTGCATGAGACGCGGGACGCGGAGACCGTCGCCTATTACCTGACGGAGGTATACGGCCTGGAGGAAGGGTCCTGGTCGGACGCGGCCATCTACCGGGCCGGGGGCACGGAGGCCTTCGAGATCGCGGTCATCCGCACGGAAAATGAAAAGACCGCTCAAAAGGCGGCCAGGGCCCTGGAGGATTACATAGCCGTCCGGGAGGGCGACTTCACCGGCTACGAGCCGGAGCAGGCTGCCATCGTCCACGACGCCAAGGCCGCCTTCTCCGAGCAGGGCGACGCGGCGCTGCTCATATGCCAGGACCCGGACGCGGCTGCGGCTGCCTTTTCCCGCAGCTACGAGGCCATGACGAGAGTCCCCTTCGACCCACCCGGCAAGGACGACATGACCCTCTATGACACCGCCGCCATTTTAGATGCCTGGGACAGCGGCAACGCGTCCGGTCTGTCCGAAAAGGACGCGGCCATCTTTGAGTTGGCGAGCCAAGTCCTGGACGAGGCGCTGACGCCGGACATGACGGACTATGAGAAGGAGCGGGCACTGTACCAGTGGGTGACCGGTCACGGGGAATATGACCAGGACCACTACGACAAGCTGGGTAAGATGGACCCGGACTCCTATAACCCCTACGGGCTTTTGCACAACGGCAAGGCCGTGTGCCTGGGCTTCGCTACCACGTTCCAGCTTTTGATGGATATGGCCGGCGTGGAGTGCGTCACCGTGGTGGGCGCTTCCCGTGGCAGCACCGCGGACCACGCCTGGAACATGGTCCGGCTGGACGGGAAGTGGTATTGCGCGGACACCACATGGGATGTGGGGGAACCGCCGGAGAGTTGGAGCTACTTCAACGTCACCAGCAACTGGATGACCCTGACGGACCACCAGTGGGACTATGAAAACGTCCCCGAGGCTACCGCCGAGGACGGCGGCGTGAGCGGGTCCTGAGCGAAAAATGGAATAGCACACCAAATTTCCCGGTATTTTACCGGGAAATTTTTAATACCCATTGACAGACTAGGAAATGAGGGTTATACTGCTTCTGGAAATTAACGCGGAGGATTTTTGCACACTATGTATGTATACGCGGACAACGCGGCGACCACCGCCGTGAGCCCCAAGGCCCTTGAGGCCATGCTCCCCTATTTCTCGGAGGTTTACGGCAACGCCTCCAGTCTGCACAGCCCCGGTCAGCGGGCTGCGGAGGGTCTTCAGCGGGCGCGGGAGACCGTGGCGAAAGCCATCAACGCGGACTTCAAGGAGATCTATTTCACCGGCTGCGGCAGCGAGGCCGACAACCAGGCCATCCTCTCCGGCGCGGCACTGGGAGCCCGGAAGGGGAAAAAGCACATCGTCTCCACGGCCTTTGAGCACCACGCGGTGCTGCACACGCTGGAGAAGCTGAAAAAGCAGGGCTATGAGGTGACGCTGCTGGACGTGCACGAAAACGGCGTGGTGACGCCGGATGACGTGGCCGCAGCCATACGAGACGATACGGCCCTGGTGACCATTATGATGGTCAACAACGAGATCGGCACCGTCCAGCCCATTGCGGATATCGCCAAGGTCTGCCGCGAGCGCGGCGTGCTCTTCCACACCGACGCGGTCCAGGCCGTGGGCCATATCCCGGTGGACGTGAAGGCCCTGGACGTGGATATGCTGTCCATGGCGGCCCACAAGTTCCACGGCCCCAAGGGCGTGGGCGCGCTGTATGCCCGCAAGGGCGTGCCCCTGGTGAACGTGATAGAGGGCGGTCAGCAGGAGCGGGGCAAGCGTGGCGGTACGGAGAATATCGCCGGCATCGTGGGAATGGCCGCCGCGTTGGAAGAGGCCACGGCGGATCTGGATAAGGATATGGCCTATGTCACCGGCCTGCGGGAAAAGCTCATCGAGGGGCTTTCCAAAATTCCCCACAGCCGCCTGAACGGCGACCGGGAAAAGCGGGTGCCGGGCACGGTGAACTTCTGCTTCGAGGGCATCGAGGGAGAGAGCCTTCTTCTGCTGCTGGACGCCAGGGGCATCGCCGCCAGCTCCGGCAGCGCGTGTACGTCCGGCTCCCTGGACCCCAGCCACGTGCTGCTGGCCCTGGGACTTCCCCATGAGATCGCCCACGGCAGTCTGCGCCTGAGCATCGACCGGATGAACACCGAGGCGGAGATCGACCATATTATAGAATCCGTCCCCCAGGTGGTGGACTACCTGCGGGGCATGTCCCCGGTGTGGGACGAGTTGGAGCGGGGCCTGACGCCCCACCTGATTTAAGGAGGTTAACAAAATGCCACTTTACAGCGACACAGTTATGGACCACTTCCAGCACCCCCGGAACGTGGGGAAGATGGAGGACGCCGACGGCATCGGCGAGGTTGGCAACGCCGTCTGCGGCGACATCATGCGCATGTATATCAAGGTCCGGGACGGCATCATCACCGACGTGAGCTTCATCACCTTTGGCTGCGGCAGCGCTATCGCCAGCTCTTCCATGGCCACGGAGATGATCAAGGGCAAGCCCATCGAGGAGGCTCTGGAGCTGTCCAACAAGGCCGTGGCCCAGGCCCTGGACGGTCTGCCTGCACACAAGCTGCACTGTTCCGTGCTGGCGGAGGAGGCGGTCCGGGCTGCGGTGAAGGACTATTACGACAAGAACAATATCGCCTACGACCCGGCCGTGTTCGGCTGCGATATGGCCTGTGCCCACGAGCACGACCACACCCCAACGGAGGAATAAGTTCGTGGGGGAAATGCCGGGAAAGGCGCTGATCGCCATGTCCGGCGGCGTGGACTCCAGCGTGGCCGCCCTGCTCATGCAGCGGGAAGGCTTCCAGTGCGTGGGGGCTACCATGAAGCTGTTTGACGGCGAGACGGCAAGCGACAAGACCTGCTGCACCGCCGATGACGCGGCCGACGCCCGGTCCGTGGCGGTCCGGCTGGGGATGCCCTTTTACGTGTTCAACATGGGTGACAGCTTCCGCCGCCAGGTCATCGAGCGGTTTATCGCCGCCTACGAGGCCGGAGACACGCCGAATCCCTGCATCGAGTGCAACCGGTACCTGAAATTCGACCTGCTGCGGCAAAAGGCCGCGGTGCTGGGCTGCGATACCCTGGCCACCGGGCATTACGCCCGCATTGTACAGGACGCCAACGGCCGGTGGCTCTTAAAAAAGGCGGCGGGTCCGGAAAAGGACCAGAGCTATGTGCTCTATATGCTCACCCAGGACGAGCTTGCCCACACCTGTTTTCCCTTGGGGGACATGACCAAGGACCAGGTGCGGGCACTGGCGGCGGAAAACGGCTTTCTCAACGCCCGCAAGCGGGACAGCCAGGACATCTGCTTCGTCCCCGACGGGGACTACGCCGCCTTCATCCGCCGGACCACCGGGAAGGACTACCCCGCCGGGGATTTCCTTGACGAGGACGGCAACGTCCTGGGCCGGCACAAGGGTCTTATCGGCTATACGATAGGCCAGCGTCGTGGCCTTGGCGTGGCAGCGGGCAAGCCCGTTTATGTGTGCGAAAAGCGCGTGGCGGACAACACCGTGGTCCTGGCCGGGAACGAGAAGCTGTTCTCCCGGCGGCTGCGGGCGAGAAATATCAACCTTATCCCCTTTGATAGGCTGGACAGGCCGCTGCGGTGCAAGGCGCGGGTGCGCTATAACCAGACGGAGCAGCCCGCCGAGGTCGTCCAGACCGGGCCAGACGAGCTGGAAGTGGTCTTCGATAAGCCCCAGCGGGCCGTGACCACCGGCCAGGCCGTGGTGCTGTACGACGGGGACATAGTTCTGGGCGGCGGGACGATATTCCAAACGGAGGAACAACTATGACGAGAGACGAGGCGTGGGCGTTGCTCACAAAATACAATAAGGACCACTTCCACCTGCAACACGCGCTGACGGTGGAGGGCGTGATGCGCTGGTACGCCAACGACCTGGGCTACGGTGATCAGGCGGACTTCTGGGCCACGGTGGGGCTTTTGCACGACCTGGACTTTGAGATGTGGCCGGAGCAGCACTGTGTCAAGCAGCAGGAACTCATGCGCGACGCCGGCGTGGACGAGGCCACCATACACGCCACCTGCTGCCACGGCTACGGCCTCACCGGCGTGGACATGGAGCCCACGCTGGAGATGGAAAAGGTGCTGTTTGCCGCGGACGAGCTCACCGGCCTTATCGGCGCGGCGGCGCTGATGCGCCCTTCCAAGAGCGTGCAAGACATGGAGGTCAAGAGCCTGAAAAAGAAGTTCAAGTCCGCCGGCTTTGCCGCCGGGTGCAGCCGGGAGGTCATCCAAAAGGGCGCGGACATGCTGGGCTGGCCCCTGGAGCAGCTCATGGAAAAGACCATCCTGGCCATGCGCTCCTGCGAGGCGGACGTGCAGGCGGCCATGGAGAAGCTGTAAGTTTTTAGGAGGCGGCGGGATGAAGATAACCACCAGAGGCAGATACGCCCTGCGGACCATGGTCGACCTGGCCCAGCACAGCGGCGACGGGCTGGTGACGCTCAAGGACGTGGCTGCCCGCCAGGGCGTGAGCCAGAAATACCTGGAGCAGATCGTGACCCTGCTGAGCAAGGCAAGGCTGGTCAAAGGCGTCCGGGGCCCCCAGGGGGGCTACTGTTTGGCAAGAGAGCCCAAGGACTATAACGTGGGCGAGATATTGGAGCTGGTGGAGGGCAGTCTTGCTCCGGTGGAGTGTCTGGACGCGGACGTGAATACCTGCGACCGGTGCGGCTCCTGCGCCACGCTGGACATGTGGGCGGGACTGTACAAGGTCGTCACCGACTACCTGGGCAACATCACGTTGCAGGACATTCTGGACCGGGCCAACGCCGCCGCCGGGAACGATTACGTGATCTGAAACTCCACAGGATAAGCACAGCCCCTCCGGTTCACACCGGAGGGGCTGTTTTTTTATTGACTAGGAGAGAATGATGTAACCGTCTTCGTCCGGCTTGATGGGGATGACCTCCATCAGGTCGGTCACCAGCAGGATGGTGGGGATGCCCGTCCAGAAAAACGCCGTCATCAGCGCCGCCAGGATATAGCGGCCCTGATACCACCGGTGCCCGCCGAAAAAGCCGGTGAACAGCATCAGCCACATGTAGGTTTTTTTCTTGAATTTGTGGGGCTTGCGGTGGCTGTTGATGAACTGGTTGATCTTCCACACATAGCGCCAGATGCCGTAGGTGGATTCCTCCTGCCCGGCGGCCCGCTGGGCGGCCTGCCGCTCAAAGTCCAGGTCGGTCAGGGTCTTATCCGCGCCCCTGCCGGTCTCGGGCCGGGTCATGATGGGCGCCTGGGCCTGCTTCTTGGGCGCGCCGGACTTGTTTTGCTTGGTGTTCTTGCCTTTTGCCATGGGGGGATACCTCCTGGGCGCCGGACCGGCGCGAAGTTCATCTTTGTAAAAATCCCCTATGGGTCGCCCCATAGGGGATAGGAGATCTTTTGGCGAAAGCGTCCGGGCAGCTTACTTGCCGGCGGCGGCTTCGGCCTTGATGGCAGCGATCTCGTCCTGGATCTCTTCCATCTTTTCCTTGGTCAGCGGGTAGAACTTCATCGCGACCACGTTCAGGATCCAGCCGATCATGGGCATGCCCAGGAAGCACAGCAGGGTCACGACCAGAACGCCGGTGGTGTACGGGTCGGACTCGGTGGGCAGCGTGGATTTGTAGCCGATCCAGGAGTAGAAGATAGCCACGAGGGTGGCGGCCAGGGAGGAGATCAGCTTATCCACGAAGCTGAACAGGGTGCCCATCAGGCCGGGGACGTAACGGCGGGAGCGGTAGACCTCGTAGTCGGCACAGTCCGCCGTCATGGGGATGACGATGTTGCCGCTCATCTGAGAGAAGGACTTCATGATGATGTACAGCAGCATGTACAGGATGCCCAGGAACGTCCAGTTGGACGGCTTGATCAGGTTGGCGTAGGTGGAGAAGTTGGTCAGGCTGAAGGTCGGCCAGGAGATGTTGCCGCCGTGGGCAAAGCAGATCAGCACGCCCAGCGCGATGGCGGACAGGATGGAGCCCCAGGTGCCCACCAGCAGACACATCTTCTGGCCCATCTTACGGGCGATGGAGCCGATCAGGAAGATGCCGATGATGCACACGGGAACGCCGGTGAT
>CANQQB010000044.1 GCA_947625845.1 uncultured Oscillospiraceae bacterium
CTGGAGACAGAGGAAGAGGCGGCGGAGCGGCCATGGACCCGGGTGTCGCTCACCGGCTATCAGGGCACGCCGGAGTACGCGGCCTACACCGAGTGGGAGGCGTGGCAGAGCCAGTGGTGGGAAAAGGCGCGGGAGAATGACCCCTGGAAGGCCCTTGGCGTGGACGACTCCTGGCATGAGACGCCGGACAACTACGCCCACCTCTATCAGGCCTGCTTTCAGGATCAGGCGGATGCGCTGGACGCCATCGTGGCCAAGTACGGCCTGACCCTCCATCAGGACATGGCGGCCTATTACTGTTCCCGTGACCTGTACGAGGCCCTGGGCACGGAGCCGTTTTTCAATGGCGGCCTTGCGCCCTGGGCGGAGGACTACGACGTGGGCGGGTATATCTACGACGACGGCAGCTTCAAGGCGGAATTTCAGGAGCTTCTGTCCGATGACCGCCAGGTGGGCATGAGCATGTTCGTCAATGCCAAAGGCTCCTTTGCCATGATCTCCGGCGGGGTGGAGATAAGCGAGGACAGCGAGGCCTGGCAGTATACCACCGCCAGCGGCAGGAGCGTGGACCTGTATCTCTCGCCCAACGGCGCGGATATCATGACGGAGAGTGCCGGCGCTTACATCTGTGTGGGCGTGGGCGCGGGCAGCGCCGATGGCGTCACCAGAGAGGACCTGCAGACCATCGCGGACAGCATCGATTTCGCCGTCCTGGCGGACCGCTTCGACGGCACGCCCCACCCGGCCACCGCCGACATGCTGCCAGTGCTGCGCCAGCGGGAGGAAGAGCGGTACTCCGGCCACGGTGACCTGTCGGCGCAATATGACAACTTTATGGCGTACGCGGTGGAGGAATTGGGCCGCTACGCGCCCAGCCAACTCCCGGCAGAGTTTGCCGACACGCTCAGCGCCTCCCAGCAGCCCGCGGACGAGCTGGGACTGGCGGGGGGAGAGCTGCTGTCACTGGGCAGCGTGTTTTTCCCCAACGCAACGGAGACGGACGGGTTCAGCTATTGCCGCATTCTGGACCGGGACGTGGCGCCGGAGGAATACCCGGACCTGATACGCGCCTTCCTGGAGAAAAAAGTGCCCGGCGGTGAGGTCACGGACGAGACGGTCCGGGGTTGCCCGGCGCTGCTGGCGATGACGGCGATCCACGGCGAGGTGTGGTGGTACGACGACAGCGCGGACCTGCTCTTCATCGTGAGCGTCGACATGTCGGGCGGGGAAACGGCGGACCGGGACGCGGTCCTGGCCCTGGCCGAGAGCGTGGAAAAGGTGGAATAACGATCAACAAGGCCCTGCCGCACCCGGCAGGGCCTTGCACACGCTGTATTTACCTCACACTCTCCACAAACCGTAAAAACGCCGCTTTCCCTTCATCCGTCCGCTTATACACCCCCGCGTGCTCCAAGACCTTGGCGAACACCTTGCCCACCTCGTCCTGCAAAATGGCCAGGGCATTGTCGGCGGTGAACGTATACTTTTCCTTGAGCTCGTCGGCCCAGGGTCCGTGCTTGGAAAGCTGCTCGTCGGCGCTGATATCGTCCCCCTTCACCAGCGCGTCCGCGAGAGCGGCCAGCTCCGTCTTGAGCCGCGCCGGCAGCACCGCCAGCCCCATGACCTCGATCAGGCCGATGTTCTCCTTTTTGATGTGGTGCAGCTCCTGGTGGGGGTGGAAGATACCCAGCGGGTATTCCTCGCTGGTCCGGTTGTTGCGCAGCACCAGGTCCAGCTCGAATTTATCCCCCCGCATCCGGGCGATGGGGGTGATGGTGTTGTGCTTTTCGCCGTTGGATTCGGCGAATATCTCCGCCGCCGGGTCGGAGTACCCCCGCCAGGCCAGCAATATCTTATCCGCCAAATCAATGAGCCGGTCCGGGTCCGCGCAGCGGATACGCACCACACTCATAGGCCACTTGACGATGCCGGCCTGCACGTCCTCGAATCCGGGGAACGTGACCGACGTCTCGATATCTGCCCGCTCCATGGCGAAGGTGTACCGCCCGCCCTGGAAGTGGTCGTGGCTCAGGATAGACCCGCCCACGATAGGCAGGTCCGCGTTGCTGCCCAAAAAGTAGTGGGGGAACAGCCGCAGGAAATCCATCTGCTTGCGGAAGGTGGACCGGTCGATCTTCATGGGGATGTGCCGGGCGTTCAGCACGATGCAGTGCTCGTTATAATAGACATAGGGGGAGTACTGGAAAAACCAGTCCTGCCCATCCAGCGTGATGGGGATCATCCGGTGATTTTGCCGCGCGGGATGGTCCAGCCGGCCGGCATAGCCCTCATTCTCCGCGCAGAGCTGGCAGGCGGGGTAGGCGTTCTGTGGTGCATTTCTTGCCGCCGCGATGGCTCTTGGGTCCTTCTCCGGCTTGGACAGATTCACCGTGATGTCCAGCTCGCCGTATTCCGTGGCCGTGACCCACTTCATATCCTTCGCGATACGGTACCTGCGGATATAGTCCGTGTCCTGAGAGAACTTATAATACCAGTCCGTAGCCGTCTCAGGGCTTTGCATATACTTGGCCCAGAACACCCGCCGCACCGCGCTCGGCCTGGGAGTGAGCCGGCCCATGAGCTCGGTGTCGAAGATGTCCCGGCTGGCGATACCGGGCTCGCACCGGCCGTTTTCCACGGCCCAGTCCAGTATATCCTTTAAGATATCCTCCAGCGGCCTTGCGGGACCGGCGTCAGGCGCGTCCCACCGGTCCAGCCCTAAGGCGCTCAGAAGCTGGTTGGCGGCCCATGTCCTGTCGTCCGGACCGATGAGGCCCCTGGCCAGAGCGTATTGCAAAAGCTCCGCGATATTATTCTCGATCATGTCTCTGTCTCCTTATGCGATTTCGGCGCCGCCCACCGGACGGACCGAGAGGACCCGGCAGGCGTCCCTGCCCAGCACGGCCTCCACGCGGCTCTTGAAAGCGTCCAGCATGTCCAGCGGCACGAAGGCCTGCGCCGTACCGCCGAAGCCGCCGCCGTGGACCCGCACCGCGCCGCGGCCGGCCAGAATATGCTCGCTCAACGCTATGGTGAGCAGCAGCGCCTGTTCGCCGGTCTGGCCCGTGGGCACCACGTTTTGCAGATACAGCGCCGAGGACCGGCCCGAGGAACGCACCAGCGCCAGGAACCGGTTGAAGTCCCCGGCCTTCAGAGCCTCCGCCTGCGCCAGAGCCCGCTCGTTTTCGTCGAAAAAGTGCATGGCCCGCAGCACGGCCCTGTCCCCGGCCTCTTCCCGCAGCGCCGGGATGGCGGGGGTAAACTGCTCCGGCTTCACGTCCCGCAGGACATCGTGGCCGAAGTGGCGGCTCACGGCCCGCAGCTCGTCGGTGATGGCGGCGTATTCCCCCGTCAGGTCCGCGTGGCCCGCGCCGGAGTCCAAAATGCACAGGGCATAGCCCTCTTTCCTCAGGTCCAGGTCGATACGCTCCACGATGGGATCGGCCGGGTCGGCGAAGTCGATGGCCACCACGCCGCCCACGGAGGAAGCGGTCTGGTCCATCAGGCCGCTTGGCTTGCCGAAGTAGACGTTTTCGGCGTACTGGCCGATCTGGGCCAGCTTCACCGCGTCGAAGCCGGTGTGGAACAGCCCGTTCAGCACGGCCCCCAGCAGCACCTCAAAGGCGGCGGAAGAAGATAGCCCGCTGCCGCCGGGCACGTCGGACACCACGTACACGTCCACGCCCGCGCCGCCGAACTTGCAGCCAAGCTGCCCGAACCGGGATGCCACGCCCCGCAGCAGGGCCATGGAGGTGTTCTGTTCCTCCGGTTTTTGTTCCAGATCGGAAAAGTCCACGTCCAGCATTGGATAGCCCTCGGACAGGACCCGGAACCTGCCCGTGTCGGTACGTGCGGCGGCGGCCAGGTCGTCCAGGTCCACCCCGGCGGCCAGGACCCGGCCGTGCTGGTGGTCGGTGTGGTTGCCGCCCAGCTCCGTCCGGCCGGGGGCGCTGAAAAAGGCGTCCGCCGGGTGCCGGAAGGTCTCGTCAAACTTGTCCAGCACATAGGCGTAGCGGCGTTTTTGTTCCTCCAGCCGAGCGGCGCCGTACAGCGTCAAAAGCTGTCCGTCCAGCGCGCCGGCTGTAAGGCGCGTGCGAAGGTCGTCCATGGTCATACCTCCATTGTAATTGTATATGTATTCAATATTTTATCATTCGACCTGCCCGACGGGGATGTCCTCGCGGGGTATCTTCTCCCAGGAAAACAGCGGTACCAGCTCCGCCGCCGCCATAGGCGCGTCCTGGGGGATAAGCCCCGCCAGATACGCCAGCTTCCCCACCAGCTCTTCCGGCTCATACCGGCTCCTGAGCGTTTCCGTGCTTTGGCTGCCCACCCGCTTGGACAGCTTCCCGTCCCCGCCGGTGAGCAGGGGCAGGTGGCAGTAAGCTGGCGGCGTCCCGCCAAGCTCACCTATCAGCCAGCTCTGTCTTGGTGCGCTGGACAGCAGGTCCCGGCCCCGGATCACATGGTTCACGCCCATGCGCATGTCGTCCACGCTCACCGCCAGTTGGTAGGCGTACACCCCGTCCGCCCGGCGCAGGATGAAATCTCCCGCCTGAGCCAGATTTTCGGCGAAGAGGCCGTAATGTCCGTCCGGGACAGACACGACCTCGTCCGGCGTCCGCGCCTTCCAAGCGGGTGGCCGGTCATTTGCCAGACGCTCCGCCCGCGCGGAGTCCGTCATATGCGCGCAGCGGCAGCGGGGATCGTGGTCCTTCTCGCCGGGGTGTGGCGCGTTGGCGGCGGCCAGACGCTGTGCCCGGCTGCACCAGCAGGGGTAGACCAGCCCCTTTTCCTCCAGCGCGTGAAAGGCCTCGTCATAGAGGTCCGTGCGCCTGGACTGACACCAGGCCGGGTCCGGATACCCCTCGTCCCAGTCCAGCCCCATCCACCGCAGATCGTCGGCGATGGCCTGGGCATATTCCGGCCTTGTGCGCACCGGGTCCAGGTCCTCCATCCGCAGGACCATGCGGCCCCCGTTGGCGCGGCAGTCCAGCCACGCCAGGAGCATGGCCAGCAGATTTCCCATGTGCAGATACCCCGAGGGGCTGGGCGCGAACCGGCCCACATAGCGTGTTTCCATATAACATATTATAATATTTTTCCCCCGGTTGTAAAGGAAGAAATTATCCATCCCCTTGACAGGCGGCCGGGGCTTCTATACAATGGGGGGACCTGAGGACAGGAAAGGAGCCGGTATCATGAATCTGCCCAACAAACTGACCCTGGCCCGGATCGCCATGACGGCGCTGATGGTGCTGTTTCTGCTGCTGAACGGCCCCGTATGGGCTTGGCTGGCGGCGGGCATGTACGTGGCCGCGAGCCTGACGGATATGGCTGACGGCCGCATCGCCCGGAAAAAGCACCTGGTGACCAACTTCGGCAAGTTCATGGACCCGCTGGCGGACAAGATACTGAATTACTCCGTCATGATCGTGCTCATCCCCGAGCGGCTCATCCCGGTGGTGGCGGTGGTCATCATCCTGTTCCGGGAGTTTCTCGTCTCCGGCGTGCGGCTCTCCGCCGCGGAGCAGGGCCGCGTTGTGGCCGCCAACATCTGGGGCAAGCTGAAAACGGTGGTCCAGGACCTGTCTCTGGTGGCCATCCTGGTGCTGCGGGCGGTGGACGTGAGCTTCCTGGAGCCGCTGGCCAACGGCCTTATGTGGCTGTGCGCGGTGCTGACCATCGCCTCCGGCGGCGTGTACCTGATGGACAACAAGGACGTGCTGCAAGACGCGGACTAAAACCGTATATGTTTATGATCACGGGGCCCTTTTTTCTAAGGGCCCCGCACATTTTTGCCTTTTCTCCGTTATACAAGGTGAAGGAGCCTTCACATCCATGGACATCGAGACGCTCTACGACAAGCTATACCGCTTCTGCTGTCACCGGCTGGGGGACCGTCAGGCGGCGGAGGACGCCACCCAGGAGGCTTTCCTGCGATGGCTGGCCGCCGGCGTGTGCCGGACGGAAAACGAGGCCCTGCGCTACCTCTATGCCGTGGCCCGGAACCTGTGCGCGGACGAGTACCGCCGGAAAAAGCCGGAGCCCCTGCCCGCGGACCTGCCCGGAGAGGACATCCCCGTGGAGAGCCTGGCTCTGCGGCAGGCGGTGGCGGCGCTTTCCCAGGAGGAACAGGAGTTGATTTTTATGCGTTATGGCAACTGTGAGCCGGTATCCGTGATCGCCGGGGCACTGGGCCTCAGCCGTTTTGCCGTGTACCGGCGGACCGGCGCGGCGCTGGCGAAGCTGCGGGAAATGCTGCGGGAGGACGAACCATGAGCGACAGAGAACTGAAAAAAGCCCTGCAAAAGGCTTTTCCCGCCCCGGAACCGGTCCGGAAGCGGGCCTTTCTCCGGTCATTGCCGCCCGCGCCGGTGAGCTATCTGCGCTTTCTGCTGGGCCAGGCGGGGTATATCCGCAAGAGCGCCTGGGCGGCGTCTGTGGCGGTGTTCGCCCTGGCCCTGGCCGTGGGGCGGCTGGCGCCCAAAGACGCGGTGTGGGCCACGGCGGCGCTGACGCCCTTCGCGGCGGTGGTGCTGGTGACGGAGGGGGGCCGCCCGGCCCTGTACGGCATGGAGGAGCTGGAACGAACCGCCCGTTTTGGCCCAAAATGCGCAAAAATGTCCCACATGTGCGCCCTTGGTTTTACCCACCTTTTTATGCTTGTTCTGCTGGCCCCGTTGGGCCCTGTAAGCCTTGGGAGAACCGGGGTTTACCTGTTGACGCCTTATCTGCTCACGGCCCTGTTTGGAAATATTTTACTGCGCAGGGTGCGCGCACCAATGGGCGTTTACGCCGCGGGCGCCGCGGCGGTGCTGGTGGCGGGGCTTTCCCTGGCCCTGCACACAGGCCTCAACGCCTACGCGCAGGTCAATTTCCGCTGGTGGCCGCCGGTCCTTTTTCTGGCCGCGAGCCTGACCGCGTGGGAGTATCGCGGCACTTTCAAACGAACGGAGGAACTGTCATGGAATTAGTAGTTGACAGGCTGTCAAAACAGTTTCAGTCCAAGCTCGCCGTGGACCGGGTGAGTTTGCGTCTAAGCCCTGGCGTTACTGGACTTTTGGGCCCCAACGGGGCGGGCAAGACCACCCTCATGCGCCTTATCTGCGGCGTTTTGAGGCCCACCGCCGGAACCGTGACCTTCGACGGCGCGGACGTGTCCGCGGAGGACTACCGGGCCATTCTCGGCTACCTACCTCAGGATTTCGGCTATTACCCGGACTTCACGGGTCTGGACTTTCTGCTGTATATGGCCGCGCTGAAGGGGCTGGACAAGGCCGCGGCCCGGCGCAAAAGCCTGGGATTGCTGGATATGGTGGGCCTGGGGGACGCGGCGAAAAAGAAGGTCAGGACCTATTCCGGCGGCATGCGCCAGCGGCTGGGTATCGCCCAGGCCCTGTTGAACGACCCGAAGCTGCTGGTCCTGGACGAGCCCACCGCCGGCCTGGACCCCCGAGAGCGGGTCCGGTTTAGGGACCTGATCGCCGCATTGGGCCGGGACAGCGTGGTGCTGTTGAGCACCCACATCGTCTCCGACGTGGAGCATATCGCGGGCCGGGTGCTCATTATGAAGGCCGGCCAGATCGTCCACGACGGGGCCTGGGACGCGGGGGAAGACCTGGAAAAATTCTATCTGGCCCAATTCGGCGGGGAGGAAGACGATGGGTAATTTCGGAACGCTGTACAGATTCGAGCTGAAAAAGCTCCTGCACCGGAAGATGCTATGGGCCGCGCTGGCCATTCTGACGGCGGTCTCGGCCTTTCTCCCGGCCAGCACGGTCATCGGAAAGATGTACGTCTCCGGCGACGCGACCGGGCAGGGGGACCGGTGGGTTTCCCTCTATGAGATCGTCCAGCGCAAGAGGCAGGACCCGGCGGGGCTGGACGGCCGTGTCCTGGACACAGAGCTCATCCGGGAAGCCATCGCCCAGCAGGGCATACTGGTGGAGACCACGACCTCTTACACGGACGACAACGGAAACGAGCACAGCTTCACCGTCACCCATCGGGACGGCAGCGACGCCGGTCCGTGGACCCTGGACGGCTATATCACGGACGGACAGTACGGGGACGTGTATTACACCGTGTGGAGCATCGTCGGGGCGGAGAACATGAGGTCGGACCTGACGGTTGAGGACTATTACGCCGCCCTGGACGCCCGGCGGGAGCGGAACTATGCTCTCTGGGGCCTGTCCGACGGGGCTAAGGCCTGGTGGGACGAGCAGGCGGCGGAGCTGGAAACGCCGCTCACCCTCACCGGCTATCCCGACGGGGGCTGGACCGAGATCGCCCAGTCGGCCTATGTGGTGAACATATCCATCTTCCTGTTCGCCATCATCGCTCTGGCGGGGCTCTGGCCCATGGAGCGCCAGCGGCGCACGGAGGCCCTGATCCAGTGTGCCCGGTATGGCAAGACGCCCCTGTACGCCGCCAAGTTTTTGGCCGGGCTCACGGCGAGCTTGGTTGGGGCCGTGTGCATGACGGCCGCTTTGGCCGGGACCAGCCTGGTCCTGCTGGGGCCGGAGGACGCCGCCACAGCCGTGCAGCAGCTGATGGACCCCGCCTACGGCGCGCCCATGACCGTGCGGGAGCTGGCGCTCACCGTCTGCGGCGTGTATCTTGTCGCGAGCCTTGTCCACGCCGCCTTCGTGATGGCGGTGAGCCTGTGCACGAGGGGCGGCACCTCCGCTATGGCGGTCAGCTTCGGGGCGATGATGCTGTTCGTCTGGGTATCGGCTCTGCCCCTGTCCCACCCTTGGCTGAGCCAGGTGTGGAGCCTGCTGCCCGCCGTGTTCGGCGCGGGCGGCTTTCTCTCGGACCCAAGGCTGGTGCATATAGGCGGGTATCTGACGGGTTTTCAGGCCGCGCCGCTGCTATGGCTGGGCATGACGCTGTGCCTGGCGGGCCTGGCCTGGGCAAGGCATCGCAGGATACCAAATAAATAATGAATATCGCCGGAGGAAGCCCCTCCGGCGATGGTTTTATGCTGCCCGGTCCAGGCGCTTGAGCTCTTCCAGTAACGGCTGGCATACCTCCGCCACGGCGCCGGGCTCGGTGAAGGTGCGAAGGCCGCAGGCGGGCAGGACGGTCATATACCCCTCCCGGCACACGTCCGCCTCCAAAACGCTCTTCCAGGCGGCCACGCCGGCGGCAAAGTCGGAGCGGGCCAGGTCCCATATCTGGATGGCGGCCAGAGCGGAGGCGGCGTAGCTGAGGTAATAGAGGGGGCTTTCAAAGGTGTGGGGCACGTATATCCACGTATAGTCCACATCCCGCGGTTCCGTCTGGCCGTACGCGGCGCACACCCGGGCGAAGAGCCGGTCGATCTCGTCCAGGGTCATGTCCGGCTGGGCGTAGACCTGACGCTGGAACTCGTCAAAGACGCAGCCCTCCACCAGCGCGTCCAGCAGCTCCCCCAGGGCCAGAAACCGGGCCGTGTCCGCTCCGTCGGTGTAGAGCTCGCCGTAATACGCCGTGACGAGAGCCTCCAGGCCGGTGGAGTGGACCTCCAGCAGGTCGAAGCAGGGCGTGTCGGTCAGCAGATTTTGGGCGGGATGGAGGCTGTCGTAGGCGTAGTGGCCGAACTCGTGGACCAGGGTGCCCAGGTCCCGGCAGTCGCCGTCCCTGTGGGCGAAGAGGAAGGCGCTGTCATAGGCCCCCAGGGGGACGGTGAAGGAGCCGGGAAAGCGGGCGGGCCCGCCGCCAATGTCGCACAGACCCCGATCCAGCATGTCCTGGCAGATCGCCGTGAGGGCGGGATCTACCTGCTCCACGCACTGTCCAAGAGCCTGAGTGAGCCCGGACTCGTCCAGCACGGGCCGGACGGACCCGGCCGCGAACCACAGTGGGCTGTCCCCCAAAGCGGCGTAAAACGTCCTGCCTGTGTCCTTGACCGCGTCGCAAAAAAGCTGGGCCTGACGGGCGCCGTAGTCCCGGCCGTAGAACCGCTCATAGGCCAGGTCCGCGTAGCTTTCGTACCCCTCGAGCGCCGCAAGCTCCGACCGGATGGCCAGAAGCTGGGTGAAGATGGGTCCCACCTGATCGTGCAGAGCCGCCTGTAAGCCGTACCAGATTTCCAGATAGCCGTCGTAGTCCCCGGCGGCCAGCGCCGCACCCTGCATGCCAGAGAGCATGTCCTGGGTCCAGTCCCGGCCGTTATAAGAATAGGTGAGCGCTCCCGCGTCGCTCATGCGCGCGTTGTATTCGTCCACCAGCTCCGCCTCCCGCGCGGTCAGCTCCGCCTCCCGGTCCGTCATGGGCCGGTGCGCGGCAAAGGCCGCCGCGTCCGCGCCTACGTGGGCCGCGAAGGCATCCGCGCAGGGTCCTTGCATGACGGCCTGGGCCGCGCAGGCCAGCGCGTCCCCCGTCCGGGTCAGCAGCGTGGAGCAGTACACCCTCTCGCCGGACCAGTACGCGTCCGTCACGTCGGCGCAGCAGCGGATATAGGCCACGGCTCCCAGGGTGTCGATGCGGACAAGCTCGGCGTACAGCGCGTCGTACAGCGTGAGCACGGCATCGGCGTCGTCCCCGGCGGCCAGGGCCGTCAGCTTTTCCGCGGACGCATAAAAGTCGGCCGGGTCATAGTGGCTGTACGCCATATCCGTCCAGTCCGGCTTTTCCGGCGCGGGGGAGGGGGGCGCGCTGACAGGCAGGGCGTCGGCCATCACCGGCACGGCCGGCTCCGGCGGCCACAGGGCCGGGAGGGCCGGTGCCAGCGCGGCCAGCAGAAGAGCCAGGGCCAAAAGTATGGCCGCCGCGGTCCGCATAGGCGATCACCTCCGAACGTTTTGCCTTAGTTTGCCCATCCAGACGCGGGATGTTGTGACAAAAAGGTAAAAAATCTCATAAAAAAATAAAATAATCAGAATCAAACGTTGACAACCCGTATTTTTGATGATAGAATTGTAACCGAATCCAGATGGAGATAACAAGAATTAACAAAAAGATTACACATGAGCTATTATGGATTCGGGAGGTAAACCCAATGAGAAAAGTATGGAATACCATCGTTGTGCTCGGCGTGCTGCTGTGCATGGTCCTGAGCCTGGGCGTCACGGCTGACGCGGCCGAAGAGGATACGGCGATCTTCGCCGTCAGCGGCCAGCAGCTCGCTCCGGAGAGCATCGACGCGATGCGGACCGAGACCCCCGGCTGTCTGGTGGTGGACGTGGACGGTCTGGCGGACGGCCAGAGCGCTGCGGGCTACAGCGCGGTCTACGCGTCGGCGGAGCCCACGGACTACGTGGAATATAAGGCCATCCTGCCCGGCAAGGCGGAAGAGTTCACCGTCGGCGCCAAGGAGAAGAAGGTCGTCCTGGCCGGCGTGGCCGAGACCACGACCGCCGAGGAACTGGCCGCCGCCGTCGCCGTTTACGCGGCCGATGACCCGTTCGTGGCCGTCATGGGTCCCGCCGCCGCTGCCGCAGTTGTGGCCGGCTGCCCGGATGTGGACGTGTTCCTGACCACCGAGCTGGACGACGCTGCCGCCGCCTCCATCGGCGTGACGGCCGTCAGCGTGGGCAAGCAGGCTGAGGCGCCTGTGAGCCTGGTGAAGGTCAACGACGACAACACCTGCGCCGCAGAGGCTATCGCCGTGCCCCAGGCCGCGACAGTTCCTGCCGAGGATGTCCCGGCGGACGGCGCCGACGAGCAGACTCCGGCCGACGATACCGTCGAGGATACGCCTGCCGAGGATACGCCTGCCGAGGGCGAGCAGACGGCGGAGCCTCCCGTGGACCAGACGCCGGCTGTCTGCGACGTGATCTATGACGGCAACGGCCGGGACGAGGGCACCTTCGTGCCCGACGATAAGGGTATCGCCACCGGCGATTACGTCCTGCGGGACAACGGCTATACCAAGGCCGGCTATACCTTCGTCGGCTGGACGCTGAACGTGCCCGACGACGCCATGGTCTATCAGCCCGGCGAGCATATTGATCTCACCGGCGATACCACCGTGTACGCCAAGTGGGAGGCCGAGCAGCAGCAGGAGATCCCCGCGGAGCCCGCGCCTGCGGATGAGACGGCTTCCACGTCTTACACCGTCACCTATATGCCCGGCGAGGGCGGCGGCTACGATGTGGCCTTCGCCTTCAGCGAGGCCGAAAAAGAGATCACCCTGCCTGACAGCACCGTGAACAGCTTTACCGCTCCCGAGGGCAAGCAGTTCGCCGGCTGGCTGGAAGAGGGTACCGGGACCGTCCGTGGGGCGGGCGAGAGCTACACCGTCACCGCCGACGTGAACTTCGTGGCGCAGTGGGCCGCGGCGGAGCCCAGTACCGCGGACGAGAACGCCGCTCAGACCTGGAAGGTCACCTACGCGGCCGATAACGGCACCGGCCTTACGACCGAGCGCACGGTCGACGCCACCGGCGTCACCGAGAAGGATTACACCCTGGAGCAGCAGCCCGCCGAGTTCACCGCGCCGGAGGGCAAGACCTTCGGCGGCTGGAAGATCGGCGAGACCGCCTATCAGCCCGGCGCTGTCGTGAAGCTGACCGGCGACGCCACGGTCACCGCCGTGTGGAACGACGTGACCAAGCAGACGGTGAACCCGGCTGTGGATACCTTCGACCTGACCTTCACCAAGAACTCCACCGAGAAGCTCCTGGTGAGCTATAAGGCCGAGATCGACACCGTATCCGTGGACGGCACCGCCATCACGCTCAACTCCGATTACGGCATTATCGAAGATGGCGACACCGAGACCATCGCCTTTGAGAACGTCTATCTGAACGGCCTGAGCGTGGGCAGCCACACTGTGAACGTCACGTTCAAGTCCACGGACACGACGGATTTCTCCCCCGACAGCCGCACGCTGACCATCACCCCGGACCCCAACTCCCAGGTGGACAGCATCAAGCAGGATTGGGACCGCTCCCAGAACCTGATCATCGACTTCGCGCAGTACGATAGGGGCAATCCCACCAAACTGGAGCTTCTCCAGGCTTATGAGAAGGACGCCGCCGGCAACTATAAGCAGGACGGGAACGGCAACTATATCCCCGTGTGGAAGACCCTGACCGAAGGCAAGGATTTCACGGTCAACGGCTCCGCCATGACGATCTATCCCTCGCTGCTGGGCACCTGGAAGAACCAGCAGTACGGTTTCCGGGTGACCTTTGACGGCGCCGGTACCACCAAGGGCGCCACCACGATGCTGCTGTACCTGAACGTGACCGGCACCGTGCCCGCCGCGCAGGCTACCGCCACACCCGCACCCAGCGGCTCGGCCGGCTATGTCACCGGCGACAACGTGAACCTGCGCGCCGGCGCCGGCACGGACAGCAAGGTGCTGCGCACGGTCACCAAGGGCACCAAGCTCACCATCTACAGCATCACCAACGGCTGGGCCAACGTGTCCGTGGACGGCGTGAACGGCTACATGAGCGCCAACTACGTGGCCTATGAGACCGCCGCCACCGCCACGCCTAACCCCAACGGCACTTCTCCCGCCACCGGCGACACCAACAATGTCACGCTGTATATCGTGATCCTGGTGGTGCTGATCGTGGCGCTGGCCGCGGTGCTGATCATCGTGATCAAGCGGCGGAAGAACTGATACGCAAGGTAACAGCGAAATAATACGAGCAAGGGCCGTGGAAAACCCACGGCCTCTGCTTGTCAAAGAGAGAGAAAACGTTCGACACGCAAGGAAAACTCGAGGGGGCCTGCGCGGCACGCTTGTCGCGTGGGACCAAAACAAATCCGGAAGACGATCAATAAATTATTCTCTCCCTCAGTCAGCGCCAAAGGCGCTGACAGCCCCCTCGTCAGAGGGGGCCGCGCTGCGGCGCGAGGGGACAATCCCCCAGTCAGCGCCAAGGCGCTGACAGCCCCCTTTACACAAAGGGGCCGTTCGACAAGGAAGCGGCTGACGCCGCTAAATCAAATTGCCGCCCATGGGCGGCAACATTCGGGACAAAAGTTCAGGCGTCATTAAGAAAGGCGGACGGCGGATGGACAAGCCACGGTGGAAAATAGCCGCAAGGCGGGCATTGGCGCTGCTGCTGTGCGGCGCGCTGGCGTTTCTAACAGCGTGCCACAGCGACGGGCCCCATGAGATCGAGCTGCGGGAGGGGGAGACCTTCAACGTGGCCGTGGCGGACGAGCCGGATTCGCTCAATCCGCTTTTCGCCACGGGCGAGGAGGCAAAGGAGTTTTTCCTGCTGGCCTACGATCCGCTGTGGCGGCTGGACGCCGAGGGCAAGCCGGTGGCCTGCCTGGCGGAGGACTACAGCCTGTCCAGCGACAGCCTCACCTGGACCATCCGTCTGCGCCAGGACGCCTATTTCTCCGACGGCGTGCAGGTGACCAGCGCGGACGTGCGCTATACATACGAGACGATGATGGTGTCCTCGCCGGTCTATGACCCCTGCTTCGACGGCATCTCCGACATCCGCTGCCCGGACAGCTTCACGGTGATCATCAGCACCGACTACGTGAAGGGGGACATGCGCATCAATCCCGTGCCCATCCTGCCCCGGCATATCTGGAGCGAGGTGAGCGGCGATCTGAGCGGGTTTGAAAACACGGAGATGATCGGCTCCGGGCCATTCGTGCTCCAGGCCGCCAACGACGACCCCCAGGACATCAGCTGGACGTTCCGGGCCAGGACGGACCACTTCATGGGCGTGCCGGCTCTGGGCAGCATCCGATTCGTGTACTACGGCTCGGAAAACGGCGCGGGGCGGGCCGTGTCCATGGGTGACGCGGACGCGGCCATCGGCATGACGGACGTGCAGCTGACCACGCTCCAGGGCGTGCCCGGCGTGCGGCTGATACAGTCCTATCTGCCCACCAGCGAGATACGGGCCATCGCCTTCAACACCCGTAAGGGCGTGTTCACCAGCCAGGCCATGCGCCAGATGGTGGAGTACTGCTGCGACAGGGCGTGGATGCTGTCCATGTCCTCCGGCGACGGCGGGCAGACAGGCAGCGTGTGGGCCAGTCCCGGCGCCAGCTATTATTACCAGATCGTCAACCTCCGGCCCTTCGACACGGCCACGGGACAGAACATCCTCTATTCCGCCGGGTACGGCGACATGGACCAGGACGGCAAGCTCGAGGATATCGTCACAGGCGAAAAGCTGACCTTGAAGCTCATCACAAGCTCCCAGGACGACTGGTCCAGTACGGCGGGAACGGTGCTGAGCGAGGCGCTGGCGGGCATCGGCGTCAGCATGAACTGGCAGACCACCGACGGCGACGTGCAGGACATCTGCGTGCCCAAGGGCGATTGGGACATGTGCATGCTGTCCTGGCGGGGCAGCGCCAACCCGGTGCTGGCGGCCAGAGACTTCCGCACGTCCAACAACAGCCTCACCGGCTGGTCCAGCGACCAGTTCATGACCGCGTATGCCCAGCTCTGCTCGGCAACGGACGAGATATCCGTGCAGAACACCACCATCCAGCTCCAGCAGATATTCTACGACGAGTGCCCCTACGTGATACTGGCCTACCACAGCGACATCCAGGCCATCCGGGAGGACCGCTGGTCGGGCTATGAGGATGTGCTGGAAAAGGCGGGGGGCCTGTTCGGCATCGGCAGCATCGAGGCGTATATGGCCATTACGCCTGGCGTGGAAGCGCTGGGCTGAGAAGGAGAAGCGTCATGAAACTTTGCATCAACAGCGCCGCCGCCGGCGAACGGCTGTCCGGCATAAGGGAATTCACCTATCTGGTCCGGGATACGCCGGGAGCCATCGGCTTCACCCTGGGCGAGCCGGATCTCAACACCCCCGAGCCCATCAAGGACGCGGCCAAGGCCGCGCTGGACGCCAACGACACCCACTATCCCCCCGGCAACGGCTACCCGTCCACACTGGAGGCCATCTCCGCTTACGAGGCGCGGGAGCACGGTCTGCACTATTCCCCCGATGAGATCATCCTGACCGACGGGGCCACGGAGGGGCTTTTCGTGACATTGGCCACGGTGCTGAACCCCGGCGACCAGGTCATCATCCCCACGCCGGCCTTCGGGCTGTACGAGTCCATCGTGCGGCTTTTCCGGGGCGTGCCCGTGGCGCTGCCAACGGAGAAAAACCGCTTCCAGATCGACACGGAGGCGCTGCGGGCGGCTGTTACGGACAGGACCAGGGCCGTCATCCTCACGTCCCCCAATAACCCCACCGGGTGCATCTACACAAAGGCCACGCTGGACGGGGTGCACGACGTGCTGCGAGACAAGCCTGTGTTCGTGCTGTGCGACGACGTGTACCGGTCCCTGGTCTACTCCGGCGAATACCACAGCTTTGCCGAGTATCAGGACATGCGGGACAGGATCGTGGTGGTCCAGAGCTTTTCCAAGCCATACGCCATGACCGGCTGGCGGCTGGGGTATATCTTGGCGGACGCGCCGCTGCGGGAGCGCTTGCAGGTGTTCCACCAGTACTGCGTGACTTCGGCGCCGTCGTTTTTGCAGGCGGCGTGCGTCAAGGCGCTGGATACGGACGTGGCGCCGGTGCGGGCGCTGTTCAAACGCCGCCGGGACTATGTGTACAGGCGGCTCATCGACATGGGCTGGTCCGTCCAGGAGCCGGAGGGCGCGTTTTATATGTTCATCGACGTGGGCAAATACGGCATGGGTTCCGTGGACTTCTGCAAAAAGCTGCTGGCCGAGGCCGGCGTGGGCATGATACCGGGCGTGTACTTCGGCACGGAGGGCTATATGCGCATGAGCTATTGTTATTCCGACGCCGAGCTCCAAGAGGGGTTGGACAGGATGGAGCGATTCATCGGGACGCTGTGAAAGTAAACGAATAAAAAAGACGCTGCACGAAAGGTGCAGCGTCTTTTCTGTCACAGGAGCTTTTCCAGGCGCTTGATCTGCGCTTGGAGCCGGTCCGTCTCGGCGGTGACGTCGCCGTAGTCCGTCTCGTTGATCTGGAGGATACGCCGGTAGTCCCGGATGGCGGCGGCGTAGTCCTTTTTCTGCGCATGTATCTGCGCCAGGGAATAGAGTCCGTCGGTGAGCCTTGGCGGGGTCTGGATGGAAATGCACTTCTCATAATCCGCCTCCGCCTGGTCCCACATGCCCAGCTTCTTGATCCGGTCCGCTCGGCCGCAGTATGCCTGCCAGGCGTCGGGGCTTTTCTCCACCGCCGCGTTCCACAGCCGCAGGGCTTCAGTCCGGTCGCCTCGTCCCAGGGCCACGTCCCCCAGGTACATGATGGCCTGGTGGTCGTCCTTGATGGCCTGTAAGCCGTGGATATAGGGCTCAGCCTCGTCATAGCGGCCGTCCGCCAGCAGGTTCTCGATGAGGGCGTAATGACCCAGAAAGCTGTCGGGATTTTTCTCCAAAAATCCCTTGAAGTACTCGATGACCTCAAAGTGGTTATCGTACCACTCGTCGCCGAACGCGCCGTTCATGGCCTCCAGATAGGCTGCCCAGCCGGGCTTTGCCTCCGGAGCCAGGTCCAGAGCGTGCTTGGCGTACTCCGCGGCCAGGTAATGGTCGTACTGAGCCCGATGGTTGTAAAGGTCGGCCAGGTCCGTGTATGCCCGGACGTTTTTCGGTTCGTCCAGCAGTACCTTGTTGAGGAACGCCGCGGCCTGCCGGAATGCCTCCGCGCCGATGTGCCCCTCCCGGTCCAGCATGTTCTCCAACCTGCTCAAAGCGGGTCTCCCGCGGCAGCTCGAACAGCTCGTCGATGGTCACGCCAAAGTAGGCGGCGATGGCGGGCAGCAGCGTGATGTCCGGCAGGCTGGCCTCCGTCTCCCACTTGGATATGGCCTGGAAGCTCACGCCAAGATGGGCGGCGGCCTGCTCCTGGGTGACGCCTTTTTGCGCCCGCAGCGCCTTGATGGTCTTTCCAATTTCCATTTGTATCTGTCCTTTCCCATGATGCCGGGGCCCTCGGTGAGACGAATATACCACGGTTGAGAAGGAAAGGGCAATAGAGGCGGATTCGAGGCGATTCTACGGGCGGTTGAGGGCGGCGGTCACAGCCGAAATCGACGCACAGCATATTGAAGTTATAGCCTGTGATGCGCTCGGCGGACCAGTCCTCATGCGGCTTGGTGAACAGCCGGTCCACTTCAGCCTGTCGCTTCTCCGCTTTTACCAGCTCCGTCCGACGTTTCTTTGCCGCTGCCGCCAGGCCACGCTCCCGCTTGCCAACAGCCGCTGCAGGAGCTGGTCTTTTCCCTGTCTGGCCTGCTGCGACCAGTAGCGGATGCGGCCCAGCACATAGGCATACAGAACGTCATAGCGGATGTAATGGGACGAACAGCGTTCTTTGCCGAACTGCCGGTAGGATGTGCAGTTAAAGTAGCTATATGGTACAACAGACGCTGCGCGCTGTTGTACCAAAAAGATACCGGTCGCGCTCCCGCTTGCGCGGAACCGTGCGACATGGTACGCTGTTCTGCTTGTTGTGAACACTGTTTCTGTTTCATATCTTACCACCTACGTCTATATTATGCGCATTGAATGCGCAGAAGTATATGCAGGCCATCGCCGCGATCATCGGGGACATCGGCTATGGAAGCCTGCCGTCCTTCCTGGTGAGCCGTGACATTTACGACTCCACCCGCTTTGCCGTCGTGGTGTCTCCGGCGGACCTGGGGCTGGGCAAGGCTTACCTGGAGGACGAGAACATCGCCGACCTGGGCGCGCTGCACTGCGTGTCGGAGCTTTGCGGCGGCGATCCGCAGGCGCTGCGGGAGCTGTTCGAGGCCTGGGCATCTGGTGACCGCCGGACCGCTCGGGGGCGGGGCTGCCCCGCGCTTTCCGAGCGCTTCCTCATTCGTTGACGGGTCGTGGTCCCGCCGCTAGACAGAGGTCGTCCCGACATATGGAATGGCCTCTGTTTTGCGCCATATCGGCGGCGGTATTTCGTAAAAGTCAGGTTTGACTTCGAAAACGTCGATTTGACCGCATTGAGGTACCCCAATTATCATGCTATAATAACCGCAAAGCGGCCATTATATTTGATTTAAGGCGGTTTTGCTCCCGGCTGACGCCGGAACCGCACAACATGCCGCATTATAGCATCCCGCCTCCGGCGCTATGCTATAATATATCTTGTTATAGTATGTAAAGAGATATTAGAGCTGACGGGAGGTGCGTCCATGCGGATCGCGGTCTGTGACGATGAGCCACGGGAGCTGGAGCGTTTCGAGAAGGCTCTGCAAGGCTGGGACCCCACGCGGGAAGCGGAAAAGTTTCTGGACGGCGCCTCGCTGTTGGAGGCGGCCGGGGACGTGCCCGGTTTCGACATCGCGTTTTTGGACGTCTATATGCCCGGAGAAAACGGCGTGGACGTGGCCGGAAGGCTGCGGGAGGTATCCCCTGAGACGGGGATCGCCTTTGTCACCACCAGCACGGAGCACGCGGTGGAGGCGTTTTCCCTGCACGCGCTG
>CANQQB010000045.1 GCA_947625845.1 uncultured Oscillospiraceae bacterium
AAGGAGCAGTTCACCACCAGCCTGGAGCGCACCGGCGCGGGGTACTTCGATTACTACCTGCTCCACGCCATGATGGAGAACAACTACACGAAATATGACCAGTTCCACCTGTGGGACTATGTGGCACAGAAGAAGGCGGACGGGCTTATCAAGCACCTGGGCTTCTCCTTCCACGCGGGACCCAAGCTGCTGGACAAGCTGCTCACCGACCATCCGGAGGCGGATTTCGTCCAGTTGCAGATAAACTACGCCGACTGGGAGAACCCGGACGTGACCTCCCGGGCCAACTATGAGATGGCAAGGTCCCACGGCAAGAGCATCGTGGTCATGGAGCCGGTGAAGGGCGGCAACCTGGCGGACCCGCCGGCGGAGGTCAAGAAGCTGTTCGCGGACTACGCGCCCGACGCCTCCCCAGCCTCCTGGGCCATCCGGTTCGCGGCCAGCCTGGACGGGATCATCACGGTGCTGTCCGGCATGAGCAGCGTGGAACAAATGGAGGACAACCTCTCCTACATGAAGGACTTCAAGCCGCTGAACGAGGACGAGCAGGGCATTATCCGCCAGGCGCAGCGCATTTTGGGCCACTCCGCGGCCATCCCCTGCACGGCGTGCCACTACTGCACGGACGGCTGTCCCAAGCAAATACCTATCCCGGACATCTTCGCCGCTGCCAACAAGCAGCTTGGCAACGGCCAAATGGAACAGGCAAAGGCAGGCTATGCCGCCGCGGTCAGTGAGGGCCATAGGGCCTCTGACTGCATCGGCTGCAAACAGTGCGAGCGGGCGTGTCCCCAGCATTTGCCTATTACCAAGTATCTGGCACAATGCGCCCAAATGCTGGAAAAATAAAGAGAACGGGCTGCCGTGTGGCAGCCCGTTTTTCAGTTGTCCTCAGTTGTCCTCAGTTGTCCTCCGCGCTCTGGACGCCGGCCTGTCGGAGGCGGTACTCGTCCATAAGCTGTACGCAGCCGGGCACATCCGTCCGACCCAGGAGCAGGCTCTCCAGCGCGCTGGCCATATCCTCGGCGCTGTACCCGACGATCTTGGACGCGGCGGTGGACACCCGCTCGTTGGCCGCGATGGATACGGCGGCGTCAGTCACCATATGGGACTGGATGTTCGTGGTCTGGCCTTTGAAACACTTCACCGTGGATATGCCGTCGAAGGCCTGGTTATAGTGCTCCGGCTGGGCACAGAAGGACAGGAAGTCCAGCGCGTCCTGCAGGTGAGCGCTGTTTTTGTTGACCATCATCATGTTCAGGTTGCCGCCCTCGTAGGTGCCGCCGTCCGCCGTGTCCATGAACACCGGCATCAGGGCGAAGTCCTCCTTGGTATACCTGCCGTCCGCCGCGAAGTCCGTATAGAACCAGGTGTCCCAGATAAAGGTCATGACCGCATCGCCGGAGGACATGACGGAACTGATATCGCCCCAGCCGATGTCCATGTAATCGCGGCCGAACCAGCCCTTGTCCGCCGCGTCCGCGATCCATTGGACCATATCCGTCACGGCGGGGATGTGGGCGTAGGCGATCTCGTTTTTGTTGAGCTTTTCCAGCAGGGCCGGATCGTCGGCGAAGATGGGGTCCATGGCGAACTGGTACATCCAGGTGCAGCCGTCGGCGGGCCAGCAGATGGGCGTATAGCCGATGTCGGCCAGCGTCTGGCACAGCATGTCAAACTCCGCCTGGGTGGTGGCGGGCTTCAGCCCCAGGCTGTCCAGGATGGTCTTGTTGTAGTAGCAGCCGGAGACGGAATTTTCCCAGAAGGGCAGACCCAGGACGTTCCCGTCCTTGTCCTCGCAATAGGCGCGGGCGCTGTCCGTCAGATCGTCGACCCAGTCGGCGTCGTTCAGGGTGCAGAAGTTTTCGGCCGCGTCAAAGCGGTTCAGGTCCGCGTTGTGAAAGTGCAGGAACACGTCCGGCGCGTCGCCGTTGGCGAAGGCCTGTTCGGCGCTGGTCTCAAAGTCGGCGTCCTCGTAGGCTATGACGCGCAGGGTGTTGCCGGTGGCCTGTTCGTACTGTTGGAAGATGTCGGTCATGTAGCTCTTGTTCAGATCGCTCTTCCGGCCCATGACCGACACTGTGGCGTCGGCGTCGTCCGATGAGCCGCCGCAGCCGGTGAAAAGCAGCGCCGCCGCCAGAGCCGACAGCCACGCTATCAAGCGCCGTGCGTTCATTTTGCCTCCCCTCCCGCTTTCGGAGTCCTGTTCAGAAGCCGGCCCACCAGCTCCCGGACGGCGTCCATATCCACGGGCTTTCCCAGGTGCCCGTCCATGCCGGCGTCCAGGGCGTTGCGCACATCCTCGGCGAAGGTGTTGGCGGTCATGGCCACGATGGGTATGGTCCGGGCCTCGGGATGCTTCCCAGCGCGTATGGTCCGCGCGGCCTCGTAGCCGTTCATCACCGGCATCTGCACGTCCATGAGGATCATATCGTAATGGCCCGGCTCCGACGCGGCGAACATCTCCACGGCCTGCTTGCCGTTCACCGCCAGCTCGCAGTCGGCGCCCTCCATGGCCAGCAGCTCCGTGAGGATCTCCGCGTTCATCTCGTTGTCCTCCGCCACCAGGAACAGCCGTCCCCGCAGCGCGTCCGGCGCCGGTCCCTCCGAAGCTTCCTCATGGGCCGCGTTCTGCTCCGCGAACAGCGGCTTGATGGCCTGCAGGAAGGTGGAGGCGAAGAAGGGCTTGGGCATAAAGGCGTTGATGCCGGCATGGCGGGCCTCCTGCTCGATATCGGCCCAGTCGTAGCTGGTCAGCACCAAAATGGGCACGTGTTCGCCTACCCGTTGGCGTATCCGGCGGGCGGCCTCCACGCCGTCGATGCCCGGCATTTTCCAGTCCAGCAGGATGACATGGAAATCCTCGCCACGGCTGTGGGCCGCCGCGGCGGCCTCCACGGCGGCGGCGCCGTCCGTCACGTAGGACACGTCCACGCCGGCGTCGGCCATGATGTGGCGCACGTCCAGGCAGATGTCCTCCTCGTCGTCCGCCACCAGCATGCGGCCGATGCGCTGGCGGAACCAGTCCTCCGACCGGTCCTGCTCCGGCAGGACAAAGCTCAGCTCCACGGTGAAGGTGGTGCCCTGGCCCAGGCGGCTGTCCACCTGGATGATGCCGCCCATCAGGTCCACCAGGTTTTTCGTGATGGCCATACCAAGGCCCGTGCCCTGGATCTTGTTGGTGACGGAGCTTATCTCCCGGCTGAAGGGGTCGAAGACCGCCTTCTGGAAATCCTCGCTCATGCCGATGCCGTTGTCCCGCACGGTGAAGCGCAGCTTCACGTACTGGGGCGCGGCCGCGGGCAGCTCGCTGACCGTGAAATCGATCCGGCCGCCCTCCGGCGTGTATTTGATGGCGTTGGACAGAAGGTTTATCAGGATCTGGTTCAGACGCAGCCTGTCCCCCATGATCTGCTCCGGGGGCGCGCCCTGGACATGGGTGGTGAAGCTCTGCTCCTTGGCTCTGGCCTGGGGCAGAAGGATGATATTGAGCTCGTCCAGCAGCTCCGGCAGGCTGAACCGGTCCACGTTCAGGCTGGTCTTGCCGCTTTCTATCTTCGACATGTCCAGCACGTCGTTGATAAGGCTGAGAAGATGGTGGCTGGACGCGGTGATCTTGCGGGTGTACTCCCGGACCTTTTCCGGGTCGTCCGCGTCCTTTTCCAGCAGCACCGAAAAGCCCACGATGGCGTTCATGGGCGTGCGGATATCGTGGCTCATGTTGGAAAGGAAGTTGCTCTTGGCCTCGTTGGCGCTCTGGGCGGCGTCCAGCGCCCCCTGCAGCTGCTGGTTCATCTGCTGCTCCACCGTCCGGTCCGACAGCACGATGATGTATTTCTCCACATCCTGGATGCTCATGTGATACACCGTCATCCTGTACCAGCGCCGCTCGCCGGTGGTCTGGTGCATATACTCGCACTCCCAGTGCTTGCTGCCGTTGAGGGGGATGGCCGCCAGCTCTTCCCTGGGGATGACCACGTTATAGTTGACGGCGCATTTTTCCATGACCCGGATGTTTTTCAGCGCCTCCTTCACGGGAATGCCCAGCAGCCTCTCGATGTTGGGGCTGATGTAGTCCACCCGCTGGTTGGACGCGTCCAGCATCAGGAAGATGTCGTCCACGCTGCTGGAAAGCACGTCGAACATCCGCTCCCGGTAGCGAAGCTCCGTCCGGTTCATGCGGGACTGCCGGCGGCTGCGCAGAAGGATGGGGGCAACGGCCATGGCGCCGATCAGCAGGAAGACCACCGCCAGCACGGCGATGGTGGTCTGCTGCACCGACAAAAATCCGGCGCTGACCACGCTGCGGGGCACCACGCTCAGCAGGATATAGTCCTGATAGCCAACGGGCTGGTAGAGGATGCAGCAGCTCACGCCGCCAAGTCTGCACTGTACAAGGCCGGAGACGCCGCCGCGCCAGTCGCTCTGCATCTGCTCAAAACCAGCCGCGTCCATGTCGGACACGGCTTTCAGGTACGTCAGGTAATTGGCGAACACGCTGCCGCCGGTCTGGGTGGACAGAAGGACGCTGCCGTCATGGTGTATCACAAAGCACTTGGCCTGACCGGAAAAGGCGTCCACCTCCAGAGAGGCGGCCAGGTCCGCGTTGGTATAGCTGACGGCGATGGCGTCAAAACGGAAGTCCGCATAGGTCCCGGACTGTGCCAGCGCGGCGAACACGGTGACCTCCTTACCGTCGGGCAGCGTCTGGCCGACCATGATCGGCTCCCGCCGGTCCGTCAGCAGGTCCCCGTCCGCGCCAAGGTCCATGGTGAAGGACTCCCCGGAGGGCGTCATGCAATCGCCATCATCGGCCAGAAAGTAAAACTCCGAAAAGCCCCAGTAGTCCTTTTTGGCCGCGATAAAGTCGCCGACGGCGGCGCCGTCCGTGTCCCCCGCCAGGGTGAAGTAGGCGTCGAAGCTGTTCAGAAGACCCCAGTTCCGCTCCATAAACAGGCCGAAGGAGCGGTTCACCTGGCCGTATATCTCCTCCAGGTGGCCTGTGCTGTCCTCATAGATCCGCTGGGAGATGAAGCGAAAATAGACGACCCCTATCAGGACCACGGCCACGCCGACCGTGCCCATGAGGACCGACAGCAGAATTTTTCTGGCGCTTTTCATAGGAAGGCTTTTGCTCCTTCACTTTATAAAATGATACACGATATCCCGGATCCCGTAACGCTCCCAATCGATTCTATCATATAAGACGGTGAAAATCAATTGCGGAAGGCGGGGGCGGGGCATATGCCGGCACGGAAGCGGGAAATGAACAATAATCATAATTATTCACAGAATATGCGCTCCGTTTGGGGGAAATTATTCGGGTATTGTCTGAATATGCAGAGACGGAAAATTGCGAATTTTTAACCAAAAAGCGGCGTATAATGAGCGGATATTGAGGAATATCGTGAATATCAGGCTTTTTTGGCCGGTTTGGGAGGGAAAAAGGCGGGGGAGCGGGGAAAAATGCCCGTTTTGGCCGGATTTTGGGCCGGTAAAAAAATTTTTTGGATTTTTTTAAAATTTTTTGCAAAAAGGTGGTCCATTTTTATCCTGCGGCGCGTCTTTATATATAGACAAATGCCCGCGACAGGTGTATTATATGGTATAACCAACCATATATGGCACATTCAATCGACAGCCGGCCGCGGCGCGTATTGTAATATAGTATGTCAGTATATCTATTGTAACAGGAGGTAGCATCATGAAACAGTTCAAGAGGATCATGGCCCTCACGCTGGCGTTCCTGATGGCGTTCGGCTGCCTGCCGTCCGCCGTCTACGCGGGCGACATGCCCGAGGTATCGGAACCGCTGGAGAGCGTGCAGGCGCCGGAAATCACGGCGGAACCCGCAAGCACGGCGGAGCCGGAGGTCACGGCGGAGCCGGAAGCTCCCGCGGTGACGGATACCCCCGCGCCCGTCGAGACGAGCGAGGCGACGGAGCAGCCCACGGTGGCGACAAGCGAGCCGTTCCAGACGCCGCAGGCGTCTGAGGCTACCGCTGTGCCCGAGGCAACGACCGCGCCGGAGGCCACCAGTGTGCCCGAAGGCGAGGAAAACGTTGCGGGGGGGGTAACGCCTTCTGACACCCCGGCGGCCGAGAGCAGCCCGGAGCCCACTGCATATAATTCTGAATATTCATCCACTCCTGGAACTACTGAAAGTCAGTCCAGCGGCACGATCGAACAGCCCGATATCGAGGGCAACACGATCCTGCAGCTGGTCTTTGTGCTTTCTGTGGAGGGTGCGGAGAAGCAGATCGCCGTGCAGATCGATCCGGCGCTGGTGGGCAAGCCCATGGAGCTGTTCGGCGAGGCCAGGACCGAAGTGGACCGGCTGGTCGCGCTGGGCTATACGCTCACGTGGTATAAGGACGCGGGCCACAGCGTGAAGCTGGAGAAGCTGTCCGACCTGACCGTCACCGGCGAGATGAACCAGCGCATTTTCGGCGTGGCGGCGCCGTTCGTGCCGGTGGCCACCGACGCACCGGAGGCCACCGCGGAACCGCCTCAGAACGCCGGGAGTTCTGGGAGCTTCATCTGGACGCTCGACGATGGCGCGCAGTTCACGATCTCTTATAGCGGCGCTTCTGCTTCTTCTACTGGTTACGATTTCTATTTTGAGCTCTATGTCAATGACACTCCAGTTGATTCTTACGGACCTGTATATGGAGCTAATGGAGGAGGATTGTTGGGCGGCAGTACGCTTTCCAATATCATGTTTGCGGGCGCGAACAATGAGGCCTATACGCTGGTTAAAATCTTGATTAGTAAAGCGGATTCGAGCCCGTCTTTTACGTTCCCAGATGGAAGCACCAGTAAAGGAGATAGCTTGTCCGGCGGCGGTCGTCAGTACACAGATTTGAATGTCAAGGCCGATAATCAGGTATATTTCTCTTCTAAAATATCTTGGTCAAACTATAACACCGGGACCTATATTATGGGCATCTATCTGTCCAAGGATGGATACACGCCGGCGGCACCGTACAGCGTGAAGTATGTTGGGGGCGAGCATTACATACCCGAAAGCTTGCCCGGAGGGGAAACCATCACGCCCGGCAGCGACTACAAAATATCCGATAAGACCCCCGTAGCTGCGTCGTGGTCTGGCATTGTCTTCACCGGCTATGAATTTAGCCTCACCGGCGAGATCTATCAGCCTGGACAGACCATCCCGGCTGAGAAGATCACCGGCGATTTCACGCTGACCGCCCAGTGGGCGAAACCGGAGTTGACGTGGACTCTGAGCGCCGAAAACGGCAAGACAGAGGGCTACAAAGAGGGCGATACTGTCAAGGTCTCCGCCACGCTGGCGAATACCGGCGACGTGACGCTGGAAAATATTTACATAGCCTTCCCTGAGCTCTCTTGGAATTACACTTTGGAATCCCTCGATCCCGGCAAGACGTATACCTTAGACCTTGAGTTAAAATGCGACGTGTCTGCGAAAGACGTGGCGAAGGGCTCGATCACATTTAATATCCCGACCACCACGTGCACTTACAATGGCAACGCAGCGACCGTCAAAGGCGAGGCGCTGACCGTGACAACGGTGACCGAGACGCCGGCGCCGGCGGAGTATACGGTGACGTATGACCAGGGCAGTAGGACGGCCACTGGTATGCCCGCCGGTGGCACCGTGACCGCGGGCGAGGATTATACCGTGGATAAAGCAGCGCCGAAAGCGGACGGCTATTTCTTCATGGGCTGGAGCGACGGCGAGGGCAACACCTATATGCCCGGCGATACCATCAAGAGCGTTGATCACGACATGAAGCTAATCGCCCAGTGGGAAAATATAGATGCGGTTTCCAAGGTGTTTCCGTTCACTGTTAAGGTGGAACCGGAGAAATACCGGAGCGATACTAAAAGTATAAAGCTAACTTATACGATCACCAATAAAACTGGATATACCATTGGCTGTAACAACGCTTTTAACTGGCTTAAAAGCGATGGCATTACTGCCTCTGGTGAGAAAGTTACCCCGACGTATGGGAGCGTTGCGCCGGGGAAGGACATGACGATCACTGTTGAGTTGACTTTCGAGCCGGGTTCCCTGGCAAGCTACGAGGCGGATATCGTCACGGAATTGCGTGCTACTTTTAATGTGAATGTAAACGGTAGTACGGTGACTGCGACCCCGAATGGCGATTTGACCGTCAGCATCCCCCGCGACCCGAGCGACCCGGTCGTGAAGACCCCCGAGTATACCATCTCCCAGAGTGTGGAAGCGGCACCCGCGGCGGAGGAGACGGCGGGTATCTCCACGGTCAGGCTGACCGTGGGCGACATCCCGTACACCGAGGGCATGAAGCTGAAATACACCGTCACGGTGAAAAACACCGGCAGCGTGGAGATTAGTGACCTTGACCTCAGGAATACGAGCGGCGCCGAAATGACCCTTGAGGACGGCAGCGGCGCGACGTTTGAAGACGGCAAGCTGTCCGGGCTGGCGGCGGGAAAGACCGCCAACCTCACCTATACCCGCGAGGTGGCGTATTGGGAAAAGGACATAAAGAGCCCGGTCACCGCCACGCTGGACGGCGTGGAGACGGAGGCCGAGGGTAACGCCACCATCGCGGACCACGAGGCCTATGAGGTCACGGTGACGGTCACGGACGATGCGGGCAACGAAGTCGAGACCCCTAAAGTGGGCCAGACGCTCCACTACACCGTCAAGGTGGAGAACAAGGGCAACGTGAAGCTGGAAAACAAGGAAATGACGTTCACCGTGAACGGCGAGACGCACACCGGCACCGTGAGCGCCGAAGTGCAGGAAACGGGCGAGTTCACGAGCAGTTCCGGAGAGGTCACATATGAGGTCAAGCCGGGCGAGACAAAAATCGAGCCCAGCGCCAGTGTGGGCGGCAAAGAGGCTACCATGGGCACCGAAGCTGACGGCAGCACCAGCGGCAGCTTTGATGAAACTGAAATAAAGACCACCATCAAGCTCACTTATGAGCAGGATGAGTTGTGGAAAACGAAGGGACCGTTTACAGACATCGGCAGTATCGACTGGCCTGCCGATGAATATGCAGAGATCGGGGCCGACGGTACCGCGACCTTTGAACTGAAGGGTAACGGCTTTGGCTTAACAGGTCTTATCGCAGGTGGCTGGGATGGGTATTACAAGCTGGCAGGCTGGAAAGACAAGAATACGGGTGAAGTTTATGGCTGGACGCTGACCGTGGATCACGACGTCACCGTTCTGCCCATCTGGCCCAAGGCGACACTTGTCCGCTACCACAGCAACTATCCCGATACTGGCAACATGGTCGATGAAGATCTAATTACATGTGGCGGCAATCCGAATGTACCGCATCATCTCCACGTTTATGTGGAAAATCAGAGCGTTGCTAACAACACCTGGCCCACAATCAATGTGCAGGATGTAACGGCTGTCACCGGCAAGCATTACGAGTTCAAGGGCTGGAGCTATAAGGCGGATGGCTCGGAAATGGTACCCGAAGGCACCACCTGGAAGGGCGATACGGGCGATGAGATCGACCTCTATGCCATTTGGGAGGGGTATTACACCATCACCTATTTGCCGGGCGAAGCTGATGAGGACGCCAGCGGCATGCCCAGCAGCGTGCAGAAAGTGTACGATGGCGATAAATTTATTTCTGTTGCTGGTGCCCCCGAGTGGGCCGACCATGTCTTCATCGGGTGGAAAATCAACACCAGCAACAAAATCTATTCTGTTGACGATAGGATTCCTATGATCGGCGGTGACCGGATCATGACCGCGCAGTGGGCCGCCGACGCCAACGGCGACAAAATCGCGGATAGTGAGCAGACGCTGAACGTGACCATCGATCTGCAAGACGATACCGCGATTTATGACGGCAAGGAACACGAACTGACGCATACTGTCACTGTCTTCTTGGGTGTTGACAATGTGACGAGCGAGAACTATGTCACCGTCACCAAGAACGCCGGCATTAAGTACGGTGCCACGAACGTGCAGGCGGACGGCTATATGTTCACGCCCGAAGCCGATGATTGGACCATAGATCAAGTTAGCGACTTTAATATCAACGTTGTGTGTCAGCCAGGTACCCTGACCATCAATCCGAAGACTGTCGAAGACGGAATGGTCCCGGGGATCGAGAACGTGGTGTACGACGGGACCAAGAAGGAAATGGCACCTGCCGAGATAAGCGTTGACGGTGTGACCGGCCAGGCGATGGTGAACCGGGATTACACGGTGACCTATGAGGGCGACACCATCAACGCGGGCGAGGTCACGGCAACCTTGAACTTTAATGAAGGAACAAGCGGCAACTACAAGGGCACGGTGACCAAGACCTATCAAATCACTCCGGCCACGGTCAAGGTCAGCCATGTTGAGGCCTATGACGCCGCGGTGTGGGTGAACAACGCGAAAAAGCAGACACTTTCGACAACGTTGAAGCCCACCTATGAATTCAGCGGCGTCGCGAAGAAGGATGAGGATAATATCATCCTGGGCCTGAAGGCCGGCAAGGGCGAGTCTTTGCATGAGGTTGATTATCGCGGAGACTACGCTGATGAGATCACCGTCAACGTGACGCCTGACGACCTGGAGCTTCAGACGAAGAACGAGACTGACTCTCCCGTGAGTAACTACAACTTGCAGTTCGACGAACTGGACAACACGGTCCTTGCCACCAGCACGCACTATTATGTCAAAGCCCACGTGACATTCAAAATGGAACTCGGCAAGCCCAAGAACGGAACGGCTTTTGGGCCTGGCGAGGAAATAAGTCTCACGGCCACGGTGACCAACGACGGCAACGTGGACCTGGGGACGCTGACCGTGAAGGCGGATGACGGCTTCGAGCTCAAAGCGGGAACTGGCTACACCGTGGACGGCGAGGACAAGAGCGTTGCCATCATCGAGAGCCTTGCGAAGGATAAAAGCGTCATCCTGACGGGCAGCTATGCAGTGACCGAGGATGACGTTCAGAAGGCCGGGAAGGGCTCCGCCAGCAGAACCATGGGCGTCGGAGTCACAGGCTATTCGGCCGGCGATGAGTATCGGAAGAGCGAACAGTATGCCCCCATGCTGGATAAGAAGGAAGCATACATAAACTCCTCGTCCCGCCTCGGTAAAACGTTCCAGCAGCCCGTCACCGTCACCATCACGGGCGGTACGGTCACAAAGCAGTACGACGGCAATAGCTATGACCTCAGCGGCCTTGTGCGTGAGGGCTTGTATACGGTTGCAACTGAGCCGGCTGACGTCGCCGTGACTGTGGAGCTGGCGACGGGAAAGACCGTGGGTCCCAAAGTCGGGTATACCGAGCTGGCGGCTGAAGACTTTGTGGTCACGTGCAAGGACGGTCATTACTACCTTGACACAGATGGTGGGATGACGTATACCGGCGGGGCCAAGGCGGAGATCACCCCGAAGCCTATCACCGTGAACGTCACGGTCGATGAACCGGCGGTGTGGCTGGATGGCATCACGGACGGCAAATACACGCTCCCCACGAACGGCGTTACGTGCACAATAAACGGCTTGGAAAGCGGGGACGGCGCTGTCAAGGCGGGGCTCATTAATGGGAAGACCATCGAGAAGATCACCGAGATGGGCGAAGTCCCGTTCGACTTTAAAAAGACTGAGTTCAAGCTTACCGGGGAGAAGGCCGAAAACTACTACATAGAGACCCTTAACGTCACGAACGAAAAGCTGTTCGTGGCCAAGGGCGAGGTCGAGATCACGCAGCAACTGTTCAAGGACGAGGTCGAGGTCAAAGATGGCGAGGGTACAGTGTTCGGCGCCGGCGAGACCGCTACGCTCAAGATCACCGTCAAGAACACCGGCAACGTGGACCTGACGGGCGTGAAGGTCGAGAACACCAAGGACAACGGGTTCGTGTTCCAGTATTACGTAAAATCGGGCGAGGAAGCGGAACCCTACACGGTCAATGCGGATGGCACTGTGACCATCACGGAGCTGAAACCGTGCACCGAGGGCGATGACACGAACGCCGTGGTCCTGACGGCTACCCGCGAGATCACGCTGGGCGACATCGAAGGGCGGACGGAGATCAAAAATACCGCCGAGGTGACCGAGGCCACGACCGATGCCAAGACGAAATACAATTGGCTTACGGAGCAGGAGGACATCTCCGGCGCGAGCGATCCTATGAACGTGGACCTGGTGGCCGCGGAGAAGAAGCTGACGGTCACGGTGGCGATAAACGAGAAGAAGGACAAATACAAGTACAACGACGAGATCAGCTATACCGTTACCGTCAAGAACGACGGCAACGTGACGGTCAGCGACATCAAGGTGACTGACAACAGAGGCCTGACGAGTGCCCCGACCACGGAAGGCACTCTTGCCCCGAAGGAGAGCGGAACTGTCACGGGCACGTACACGGTAAAAGATAACGACCTCGGCTCTAATAAGCTGGATATCACCGTCACCAACGTGACGAGCACGGAGATGGCCGAAGTCGGCGGCACCAAGACCGTGACCGCGGACCTGGACACCGAAAAATACGACGTCACGATCAACTACGTGGACGCGGATGATAAGGACACCGTGCTCGGTTCCAAGACGGTGAAAGACGCCGCCTACGAGGGCCAGGATTATACCGTGACGGGCAATGATATCTACGACAAGGTGTTCAGCGAGGGTGATGGTGCGTTCCACGGCTGGGCTACGTTCAAGGGTATCACCTACATCCAAACGGGCGAGGTCACGGGCAAGACCGTCACGATGACCAGTAATGGCGCGAGCGTCAAAGTCTACTGCACCGCCGACGCGAACAAGGATGGTAAGGCGGATAAGGACCAGACGATCTATGTGAGCGTCACAGGCAACAGCGACAGCACTAAGGTCTACACTGGCAGCGAGCTGAGCGTGGATGGCTTCACCTTCACCGCTTCGCTGGAAAAAGGCGGCAAGACGGACGAGGGCTTGAAACAGTATGTCGATGTGACCACGACAAAGGCAGCCAAGGCGACGGGCATCAACGTGGGCACAACGTACTACATGGGCCTGAACAAGGATAACGTCCAGGTCGCTCCGGCAACGACGGAGGACGGGACGGCGTATACGTATCTGTTCACCACCGTACTGGATAACGTCACGGACGGCTATCTGGACATTCAGCCGAAGAGCATCGCGGACGGGACTGTGGAAGTGTCGACGATCTCTCCCCAGACCTACACCGGTTCGGCAATCACGCCGGAGTTCACGGTGACGGATACGGCCATTGAGGACGGCGACGGCAATGCCAAGGAACTGACCGCGAGCGACTACACGGTGTCCTGGGCCAACAACAAAAACGTGACCAAGGAGGGCGAACATGCCACCTTGACCATCACCGGCATCGGCAACTATGGCAAAACGAAGACGGTCGAGTTCGAGATCAAGCAGCCGGAGGTTGGCGGCTTCAACGTCACGTGGGATATGGAAGGCGCCGGTGAGGACGGCAACTATACCTACGGCGGCGATCCTATAACCGAACCCAAGGCCACGGTCGTGAACCATGATAATGCCGGCGCGGCGGAGAAGTACAACGGCATTGAGCCCGAGATCGAGTATTTCAAAGTTGAAGGCGGCGAGGAAACTTCTATCGGCAGAGAAGCCCCCACGGACGCGGGGAGCTATAAGGTCAAGGCGACTTGGAAGGACGAAAGCGGGAACCTGCAAGAATTGACCAAGGAGCAGGAGTTCACGATCAAGCCGAAGGGGCTTACCGTGAGCGGCACGGTCAAGAACCCGGCGGTGTGGCAGACGAAAGGAACCTACACACTCACAAATGATGGCGTTGATTGCAAGCTTGAGGGCCTGCTGGAAGACGACACTGCCGTCACGGTGACGCTCAATAGTAAGACTTACAATAATCTCAACGAGGCGACGGATGATACTATCCCGTTCGGCTTGAAGGCGACTGATTTCACGCTCAGCGGGGATAGGTCCGGGAACTACGTGATCACTAAAGTTGAAGTCACACCCGATAACCTGTTCGTGGGTACCCGCGGCGTCAAGATCGAGCAGAAGGTCGAAAAGGCTGACGGCAGCAGCGAGGGCACCGCGTACGCAGAGGACGACGTGGCCACATTCACCATCACCGTGACCAACACCGGCAACACGACCCTCCAGAACGTGACGGTCAGCAGCAGCCTGGCCGAGTTCGATGGCGGCTCTAATACGTACACTATTACGAAGTTGGAGCCCGGTGCGGAGCATGCCATGGAGCTGACGGCGACCTATACGGTCACCCAGGGCGACATCGACGCGCAGGATGATAAGACCAACGAGGTTGAAGTGACCAGCGCTAAGGCGTCTTATGAAAGCGCAACGAATGGGAAGCTTGAGGCGACGGCGCTGGAAACTGACGAAATCAAGGGATCGCCTGCGTCCAACAGCATCAAGCCCGAGACCAAGGACCCGAAGCTGACGGTGACCGTGGCCGAAGTAGTCGGCGAGCACGAAGGCGAATACAAGCTGGGCGAGACCATCACGTATAGCGTCAAGGTGGAGAACACCGGCAACGTGACGGTGAAGGACATCACTGTGACGGACGAACAGGAGGACGAAGCGAGCGCCAAGGAACATAGCTGGACTTCGCTGGGGACTTCGCTGGAGCCTGAAGAGAGCAAGTCCTACACCGCCACGCATAAGGTGACGGAGCAGGATATCCTGAAGGAAGGCGATACGTTCACCATCACCGCTAACGCCTCGGGCAAGACCACGGACGATGAGACGAAGGTCGACGCGACGCCTGGCACGGCGAGCGTGACGCTGGCAGCACCGGCACCGGCGCTGACGGTGGAGATGACCGCTGGCAAGACCACCGAAGCGAAGTTGGGCGAAGAGATCACCTATACTATCACTGTGACCAACTCCGGCAACGTGACGGTGAGTAACATCACTGTAACGTGCGAGGAAACTGTGCTGAATCAGACCATCGAGAAACTGGCGCCGGGTGCGAGCGAAGAGTACACCACCAAGCACACGATCGCCGAGGACGACATTCTGAATGGCAAGTTCGAGAACACCGCCACCGCCACGGGCACGGCTCCCGAGGGCGTCACGCCTCAAGATGTCACCAAGAGCGACGGCGAGACCGTGAACACCGAGCTGAAGAAAGCGCATCTGACGGCCACCGTGACGCTGAAAAACGCTGACACGGTCTATAAGATCGACGAGACCATCGACTATACCGTCGAGATCAAGAACGACGGCAACGTGACGGTCGACGGCATCAGCGTGGGGAACGGCGATGATGAGTTCGACGTTAATAGTGTTGTTTCCCTGGCTCCGGGGAAGGACGGGGAAGGCAGGACGACGACCTACACCGGCCACCACGTGGTGACGAAGGGTGAGCTTAACGCGGCTAAGGATAGCGGCAGCACGCTGGAGATCGAGCCTACCGTGACGGGCACGGGTGCCAACAGTGCGGACGCCAAGGTCGACGTTAAGTCGGCGAACGCGAACCTGAACACCGAGCAGCACAGCGTCACGATCAAGTACGTGGACGGTACGAACAACCTCGCGACGAATACATTGATGGACGAAGACAATAAGCCAAAGATGTACTACGAGGGCGAGGGTTATGCGGAAGACGCGAACGATGCGATCGAGGCCAAGTTCGATGCTAAGCTGACGGGCACGTTCACGAGCGCGAAAGGGTATGAGTTCAAGGGCATCAACTACATCCAGGACGGCGTAGTTGAAATACCCGAAAAGATGGGCGAGAGGGACGTGACCATCACCGTCGACTGCACGCCTGACGCGAACGAGGACAAGATCGCGGATAAGACGCAGACCGTGACCGTTACCGTGACGGGCAACAGCAACGAAACCAGCCCCTACATCTACGACGGCGCGACGCACACCGTCACCGGCTTCACCGTCACGGCGGAGGTCGAAGGGGATTCGAATGAATATACTTCTGGCTTGATAACCAATGCGGCGAGCGATGACGCGCTGGCCGAAGTGCTTGCGGGCATGAAGGTGTCCGTCAGCGGCGCTACCGTGTCGGGCACCAATGTGAAAGATTCGGGCAAGAGGAAGATCGAGCCGACTGTGGACTGGGGCACGTACAAAGCCGACAGCACAATCGCTGCCACGCCGGTCAAGCTGATTATCGACCCGAAGCCCATTGAGAACGTTGACCTTGCGGAGATCCCCGTCCAGGTTTACACCGGCAAGGAACTGACGCCGGAGGTCACGCTCACGCATAAGAATTGGGGCAATGCTAAGAAGGACTACGTCCTCAAGCGGGACGCCGGCACTGGCAGCGACTACACGGTGGAGTACAAGAACAACACCGACGTGAACACCGGGAAGGACAAAGCGGAACAGGCCACTGTGACCATCAAGGCCCTGACCAAAAAAGATGGCACCGGCAACTACAGCGGCCAGCGGACGGAGTATTTCCAGATCGAGAAGCCGAAAACGAGCGCGTTCGCCTATTCGTTGACGCAGGAGAACGTGACTTACGGCGTGGAATACGAGCCCAAGGCCAGTGGCGTCACGAGCGATGATGTCACGTTTGGAGAGGAAGAAGGGTATAAGTACGACGCGCCGGTCATCACCTATTGCGACGGCGAGGAAAAAACGGACAGCGTGTTTACGGACGCGCAGCCCAAGGACGTGGGCACGTACACGGTCAAGGCGGTCTGGGAGGGGACTAAGAACCTGCCCGAGCTGACCGCGACGCAGACGTTCGAGATCAAACAGTTTGACCTCACAACCAACGAAGGTACTCGTGTGACGGTGACGCTGCCGGGTCTGACGCAAAAGGAGGATGGCACGTACAGCGTTGTCTACGACGGCGACGCGCATAAGCCGGAACCCGCGGTGACAGACAGGAGCACATTCCTGGCCAAGGGCGATGACCTGGTCAAGGGCGAGGATAAGGACTACACGGTGACGTACACGCGCGGCGAGACTGTTCTCAATGAGGACGGCGACTTCACCAGCCAAGGCGAGATCACCGTGACCATCGAGGGCAAGAACAACTACACGGGCAAGATCGTGAAGACGTATACGATCGAGCGGAAGAGTATCAAGGGCCTGGACGTTACGGGCATCGATGGTGCGACCTACGACGGCGGCGCGCATAAGGCAGTGCCGGTGCTCACGTACACGCCTAAGTCTGGTACGGTGTTGAAGCTGGTCGAGGGCCAGGACTACACGGTGACATACAAGCGCGGCGAGACTATTCTCAATGAGGACGGCGACTTCACCAGCGCCGGCGAGATCACCGTGACCATCAAGGGCAAGGGCAACTACGACGGCACGATCGAAGAGACGTATACGATCGCGCAGATGACCATCACCGATGGCATGATCGCGACGATCGACCCCATTGACTACGACGGCGGTACGAAGCAGCCGAAACCCGCGGTGACACACAGTGACTTCAAAGGCAATTCCGAGGGAGTCTATACGCTGAAGGAAGGCAAAGAGGAGGATACCGACGGGGATTACTGGCTGAGCTGGACGCGCACGGAACCCACCGGCGAGAGCGAAAACTTCACCGACGTGGGCACGTTCAAGGTGATCGTCCATGGCAAAGGCAACTACACCGGCGAACCCGCGAAGGAGTACAAGATCACGCCGCATGATATCACGCTCGACTCTGAGCATCATAATCGTGTGACGGTGGAAGAGCTCGGGAACGTGACCTACAACGGCACGGCTCAAAAGCTGCTTCCCGATGTGACGGACAGCAGCCCGGCGCTGGACACGACTGCACAGACGCTGAGCGAGGGCACAGACTATGAGGTCACCTACAAACGCGGCGAAAATGTTCTCAGTGAGGACGATGATTTCATCAACGTTGGCGTGATCACCGTGACCGTCAAGGGCATCAACAACTACGAGGGCACGGCCACGACGACGTACCAGATCACCAAGCGGCCTGTCACCGCCACGGTCACGTTCAAGAACGCGGCGTACTGGTACACGGAAGGGATGAAGCCGAAGACGCTTGGCTTGGAAATCCAGGGCCATGACTATAACATCCGTGATGACGGTGATGTCGGCATGCTCACGAAGGATAAAGACCAGGTCGAGGTGACGATTGCGAAAGCGCAGAGCGCGAGCGGCGAAATGGCTGGCGTGTACGAGATCGAGGGCCTCACGGAGGGCACGCTTGCCGAAAACGCTGAAATCACAACCGGCGTTCTGACGCTCACGGGCAAAAACGACCTGTACAAAAACTATGAACCCACGTTCGTGTATGCTGGCGGCGCCAAGCTGTACATCCTGAAACCCGACGTGTCGGTGACTGCGGCGATCGTCGGCGCACCGGACGGCGGCTACGCGGTGGGCAATACGGTCAACCTCACGTACACCGTGAAGAACGAGGGCAATATCGATCTGACCGACGTGACGCTGACCGCTCCCAAGGACGTGAAGTTCGTCGAGGACAAGGGCGCCGAGGCTGACGGCTACACCGTGAACGAGGACGGCACGGTCACCATCACTAAGCTGACAGCGGGGCCGGATAAACTTGGAGAAGGTCAGTCTGTCACCGTCAAGGCCGAGTACAAAGTGACCCAGGACGACATGGACAATC
>CANQQB010000046.1 GCA_947625845.1 uncultured Oscillospiraceae bacterium
CACCGCCTCCAGCTGGCCGCAGGGCTCGATCATGCCCCGCTCCGTCAGCACGCCCACGGTATAGGAGCTGTCCACACCCCGCATCTGCTCGATGTAGGCTCGCGTCACCGGCTGGAAGTAGGCCGCGATGGCCAGTACCTCCAGCGACGCCGGGGACAGCTTGGGCGCACGGCGCTGTTCCAGGGCCCGTGTGATGGCGTCGGCGTGCTCCGGGGCGCTGTGCAGCTGCAAAGAGTCGTTGAGCCGCACCAGGCGGATACCCCGCTTTTGGGATTCATATTCCGCCGCCAGCTCCGCGCCGGCTGCCAGCACGTCCGCCTCGTCCGAGTCGGTGACGACGGCGATACGGGCCGCGCGCACCGGCTCCCCGGAGGCGAATAATATGGCCTCCACGGCGCTTTTCAGTTCTATTTTATCCATAATCGATGCTCTCCAAAATGGCTTCCGTGTCGCCGCCGGTGAAGTGCACGGCGTAATCGTCCCCGTCCTGGTCGATGGTCACGCTCCCCATGGAGCACATGGCCAGCAGGGACAAAAACGTGGCCACCACCTCCGAGCGGCTGTCCGCCAGCGCGTACAGGGAGCGCAGGGACGCGGTGCCCTTTTGCCGCAGGTAAGCTATGAGCTGGCGGCTCTTGTCCTGCACGCTGTACACGATGGGCCGGGGAATGGACACCCGTCCTTCCTCCTCCGGCACGGCCACACCCTTGCGCAGCATCCCGGCCAGGGCCGCCAAAAGCTCCCAGGGCTGGTGGCGATAGTCGTACGCGCCGTATTTCGGCATGGGCTCCGGGGGCGTGGAGTAAAGCCTTGACCCGGCCTCCAGGGCAAGCGACAGCGCCGGGACATTCTCCTTCACCGCCGCGAAGGCGTCCCGGCTCTGTAACTGTTCCAGGCTGGACATGAGAAGCTCCAGCTCGGACACTTCCTCCGTCCCGGCCAGGAGGGTCTTTGTCTTGATGTACACCAAATGGGAGGCCATCTGCACGAACTCGCTGGCGACCTCCAGGTCCATCTCATGCATCCGGGCCAGCCACGCCAGGTACTGGTCCAGGATGTCCGCGATCTTGATGTCCCGTATCTCTATGCGGTTTTTGGACAGGAGCATCAGGATCAGGGTCAGCGGGCCTTCAAAGTCCTGCATCTCCTCTTTCGTCCTGACGATCCCTTCCAGGTGAAAGGTGGGGTTTTCCATAGTCAGTTCACCAAATCGAAACCAAATTCCGCGATGAAAAAGAGCTTGTCGTATATCCAGCCCGTGGCGGCGGAGAGATACCCCGACAGCCCGCCTGTGATCACCAGCACCATCACCAGCAGCATGCCGTAGCGCTCATAGCGCATGAGCCGGTCGTAGGCTCTGTCGCTCAAAAACGCGAACAGCACCTTGGACCCGTCCAGAGGCGATATGGGTAAAATATTGAACACCGCCAGCGCCAGGGACATGTACGCCGTGGTCATCAGCATCTCCGCCAGACGGTAGGTGAAGGCCGAGCCGTGCCGGTAAAGCGGGCCGTACAGAAGGCCGTAGAGGAACAGGAACACCGCTGCGATGACGAGATTGGAGAGCGGTCCGGCCAGGGCCGTGATCGCCATCCCCTGCCGGGGCTTTTTGAACTTGTACATGTCCACCGGCACGGGCTTTGCCCAGCCGAAGCGGAACAGCACCATCATCACCAGACCCCAGGGGTCGATGTGGCGGATGGGGTTCAGGGTCAGCCGTCCGGCCCGCTTGGCCGTGTCGTCCCCCAGCATGCAGGCCACCGCACCGTGGCTCAGCTCATGCAGCGTGATGCACAGCAGCGCCGGTATGATGGAAAACAGCAGGTCCGTCAGCACGGACCAGTCCAGATTGCGGAATACGTTTGCAAATCCCATGGTTCACACCCAGTCGGATATAACGCCGAGCAGCGCCTCCCGGCCGGTCCGCTTCTCGGCGGAAAACGGCAGGAGCGGCACGGTCTCCCCCAGCTCCAGCACCTGGCGTATGCATGCCAGGTTCGGCTCCTTTTCCGACGCCTTCAGTTTGTCCCACTTGTTTGCCACCACCGCGCGGGGACAGCCGCAGGCGGCGAACAGTGCGTTCATCTGTACGTCCAGGGCCGTGGGTGCGTGGCGGCCGTCCACGATCTGCACACCCACGGTGATGTTATCGCTGTCGGCGAAAAAGTCCTCCATGAGCCTGCCCCACCGGTCCCGCTCGGCCTGGGACACTTTCGCGTAGCCGTAGCCGGGCAGGTCCACGAACCACACGGCCTCACCTACCAGAAAGTAGTTGATATTGGTGGTCTTGCCGGGGGCGGAGCCTACCCGCGCCAGATTCTTCCGGTTCAGCAGGCAGTTGATGACGGAGCTCTTGCCCACGTTGGACTTGCCCGCGAAGACGACCGTGGGCCGTCCGTCCCGGACAAAGTCCTCCTTGCGGCCGACGGACCTGACGAACCGGGCCGGCTCAAGGCGTATCATGCTTTTCCTCCCGGCACAGGGCCGCGTTCAGCACCGTGTCCACGCTCTTGGCGGTGATGAAGTTCAATGCTGCCCGGACGGTCTGGTCGATTTCGGCCAGGTCCGGCTCGTTCTCCGCCGGGATGATGACCGTGTGGATACCGGCCCGGAGGGCGGCCATGGTCTTTTCCCGCAGGCCGCCGATGGGCAGCACCCGTCCCAGCAGCGTGATCTCCCCCGTCATGGCCACGTCCTGGCGCACAGGCGTGCCGGACAGGGCCGACACCAGCCCCGTGCAGATGGTCACACCCGCCGAGGGTCCGTCCTTGGGCACGGCCCCCTCCGGGAAGTGGATGTGGATGTCCTTGTTTTTATAAAACTCCGGCTCCACACCCAATTCCCTGGCGTGGGCACGGATATAGGTCAGCGCCGCGCGGGCCGATTCCTTCATCACGTCACCCAAATTGCCGGTCAACTCCAGCTTGCCGGAGCCGTCCATGACGCCAACCTCCGCATCCAGCATCTCGCCGCCGGCGCTGGTCCAGGCAAGGCCGTGGACAAGGCCAACCTCCGCCGTGCCGTCCGTATGCCGGTCCCGGTACTTGGCCGGACCCAGCACCTCCTCCAGGCTCCCGGCGCGCAGATATTTGGACTTGCACTTGCCGGCCACGATGCCCGCCGCCGTCTTGCGGCAGACCTCCGCCAGCTCCTGTTCCAGCCGACGCACGCCGGACTCGCGGGTATAGCGGGCGATTATCTCCCGCATGGCACCGTCGTTGATGCGGAGCTGGTTGCCGTTCAGGCCGTGCTTTTTCCGCTGCTTGGGCAGCAGGTGATCCCGTGCGATGGCCAGCTTTTCCTCGTCGGTGTAGCTGGGGAACTCGATGATCTCCATCCTGTCCAGCAGCGCCGGCGGGATGGTGTCGGCGGTGTTCGCGGTGGTGATGAAAAACACGTGGGACAGGTCGAAGGGCAGCTCCAGGAAGTGGTCCCGGAACTGGCTGTTCTGCTCCGGGTCCAAGGCTTCCAGCAGCGCCGCCGAGGGGTCGCCACGGTAATCGGAGCCAAGCTTGTCTATCTCGTCCAGGACCATGACCGGGTTGCGGCTGCCAGCCTGCTGGATACCGGCCATGATGCGTCCCGGCATAGCCCCCACATAGGTCTTGCGGTGGCCGCGGATCTCCGCCTCGTCGTGGATGCCGCCAAGCGATATGCGGCACAGTTTCCGTCCCATGGCACGGGCTATGGACAATGCAATGCTGGTCTTGCCGGTGCCCGGAGGGCCGAGAAGGCACAGGATGGACCCCTTCTGGTCCGGGGCAAGCTTGCGCACGGCGATATACTCGATCACCCGCTCTTTGATCTTGTCCAGGCCGAAGTGGTCCGCGTCCAGAGCGGCCCGGACGGCCTCCGGGTCCAGATCGTCACGGGTCTCCGTGGTCCAGGGTATTTCCAGACAAATGTCCAGATAGCTTCTTATCACGGCCGACTCGGCGCTGCCGAAGGGCTGCTTGGCCAGGCGGCCGATCTCCTTATAGAGCTTGTCCGCCACCTCTTTGGGCAGCGCGGCCTTCTCCACGGCGGACCGGTATTCCTCCGTGTCGTCGCCATAGCCCTCGTCCTCGCCAAGCTCCGCCTGGATGGTCCGAAGCTGCTCCCGCAGGAACATCTCCCGCTGGACCTGCTTCATGCGCCGGGCCGCTTCCTCGTGGATGGACTGCTCCATGTCCAGGATGTCCAGCTCCCAGCGTATCAGCCGGTTCACCAGCGCCAGCCGCCGCAGAGGCCGCAATTCTTCCAGCACCAACTGCTTTTGCTCATGGCGCATGTAGATGCTCTGGGTCACGTAGTCGGCCACATAGCCGGGGTCCGCGCTGGGCAGGATATTGCTCAGCACGTCGCTCAGGTCCAGGCCGGAGCTCTCCGCGTACTTCTCCAAAAGCCCGTAGCACTGGCGGATGAGCGCCTCTGCCTTCACCGCCGTGCGGGGATTGTTCACCGGCTCCACCGGCTCCACCTGGGCGGTGAGATAGGGCTTGGTGCCCGCGAGCCGGTCCAGGTACCCGCGGGACACACCCTCCACCATGACCTTGGCGCCTTCCTCGTCCGGCACCCGCAGGACTTGCAGGACCCGGCTGACGCACCCGACCTTGTACAGGCCGTCCGCGCCGGACACCGCCTCCGCGGAGGCGTCCCGCTGGGCCAGCAGGAAAAGCGTCTGGTCCGACTCCATAGCCGCGTCCAGCGCGGCCATAGCCTCGTCCCGGTTGATATCGAATATGAGCCGCATGCCGGGAAAGACGCATATGCCCCGCAGGGCGATCAGCGGGTAGACCCGGTGGCGGGATGTGATCGTAGTTTCAGTATCCATACGTTACCCCTCCTATTCGGGAAAAGGCCGCACAAACCGTGCGGCCATGGTCCCGTTCGGGAAATGTCTGTCATGAAGCGTCCCTGTTCTCCAGCCGCCGCCGGTATATCACCGGACGGGAGCCGTTTTTGACGCAATCGGCGGTTATCACCACCGACTCGATGGTGTGGTCCGAGGGGACCTCGAACATGACGTTCGTCATGATGTCCTCCGTGATGCTCCGCAGGCCGCGCGCGCCGATCTCCATGTCGATGGCCTTGTCGGCGATGGCCTCCAAAGCCCGCGGGTCGAACTCCAGCTTCACGTCGTCGTAGCCCAGCATGGCCTGATACTGCTTCACCAGCGCGTTTTTCGGCTCGGTCAGGATGCGTATCAGGTCCTCGCGCTTCAGGCTTTCCAGCGTGGTCACCACAGGCAGCCGGCCTATCAGCTCCGGGATGATGCCGAACTTCAAAAGGTCGTGGGACTGCACGTGCCGCAGCACCTCGCCTACGTCCTTCTCTTTCTTGGAGGCGATCTCCGCGCCGAAACCCAGACTCTTGCGGTCCATGCGGTTTTCGATGATCTTGTCCAGTCCGTCGAAAGCGCCGCCGCAGATAAACAGGATGTTGCTGGTGTCGATGTGGATGAACTCCTGGTGGGGGTGCTTGCGTCCCCCCTGGGGCGGGACGGCGGCCACAGTGCCCTCCAGGATCTTCAGCAACGCCTGCTGCACCCCCTCGCCGGACACGTCGCGGGTGATGGAGGTATTCTCGCTCTTGCGGGAGATCTTGTCGATCTCGTCGATGTAGATGATGCCCTGCTGGGCACGCTCCACGTCGAAGTCCGCCGCCTGCAACAGCCGCAGGAGAATGTTCTCCACGTCCTCGCCAACATAACCTGCCTCGGTCAGGGTGGTGGCGTCGGCGATGGCGAAGGGCACGTTCAGCATCCGGGCCAGGGTCTGGGCAAACAGGGTCTTGCCGCTGCCGGTGGGTCCCACCAGCAGGATGTTGGACTTTTGCAGGTCCACGTCGCTCTGGTCCTTATGGAGGATGCGCTTATAGTGGTTGTACACCGCCACGGACAGGGCGACCTTGGCCCGGTCCTGGCCGATGATATACTCGTCCAGCGCCGCCTTGATCTTCCGGGGCACGGGCACGTCGCTCAGCTGTATGCGCTGTTTGTCCTCCGGGTCCTCACGGGTGAAGTCGGGATAATCGTCCTCAAACTCGTCACCCAGGATGCTCAGGCACAAGCGCACGCACTCGTCACAGATATACGCGTCGTTGCCGGCGATGAGCCGCTGGACCTGGGACTGGGGCTTGCCGCAGAAGCTGCACCGCAATATCCTCTTGTCGCCCTCTCTCGGCATAGGACTTTACCTCTTTGTGATGATCTTGTCGATAAGGCCGTACTGCACGGCTTCCTCCGCGGTCATGAAATTGTCCCGCTCCGTGGCCTCCACGATCTCTTCGTAGCTCTTGCCGGTGTTGTCGGCCAAAATATGGTTGAGCCGCTCCTTGATGACCTCCAGGCGTTTCAGGTGGATGGCCATGTCGGTGATCTGGCCCTGGGTCCCGGCGGAGGGCTGGTGGATCATGATCTCCGCGTTGGGCAGGGCAATACGCTTGCCCCTGGCGCCGCTGGAGAGCAGGAACGCTCCCATGCTGGCGGCCATGCCAACGCATATGGTGGACACGTCGCACTTGATATACTGCATGGTGTCATAGATGGCCATGCCGGCCGTGACGCTGCCGCCGGGGCTGTTGATGTAAAACTGGATATCCTTGTCCGGGTCCTGGCCCTCCAGATAGAGCATCTGGGCCACGATCAGCGACGCGGTGGTGTCGTTCACTTCCTCGCTCAGCATGATGATCCGGTCATTCAAAAGCCGGGAGAAGATGTCATACGAGCGCTCTCCACGGGAGGTCTGTTCCACTACATACGGTACTAAACTCATCGGTCTGGCTCCTTTCCAGGTGTTGAAAGCCTATCCAAAATCTTCCCGGCTTATTCCGCCTTATCCTCGCCGTCCTCGGCGGGCTTTTCCTCGGCCTTTTTCCGGCTGGCGCGCTTTTTGGGCGCGGGCATGTCGCCTTCGTCCTCGGCAGGGGCCTCTTCGGCGTCGGTCTCGTCCTTCTTCTTCCGGGCCGTGCGCTTCTTGGGCGCGGGCTGGGCATCTTCTTCATCGGCGGCGGGCTCTTCCGGCGCGGGCTCGGTGGGCACGCCGGCGTCAAAGATGATCTGCGCGGCCTTGCGGGTCTTCACGTCGCCCACGATCACGTCCTTCGCCAGGGCCTTTTTCACCTGGTCGGCCTCCATGCCGTAGTTCTCGGCCAGACGGGCGTACTCCGCCTCCACTTCCTCGTCGGACACTTCGATCTTCTCTTCCTCGGCCACCTTGTCCAGCAGCAGGTCCGTCTTGACCCGGCGCTCCGCCGTGGGACGGCTCTGCTCCCGGAAGGTCCGGGGGTCCTGACCCAGGTATTTCAGGTACAGCTCCAGGTTCAGGCCGTTCATTTGCAGGTTCTGGTCGTACTCGCGCATCATGTTGTCCATCTGTTCCTCGACCATGGCGTCGGGGATGTCGGCGGTGATATTGTCGCCGGCCTTTTCGATCAGAGCGGACTCATAGGCGCTCTGGGCCTGATCCTGCGCGGTCTTTTCCAGCTTGGCACGGATGTCGGCCTTGTACTCGTCCAGGGTGTCGAACTCGCTCACGTCCTTGGCGAACTCGTCGTCCAGGTCGGGCATCTGGTTTTCCTTGACCTCGTCGCACTTGACGTGGAACACGGCGGCCTTGCCCGCCAGGGATTTTTCGTGGTATTCCTCGGGGAAGGTGACGTGGATGTCCCGTTCCTCGCCGGCGCTCATGCCCACCACCTGGTCCTCGAAGCCGGGGATAAACGTGTTGGATCCCAGGACCAGATTGTGGCCCTCGGCCTTGCCGCCGTCGAAGGGCACGCCGTCCACGCCGCCCTCGTAGTCGATGACCGCCGTGTCCTCCAGCTTTGCCGGACGCTCCACGGTGACGATACGGCTGTTGCGCTTGCGGACCTTCTCCAACTCCCCGTCCACCTGCTCGTCGGTGACCTCCACCTTGGCCTTGGGGGCCTCGATGCCCTTGTACTGACCCAGGGTCACCTCCGGCCACACGGCCGTCACGAAGGAGAGCGTCAGCTCCTTGTCGTCGGACACGTCCACGGCCTTCACGGCGGGGTTGCCCACCGTGCGCAGCTTTTCCTGCTCCACGGCGAAGCGGAACGCCTCGGGGGCCAGATCGTCGGCGGCGTCGTCATAGAACACGTCCTTGCCGTACATGCCCTCGATGACCATGCGGGGGGCCTTTCCCTTGCGGAAGCCCTGGACAAAAATCTTTCCCTTGTTCTTCAGATAGGCTCCGTTCACGGCCTTCTCGAACTCGGCGGCGTCGCAGAGCACGTCAAAGCTCACCGTGCTCTTTTCCTGTTTTTCTACGTTCTTTACGATCATGGATAGACTTCTCCTTCCAATATTACGCGGGATATCGTCTTAAATTATAAGCCCATAACACACAGAGCTTTATTTTACCAAAAATCACAGGATCTTGCAAGGGCAAAAATCAACGCCGTCGCCGGAAACGCACAAATAGCGGGTATTCTCATACCAGCCGTTAAAAGCCAGCCGCAGACTGTCCGCGTGCAGGTGGCCGCTGGCGCACAGCTTCACGTCGTAGCGCAGGAAAAGGTCCAGTATCTCCCGGCACACATATCCGCCGTATTTGGGGGGATAATGCAGAAACACGTACTTCTCCCGCTCCCCCGCGGCTTTCAGGCTCGCCTCCAGCCGCAGTATCTCCCGGGCGATGAGCTTTTTGTCGTGCTCCGTGCCCCGGCTTTCCTCGTAAAACCAGCCCTTGGTGCCGCATATGGCGGCGTTTTCACCGTAGGGATAGAAGTTGTTGTGCAGGATGGAGACGGTGGAGATGGAATATTTTTCAAAAAAAGCGTACATCTTGGCCGCCGATGTCCACCAGTAATCGTGGTTGCCCTTGAGCACGATCTTCCGTCCCGGCAGCGCGTCGATGAATCGGAAGTCCTCCAGTGCGCCGTCCAGGTCCAGGGCCCAGCTGGTGTCCCCGCACAGCACGCACACGTCGTCGTCCGTCAGCATGGAAAAGCCCTTGCGCAGCTTCTCCACGTGGTTTTTCCACCGGGGTCCGAACACATCCATGGGCTTGTCCGCGCCGAAGGACAGGTGCAGGTCGCCAATGGCATAAAGTGACATCGAATAAACGCCTTTCTGCACGCAGATACTATCCGCGAGGTGATAGCGATATGGACAACAAGAAGAATTGCGGCGGCCGGGATTGCATCAACGGCGTCAACTGCACTGTGAGCAATTGCAAGCATCACACGCTCAGCGACCAGTGCACCGCGCCTCACATCAGCGTCAAGAGCGAGCAGGCCGTCACCAAGGCGGAGACCTTCTGCGGCACCTTCTCGCCTGTGGACACCTGGCAATATGTGTGACCTCAGGACAGTGGTTCGCCACTGTCCTACATATCACACCAAAAAGTCCGACACGGCCTGTTCCATGTCCTCTTTGGCAACCCATTTGTCGAAGCGGACCTTCTTGCTCCCCAGGCCGGACAAGGGCTTGGGCGCGGGCAGACCCGTGAAGGCGGCCAGCTCGTCCACCAGGGCCGGACCGGTCTCATTGGTCATCGCCCCCAGAGCCTCCAGCACCGCGCCGCCGAACTTGAAGGGACTGGCGGTGGATACCACCACGGTGGGCCGTACCGCGCCCTCCTTTTCCCGCGCGTCGCCAAGCACCCGGCTGGCCACGGCGGTGTGGGTGTCCATGAGATAGCCATTCTCCCGCCAGACACGGCCGATCTCCGCCTTGGCGTCCGCGTCCAGGCAGAAGCCGCCGGTGAACTCATTCTGCACGGCGGCGCGCAGGTCCTCCCCCGCGTCGTACCGGCCTTGACCGGAGAGCTTTTCCATCATGTCCCGGACACGCTCCGCGTCCCCGGTCAGGCAATACAGCAGCCGTTCCAGATTGGACGACACCAGAATGTCCATGGACGGCGAGCTGGTCAGGTGGAAGGGCCGGTTCTTGTCGTAGATTCCCGTGGCGATGAAGTCCGTGAGGACGTTGTTGTCGTTGGACGCGCAGATGAACCGGCCCACGGGCAGACCCATCTGCTTGGCGTACCACCCGGCCAGGATGTTGCCGAAGTTGCCGGTGGGCACGCAGAAGTCAAGCTTTTCGCCTATTTCCAGCTTCCCGGCGTTCACCATATCGCAGTAGGCGGAGAAGTAATAGGCGATCTGAGGCACCAGGCGGCCCCAGTTGATGGAGTTGGCGGAGCTGAGGAAGTACCCACGGCCGTCCAGCGTCTTTTCAAGGTCCCGGTCGGCGAATATCTTCTTCACGCCGGTCTGTGCGTCGTCAAAGTTGCCCTCCACGGCCACCACATTGACGTTATCGCCCTCCTGGGTAGCCATTTGCAGCTTCTGGACCTGGCTGACGCCGTCCCTGGGGTAAAACACCATGATCCGGGTGCCGGGCACGTCCTTGAAGCCCTCCAGCGCCGCCTTTCCCGTGTCCCCGCTGGTGGCGACCAGGATGCTCACGGTGCGCTGTTCGCCGTTTTTCCGAAGGCTGGCCGTTAAAAGCCTGGGCATGATCTGCAGCGCCATATCCTTGAACGCGCTGGTGGGACCGTGCCACAGCTCCAGGTACGCGGTGCTGTCGTCCAGCACGTGCAGCGGCGCTATAGACGGATGGTCGAAGTTGTCCCCGTAGGATGCCTTGGCGATATCTTCCAGCTCTTCCCGGCTGAACTCGTCCAGGTAAAGGCCCAGCACCTGCACCGCCCGCTCCCGGTAGGGCATGGCCGCCAGCCGGCAGATAAAGTCCACGTCCACGGCGGGGATGCTCTCGGGGACATACAGTCCCCCGTCGGGGGCGATGCCCCGGATGATGGCCTGGGAAGCGGTCACGCCGCCGGTACCCTCTCTAGTGCTCACATACTTCATGTTGAATACGCGTCCTCCAAATGGTGTATCTCAGGCTTTTCCGTGTCCAGCCCCTGGGGGGCGTAGACCTCGATCACGTCAAATCTTGGCTGGAGCTTGGTGGGATTTTGCTGGAGCCACCGCTCCGCCGCGGCAATGACCCGTCGCTGCTTGGCGGGCGTCACGAACTCCATGGCCTCGCCGTGGCTCTCGTCCTTGCGCAGCTTGACCTCCACAAAGACCAGGTATTTCCGGTTCCTGGCTATAATGTCGACCTCCCCGAACCGGCAGGAATAGTTGCGGCCCACGATCTTGTACCTGTGGCGCTGCAAATACCGGCAGGCCGCGTCCTCTCCAAACGCACCCAGAAGCTTTTTATCGCTTGGCATAGAACTTCTTCAAAAAGCTGGGACGGTGGACCGGGGACGGACCGTATTTTTCCAGCGCCGCGTAATGCTCCTTCGTGCCGTATCCCTTGTGCTTTTCAAAGCCGTACTGAGGGTACTGCGCCGCAAGTTCCCGCATCAGCCGGTCACGGGTGACCTTGGCCAGCACGGATGCCGCCGCGATGCACGCGCACTTTCCGTCCCCGCCAACGATGCTCCGGGCCGGTACGGATATGCCCTTGGTGGTGTTGCCGTCGATGAGGGCCAGGTCCGGCTTTGGGTCCAATTGGGCAATGGCCCTGTCCATGGCCAGCAGCGCCGCGCGGAGGATGTTCAGCTCCTCGATCTCCTCCACCGTGGCGAAGGCGATGCCGCAGGCCACGGCGTTTTCCTTGATCAGCGGGAATAGCGCCTCCCGCTTTTTCTCCGTCAGCTTCTTGGAGTCGTCCAGCCCCGGCAATTCCACGCCCTCGGGCAGCATCACCGCCGCGGCGCACACCGGTCCCGCCAACGGGCCCCGTCCGGCCTCGTCCGCGCCGCAGACCAGGGCTATGCCCTCCCGGTGGAGCGCTCTTTCAATCTCCCACAGGTCGCTCAAGACTGATCCTCCCCAGCTTGCCGCCCCGAAATTCGTCCAGCAGCACGGCGGCCATCCGCTCCGTATTCACGTTCCCGCCGGCCATGAGAAAGCCCCGCTTCCGGGCGCAGGCCTCCAAAAGCTCCCAGCCCTGGGCAGACCGGTCCGGGTCCAGCTTATACCGCTGGCGTATCGCGTCCGGGTAAAGCTCCCGCAGCGTCACCAGCAGCTTCGCAGCCAGGTCCTCCGTGTCCAGCACGTCGTCCTTCACCGCGCCGGTGAACGCCAGCTTGTCCCCCACGGCGGGGTCGTCGAACTTGGGCCATAAAACGCCGGGGGTGTCCAAAAGCTCCAATTGGCTGTCCACCGTGATCCACTGTTTGCCACGGGTGACGCCGGGTCGGTCGGATACGGCGGCGGTCTTGCGGCCGCTGACCTTGTTGATGAAGGTGGATTTGCCCACGTTGGGCACGCCTACCACCATGGCCCGCATGGGGCCCTGCTTGTCCCGCAGAGACCGCAGGGCGCGGGGCAGGTCCTTCACCCCCCGGCCGGACCTGGCGTCGCACTCCAAAACCGCCACGCCGTGGGCCTTATACCAGGCCCGCCACCGGGCCGTCACGTCCGGGTCCGCCTGGTCGGCGCGGTTCAGGATGAGAAGTCTCGGTTTGCGCCCGGCGATAATACCGTCCAGATCCGGGTTCCGGCTGGAAAGCGGGATGCGGGCGTCAGCCACCTCGCACACCACGTCCACCAGACGCAGGCTGTCCTGCATCATCCGCTCGGCCTTCTTCATGTGGCCGGGGAACCACTGAACCTCAGCCACTGCGACCACCGGTGCCGTAGATGGCGCCCATCTTGTAAAACGGGTAAATGCGGAACACCGCCTTGCCCAGCACGTCCCGTGTGTCCACGAACGCGATGGTGGAGACCCGGCTGTCGCTGGAATTGTTGCGGTTATCGCCCATGACGAAGATATGTCCCTCCGGGACCGTGACGCGCACCCAGCCCTCGCCCACGTCATCCTCCGGGTCGATGCCGTAGATGTCGTAGTACAGCGGGTCCATGATGTGGTAGCTGTCGTAGGTCTTCTCGAAGGTGTACGGCTCATCCAGGACCTTCCCGTCCACGGAGACGGTGCCCTCCACAAAGTTGATCTCCAGGGTCTGGCCCGCCGTGCCGATAACGCGCTTGACAAGCGGGTCGGGCCGGTAGTTCTCTGCCCGGAGCACCACGATATCGCCGTATTCATAGTCGCCGGCAAGCTCGGTGATGATGATCTTGTCCCCGTTCACCAGCGTGGGCAGCATGGAGCTTCCCCGCACGTCGATGACCCGCGCCACCAGCACGAACACCAGCACGCACACGATGATCGCCACGATGATGCAGTGGATCCAGTCGTAGGTGTCCTTCAGGCTGCCGGTTTCCTTCTTTTCCTTCCCCTGCCGGGCCGCCTGGTCCTCCGCCTGGCCGCGCCGGCCTTTCTTTCCAAACATAGGCGCACCTCCCTCACGCGTCCCGCGTCAGCCACGCCGCCGCGAAAACGCTTCCAACTCGCCTGAATCGGTATTTTAGCATAGTTAATGCCTTGAACGCAACAAAAAAGAGGCTTACCGCCTCTTTTTTGTCGATCTTTTCGGCTGTTACAGCTTCTCCCGGATCTTGGCGGCCTTGCCCACGCGGTCGCGCAGGTAATACAGCTTCGCCCGCCGGACCTTGCCCCTGCGGACCGTGTCCACGCTCACGATGGTGGGAGAGTGCACCGGGAAGACCTTCTCACAGCCCACGCCGTAGGAGATACGGCGCACGGTGATGGTCTCGTTGATGCCGCCGTGCTTCTTGGCGATCAGGGTGCCCTCGAACGCCTGGTTGCGTTCCCGGTTGCCCTCCTTGATCCGGACGGTGACGCGGACGGTGTCGCCCACGTTCATCTCCGGAAGCTCCGGCTTCATGTACTGCTGAGTCAGCGCATTGATGAGATCCATGGTAATGACCTTCCTTAATAGACGTTCATACCGGGAATGACCCATCCGGCAGCGGACCGCCTTGATAGACGCATGCGAACATGCTCGGATATATTAGCATACTTTTCCGGCTGTTGCAAGCTTTTTGTGAAATTTTTCTTATTATCCGATGGAATCCGTGCGGATGACGAAGCGCACCACGCTGCTCACGCCGTCGGCCGTGCCGGAGAAGGAGGTGTATTCCGCGGCGTAATCCTGCACCGCCCGCAGCCGGTCGAAGAAGCCCTGGGCATCGTCCTTGACAAGCTTGGACAAGGTCTGGATGCCCTCCTCGTCAAACTTATCCATGCCCTCCATCAGCTGGGAGGCGCCGTCCGCCACCTGGTCGATGCCGTCGGAAAGCTCCTGCGCGCCGCTGGAGAGGGTCTGGGTGCCGGCGGACAGGGTGTCAGCGCCCTCGGAAAGCTGGTACGCGCCGTTCACGGCGGTGCCAGCGCCTGTGCGCAGGGTGTTCGCCCCGGCGGAGAGCTGACCCACGCCGTCCACCAGGTCCTGGCTGCTGCCGTTCAGGGTGTCCAGACCGGCGATCAGCGCGTTCAGGTTGTCCCCGTCGTTGCCGGAGATCATGGCGTCCACACCGGCGGCAAGCTGTCCGGCGCCGGTGGCCAGAGCGTCGGAGCCGTCCGTGGCCAACTGCTCGGCACCGGCCGCCAGAGCGCCCGCCGCCTCATAGAGGCCCGGAGCCTCCGCGCTGCCGCTCTTGGCCCCGGCCGCGATCTTCTCCGCACCGCCCTGGATGCCGGCGGCCCCGGCCGCGATCTGGTCCAGGCCGGTGTTGGCAGCGGTGGTGAGGCCGGACAGGTCAAGGCCCGTCAGGGCCGTCTGCACGTTGGCAAGAGCGGTCGCGCTGGCTTGCAGGCTGCTGATGGTGGGGGCAAGCGCGGCGACTACGGCGTCTATCTGCTCCTGGGTGAAGCCCGCCTGCGCCAGGGCTGCGGCCAGGTCCGTCGGCGCGCTGCCAGCGGCCTGGATGCCGGCGGCGGCGGCCGTCAGCTGCTCGCCCACCGTGGTCATCGTCCCTTGCAGGCCGGTGACCGCGCCGTTCAGGGTCTCCTTCATCTGGGCCGCGCCGGCGGCGATCGCGCCAGCAGCCTCATAGATGCCGGGAGCCGCCGCGTCGTTGCTCTTGGCCCCCTTGGCAATGGCGTCCGCGCCGGTCTGGATGGCCGCCGCGCCGGTCTTGAACGTGCCGCGCAGGGTCTCGGAGACCGTTTGCGCGCCGGTCTGGATGGTCTGCGCGCCGGGCTTGACCTGGCCGGTCAGAGCGGTCTTCAGGTCCTGCGCGCCGTCCTTCAGCGCCTTGGTCCCGGCGGGCAGGTCCGCCACCTGGGTCTTGAGCGTGTCCAGACCGCCGGCCAGGGTGACCGCGCCGTTCCGGAGCGTCACCAGGCCGTTATACAGACTGGCCGCGCCGTCCGCCAGGCTGGCCGCGCCGTCCGACAGCTCCGCCACGCCGGAAGTCAGCGAGTCCGCTCCGTCGGCCAGGGCCGTTGCCCCGTCATAAAGGTCCGATGACCCCTCGGTCAGTTGGGATGAGGCGTCCGTCAGCTCGTCCATGGAGCCCCCCAGCTCGTCGAAGCTGTCCACGTTATCCAGGTCCAGGTCCCCCAGCAGGTTGTTCTCCACCAGGGTCAGGGTGGTCATCAGGGAGAAATCCGTCACGTCCGCGGACACGACCACTTCCTCCGGGATGTCAATGGTAAGCGGGTTGCCGTCAGGGTCCTGCAAGTCGTCCAGACCCAGGCTCTCTTTCAGGCCGGGCATGGCGATGCCGGCCACGATCAGCTGGTCGCCAAGGTTCACCAGCTTGCCGTTGGTGACTTCCACATTCGTCGCCTTGTCCCCGTTCAGCACGGCGCAGGACACCGCCGCGAAGGGCTGGTACACGGTGACGGTCTCGCCATTGACCTCACGGGTGGCGGCGGTGTTGTTCTCATAGGTGAACGTCATGACCAGGTGGCCGGAAGCGCCGGCCAATTGCTCAGCCGTCACGTCCTGTCCGTCCAGCGTATAGCGCACGTGCACGGTCAGCGGCAACTCGGCGTCGGAGTCGCCCTGATAATAGATATCGTTCCCGTCGGCGTCCCAGACGATGTTCCCGTCGGCGTCCTGGGTGAAGGTCTCGTCGCCCTTGGTGTTGCGGATGTTGGTAAGGTCCGCTTTATCGGTCAGGGTGTCCGCTCCGTCCGGGTTTTTCAGCCACGCGCTCACGATGGAGCGGGTAGGCGCACCCTCGGCGTCCGCGATCACATAGACCGTCTCCTCCTTCCCGGCGTCCGTACCGCCGGCGGGCAGCAGACCGGACGCGGTCTCAACGAGCTCGTCCGTGCCCTCCAAGGCGTCGGCGTCCTCGCTGGCCGAGGCGCGCGATGCCCCGCCGCAGGCAAAGCAGCCGGCCAGCATGCAGAGAATGAGCGCGAAAGATAAAAACCGGTCAAGTTTCCTGTTCATGATGATACCTCCGTCTTATGATGATTTTTTCCCAGTTTTCCCCAGCTTGTTTTTTGTATCACTTTGTCAAACGTCACCAGCAGCGCCGGCAGCAGGAGCAGCACCACGGCCATACTGATGAGCGCGCCGCGGGCCATGAGCATGCACAGCGCGCCTATAAGGTCCACGTCGGAATAGATACCCACGCCCACGGTCGCCGCGAAGAAGCCCAGTGCGCTGGTGAGCACCGAGTGGCAGGAGGCGGACAGCGCCGCCGTGACGGCCTGCGTCTTATCCAGGCCGCTGGCCCGCTCCCGCTGGTACCGGTTCGTCATGAGGATGGCGTAGTCCACTGTGGCGCCCAATTGGATGGTGCCGATGACGATGGACGCGATAAAGGGCAGCGTCGTGCCGGTGAAATAGGAAATGCCCATGTTGATGTAGATGGCCAGCTCGATGACCAGCACCAGGATTACCGGCAGCGCGAAGCTCTTCAGCACCAGTAGTATCAGCACGAAGATGGCGGCGATGGAGACAGCGCTGACCACCTGGAAGTCCCTGTCCGTGATGTTGATAAGGTCCTTGGTGCATGGCGCCTCGCCGATAAGCATGGCGGTGGGGTCATAGCGCTTGATGATCTCCTGCAGCGTCTCCACCTGGACGTTGACCTCGTCGCTGGCCACGGGGTAGGCGGAGCTTATGAGCATCAACTGGCGCCCGCCGCTGGAGAGGGTCTCGGTCAGGTCGTCGGGCAGAAAGTCCTTGGGTATCACAGAGCCCACCAGGCTGTCCCCTCCCAGAGCGAATTGCACGCCGTCCACGGCCTCCATCTCGTCCAGCATGGCCTTGGCGTCCTTGGAGGGAAGCTCGCTGTCCGCCAGCACCAGGTGGATGCAGTTCATGTCAAAGTCCCGGTCCAGGACCTGGTTGGCCTGTACGGAGGGCAGATAGTCCGGCAGGCTCTCGTCCAGCTTGTAATAGACCTTCACATGGGTGTCGCCGTAAATGGCCGGTATCCACAGCAGCAGCAGGAGCACGGCCACGATATTGCGGTGTTTGAGCACAGCGGCGGCGAATTTTTCGCCGTTGAAGGTGAGGGGCCTGTGCCGGGTCTTCTGGATGGCCCGGTCGAAGGTCAATATCAGCGCGGGCAGGATGGTGACGCAGCTCACCACGCCGAAGATCACGCCCTTGATCATGACCACACCCAGGTCAAGACCCAGGGTGAAGGTCATGAAGCACAGCGCCGCGAAGCCCGCGATGGTGGTCAGGGACGAGCCGGCCACGGAGGTTATCGTGGCGGCGATGGCCCGGGCCATAGCCTCCGCCTTGTCCGGGCAGGTCCGGCGCTGCTCAAAGTAGCTGTTCCAAAGGAAGATGGAGTAGTCCATGGTCACGCCAAGCTGCAATACCGCCGCCAGGCTCATGGTGATGAAGGAGATCTCCCCCTTGAACACGTTGGTACCCATATTGTACACGATGGCCATGCCGATGTTCAACATGAAAAGCACCGGGGCCATCCAGGAGTCCATGGTCACCGCCAGCACCACGCAGGACAGGATGACGGCGATGAGCACATACCAGAAAAGTTCCTGCTCCACCAGCGCCTTCGTGTCGGTGACGATGGCGGACATGCTGCTCAAAAAGCACTGCTGGCCCGCCACAGACCGTATCTCGTTGATGGCGTCCATGGTCACGTCGGCCGAGGTGGACGAGTCGAAGAAGATGGCCATCAGCGTGCCGGCGTCCGAGTGGAACGCGTCGTAGATGTTGTCCGGCAGAAGCTCCTGGGGGATGGAGTCGTCCACAAAGCTGTCGTACCAGATCACGTCCGCCACGTGTCCACCTCGGTCAGCTTTTCCCGCAGCTCCGCCGCCTCAT
>CANQQB010000047.1 GCA_947625845.1 uncultured Oscillospiraceae bacterium
CCGCCGCCCACACGGGCGAACAGGGCCACGAAGGAGGCGCCCATGCCGTTCATCACCATGATGTTGGCGATCTCATGGGGCTCGCTCATGTGCAGGCCGTACTTGAGCACAAAGAACCAGATCGTGATGTCTAAGAGGCCCAGGCCCACCACCACGAAGCCCATGACGGAGCCGGCGGAGAAGGCCACGTTCAGGCCCTTGTTCAGGCTCTCGCTGGCCGCGTTGGCGGTGCGTGCGTTGGCGTTGGTGGCGATCTTCATGCCGATGAAGCCGGCCAGGACGGACCAGATGCCGCCGGTCAGGTAGGCGATGGGGGTCACCTTGGGGATCATCGTGCCGTCGGAGGCGAAGGCGATGACCACCAGGATCACGAACACGACGCAGAACACCTTGGCGACCGTGGTGTACTGCGCTTTCAGATAGGCGTTGGCGCCCTCGCGGATGGCGGAGGCCAGCTTCACCATCTTCTCATTGCCTTCGGAGGCTTTCATGACCTTGGTCTTCTGAAGCCAGGCGAAGATGAGAGCGACGGCAGCGCCCGCGAAGCCTATCCAAAACAGGTTTTCGAACATAGCGTTGATCACTCCTTAAAAAGATTTACAATGTATAGAGCCGCTACCCCTTATAATATACTTTACGGGGCGTTTTTTCAAATAAAACTTTAAGATTTCAAAGGAAAAACGCCGTTTTGTCGATTTTACCAATATTTAGTGTTTTTCCACGGCGAAAATGACGAAAAAGTACAACCGGCCGTGGCGGCCCGGCCTTGACAAAAGGTCGGCCCCGTCCTATAATTTTCCAAACATCAGGATAAGGAGGCGGCGGTCATAGCCAAGCTGTCGAAACGGGAAAACATCCTGCAAGGCGTGAAATTCACGCTTTTCTCCATCTCCGCCGGGGTGATCGAGGCGGGAGCGTTCGCGCTTCTGCACGAGCTGCTGCATCTGAAATACTGGCCGGCCTATTTGACGGCGCTGATATTGTCCGTGCTGTGGAACTTCACCCTGAACCGGGAGTTCACCTTCAAGTCCGCGGCCAACGTGCCGGCGGCGATGGCGAAGGTGGCGGGTTTTTATCTGGTGTTCACGCCGCTGTCCACCTGGCTGGGGGACTGGCTCACGGAGTCGGCCGGCTGGCCGGACTATCTGGTCCTGGCGCTTACGATGCTCAGCAATTTCGTGCTGGAATTTCTGTTCGACCGGTTCGTGGTGTTCGGCAAGTCCATCAACACCAACGCCCGCGCCAGGGGCGAAAAATGACGAGATCCTGTCGGTGAGGGGGTGAGCCGCGAAAAACGGCGCACCCCCGTTTTTTCGGTTTTTATTGAATTTCCAAAGTGGATATTATATAATGGAGCGAATATTTGAGGCAAATATTTCCGGACGCGTCCGGCAGGACGGGAAAGGAGCGGGAACATGGCCCCTGAGATAGAGACGCTGCGCCAATGGATAGCGGACAGCGACAATATCGTGTTTTTCGGCGGCGCGGGTGTGAGCACGGAGAGCGGCATACCGGATTTCCGCAGCGTGGACGGGCTTTATAACCAGAAGTGGTCCTACCCGCCGGAGACCATCCTGTCCCACTCATTTTTTGAGCGGGACCCGGCGGAGTTTTATAGGTTCTACCGGGAAAAGCTGGTGATCCACGGGGCAAAGCCCAACCCGGCCCACCTGCGGCTGGCGGAGCTGGAGCGGGAGGGCAAGCTGAAAGCCATCCTGACCCAGAACATCGACGGGCTCCACCAGGCGGCGGGCAGCCGTGAGGTGCTGGAGCTGCACGGCTCCACCCTCCGGTGCTACTGCTCCCGGTGCCGCAAGCCCTATCCCCCCGGCGCCATCAACGAGGGCACAGGCGTGCCCCGGTGCGGCTGCGGCGGCATTTTGCGGCCGGACGTGGTGCTGTACGAGGAGCCTCTGGACGAGGATATTTTGCAGCGGAGCGTGCGGTACATCCGCAACGCGGACATGCTGATCATCGGCGGGACCAGCCTGGCCGTGTACCCGGCGGCGGGCCTTATCAACTACTACCGGGGCCATAAGCTGGTCCTGGTGAACCGGGGGGCCACCCCCCGTGACGCCGAAGCGGACCTGATCGTCCGGGGCAATATCGGCCAGGTCTTCTCCCAGGTATGAGCGCCCCGGTCCTGGGTGTGCGGTTTGACGAGCTGACGGTAAACCAGGCGGCGGACCGGGCACTGGCGCTGCTGGCGGCGAGAAAGGACGCCTATGTCTGCACCCCCAACCCGGAGATCGTCTGGCGCTGCCGGAAGGACAAGGCGCTGGCGGCCGCCATCGCCGGAGCGGACATGACCCTGGCCGACGGCGTGGGCATCGTCTGGGCAGCGCGGACGCTGGGCTGTCCCCTGCCGGAGCGGGTGAGCGGGTACGATTTTCTGCTTGCCCTGCTGGCCCGATTTCATGGCCGGGTATTCTTGCTGGGTGGCAAGCCCGGCGTGGCGGATGAAGCCGCCGAGACCATCGGGAGACAGTTCCCGGCCGTGACCGTCTGCGGATGCCTGGACGGGTATTTCACCGACGACGGACCCGTCGTCGAGGCCATACGCGCGTCTGGCGCGGAACTGGTACTGGCGTGTCTGGGAAGCCCCAAGCAGGAGCTGTGGATGGCCCGGAACCGGGGCAGACTGTGCGGTAGCCTGGCGATCGGTCTGGGTGGGTGCCTGGACGTGCTGAGCGGACGAAAGCGCCGAGCGCCCGAGCGCTGGATACGGCTGAAGCTGGAGTGGCTTTATCGGCTCATCCACGAGCCGTCCCGCCTGGTTCGGCAGCTATGTCTGCCCCTTTTCGTACTGGCGGTGCTTGGTGAGAGGATAAAAAAAGCGGGGCTCAAATGAGCCCCAGGCGGTTTTGGCGTTTTCTCTCTGACGGCAAAGGATTCAGTTGCCGCAGCCGCAGCCGTTGTTGCAGCCGCACCCGCAGCCGTTGTCGTTGTTGCAGCCGCAGCCGCAGCCGTAGCCGCCGGCGACGGAGAACAGAAGGATCAGGATGATGATGAGCCAGAGCCAGCTATAAGAATTGTTGTAGAACATGGTTTTATCCCTTTCTCCGCGCTATACTGTTCGTGACTGAAGCCTGCGCGGCGTGGCGGACAGCGCGTTGTCATCCGTGTCATACTATGTGGCGGAGTCCCGTGGCGTGACGGGTAATTTTAAGGAGCGATCTATGGCGAAGCGAAACACCCATGACGAATATGACCTTCCGGACCAGGAGCGGACCGAGGCGCTGACGGACGGGCCCCGGCGGGAGATCGTGGACGTGAAGAAGCTGTCCCGCCGGGAGAGAAAGGCCCTGGACGCGCTGCCGGAGCGGGTTGTCCGGGAGGCGCCCACGGTAGGCCGGGACCTGCCCGGCGGCAAGATGCTGGTCTACGACTCCGAGCTGGACGAGGTGGACTACACCGACCCGGAGGACCTGCCCGAGGGCCGGGACTATCTGCCCATCCGCTTTCGGCGCTACGGCCGCCTGGGTATCAGCGGCGGGGTGCTGTACGCCCTTTTCGTGATAAGCGTCAGCATCATCCTGGCGTGCTTTGCCTGGATGTGCGCGGTGGACGTGCTGGCGTTGAACAAGGAGGAGGCCAGCGCCATCGTCACCATATTGCCCTACGAGCCCACCGGCGACATGCCCGCCACCGTACAGATGGAAAACTCCGACGGACAGATGGAGGACGTGGAGATAAAAGTGGACATCGACCAGGTGGCCGAGGAACTGAAGCGCGGCGGCATCATCGAGTACAAGTGGCTTTTCAAGATCTTCGCCGGTTTTTCCCACGCCAACGTGAAGATCGACCCCGGCACCTACGACCTGAACACCTCCTATGACTACCGTGCCCTGGTGACGAAAATGCGCTTCGGCTCGGACAGCCAGGAGATCACCCGCGTCACCTTCCCCGAGGGCTTCTCCATGGACCAGATCTTCACCCTTCTGGAGCAGAACTATGTCTGCGAGAAGGACGAGCTTTACGACGCGGCGGCCAACTATGACTTTGACTACGACTTCCTTGCGGACCTGCCCCTGGGGGACGCGTCCAGGCTGGAGGGCTTCCTGTTCCCGGACACCTATGACTTTTACCAGGGAGAGGCCGCCTCGGTGGCCATCAACCGGTTTTTGCGCAATACGGAGAGCAAGCTGACCCAGGAGATACAGGACACCGCCGCGGCCCGCGGCCTGAATGTGCATCAGCTTGTCACCATGGCGTCCCTCATCGAAAAGGAGGCCGCCGGCGCGGAGGGCGAGCGGGAGAATATGGCCTCGGCCATCTATAACCGCTTGGCCGCGGGCATGCCCCTGCAGATCGACGCCACCGTCAACTACGCTCTGGGCACCAGCACCCTGGACCTGACGGCGGAGGACCTGCAAACGGACAGCCCCTACAACACCTATCTCTACCAGGGTCTGCCCCCCGGACCGATCTGCAACCCCGGCCTGGCGTCCATCGAGGCGGTGGTCGCCCCGGCGGAGACCGGATATTACTACTGGTACTCCGTGGACGGCGAGACCCACTTCTTCGCCACCAGCGACGAGCACGCGGCCTTTGCCGCGGCCAACCCCGCGAACTCCAACTGACAGCAAATACAATTTAGCATACAGAGGTAGAAACAATGAAAAAGTACGGCGTGAACGAGCTGCGGGAGATGTTTCTGGCTTTCTTTGAGACAAAGGGCCATCTGCGTCTGCCCAGCTTCTCCCTGATCCCCCAGAACGACGCGAGCCTTCTGCTGATAAACTCCGGTATGGCGCCCATGAAGCCCTACTTCACCGGGGAGCAGGAGCCGCCCCGCCACCGGGTCTGCACCTGCCAGAAGTGCATCCGCACCGGCGACATCGAGAACATCGGCAAGACCGCCCGCCACGGCACCTATTTCGAGATGCTGGGCAACTTCTCCTTCGGCGACTACTTCAAAAAAGAGGCCATCCCCTGGGCATGGGAATTTCTGACCAGCCCGGACTGGGTGGGTCTGGACCCGGACAGGCTGTACCCCTCCGTGTTCGCCGGCAACGAGACCACCCCCGCCGACGACGAGGCTTTCCGCATTTGGCGGGACGTGATCGGCATCCCCGAGGACCGCATCTATAAGTTTGGCAAGGAGGACAACTTCTGGGAGCACGGCTCCGGCCCCTGCGGCCCCTGCTCCGAGATCTACTATGACCGGGGCCCCAAGTACGGCTGCGGCAAGCCCACCTGCACCGTGGGCTGCGACTGCGACCGGTACATGGAGGTCTGGAACGTGGTCTTCTCCCAGTTCGACAACGACGGCCACGACAACTATACCGAGCTGAAACAGAAGAACATCGACACCGGCATGGGTCTGGAGCGGCTGGCCGTTGTCTGCCAGGACGTGGACAGCCTCTTTGACGTGGACACGGTGATGAACATCACCAACGAAGTCTCCAGGCTCACCGGCGCGACCTATGGCCGGAGCCACAAGATGGACGTGTCCCTGCGGGTGATCACCGACCACATCCGCGCCTCCGTCATGATGATCTGCGACGGCGTTCTGCCCTCCAACGAGGGCCGGGGCTACGTGCTGCGCCGGCTTTTGCGCCGTGCCGCCCGCCACGGCAAGCTGCTTGGCGTGAACGAGCCGTTCCTGTATAAAATCGTGGACATGGTGGTCCATGAGAACGAGGGCCACTACCCCGACCTGCGGGAGCGCCAGGCGTACATCACCCGCGTCATCCGTGTGGAGGAGGAGAATTTCGCCCGGACCATCGACGGCGGCATGCGCATATTCGACGATATGCTCTCCGGCCACAAGCAGCGGGGGGAGACGGTCTTCTCCGGCGCGGACGCCTTCAAGCTCTACGACACCTACGGCTTCCCCCTGGACCTGACGGCGGATATGGCCGACGAGCAGGGCATGACCGTGGACGAGGAAGAGTTCCGGAAGCTGATGGAGGAGCAGCGCCAGCGGGCCCGGAAGGCAAGGGAAGCCCTGGGCGATCTGGGCTGGGCCGGCGTGGAGTTCGGTAAGGACGTGCCCGAGACCGAATTTGTGGGCTATGACCATGAGAGCTGCGACGACGCGAAGGTCGTCGCCCTGGTGGTGGAGAACGAGCAGGCCGAGGCCCTTATGCCCGGCGTGGAGGGCATCGTGGTCCTGGACAAGACGCCCTTTTACGCCGAGATGGGCGGCCAGGTGGCCGACCACGGCGCCCTCACGGCTGGGGACATGACCTTCGCCGTCACCGACGTGCAGAAGAACAAGGGCGGCAAGTACATGCACTACGGCAAGGTGACCGCCGGCGCGCTCAAGCTGGGCGATACGGTCACCGCCGCCATCGACGCCGACCGGCGCAAGGCCGTCATGCGCGCCCATTCTGCCACCCACCTGCTGGACAAGGCCCTGCGGACCGTGCTGGGGGACCACGTGCACCAGGCCGGCTCTCTGGTGGAGCCGGATAAGCTGCGCTTCGACTTCACCCACTTTTCCGCCATGACGCCGGAAGAGATCGCCAGGACGGAGGAAATGGTCAACGAGGCGGTGCTGGCCGGGTACGGCATCAACACCGACGTGCTGCCCATCGACGAGGCCCGCAAGCGCGGCGCCATCGCCCTGTTCAGCGAGAAATACGGCGACACGGTCCGTGTGGTGGACATGGGAGAGGGCTATTCCGTGGAGTTCTGCGGCGGCACCCACCTGGACAACACCGCCAAGGTAGGCCTTTTCCACATCGACAGCGAATTCTCCGTGGCCAGCGGCGTGCGGCGCATCGAGGCCGTCACCGGCAAGGCCGCGCTGGACGAGATGAACCGTATCAACGCCCGCCTGGCCCAGGCGGCGGCCATCCTGAAGGTCCGGCCCGCGGAGCTGGAAAGCCGCGCCGAGGCCCTCATGGGCGAGCTCAAGGCCCTGCACCAGTCCGTGGAGAAGCTGAAGGCCCGGGAGACCGCCGGCGAGACCGACCGGCTTCTCTTCGGCACCCGTGAGGTAGGCGCGCTGCGTGTGCTCACGGCCTCGGTACCCGGCGCGGACGCGGGCCGTCTGCGCCAGATGGGTGACATTTTGCGGGACAAGGCCGCCAACATCGTGGCGGTGCTGGCCAGCGACAACGGCCAGAAGGTCACGTTCCTGGCCGTATGCGGCGCGGACGCGGTGAAGGCCGGCGTCAAGGCCGGGGAGCTTGTGCGGGAGGTCTCCGCCGTCACCGGCGGCAAAGGCGGCGGCAAGCCCGAATCCGCCATGGGTGGCGGCGCCGACGTGCTCAAGACCGACAACGCCCTGGCCGTGGTGGACGATTTCGTGGCGAAAAAGCTGGGACTGTAAGAAAGGAGCGCGCCAATGCTTATCTCATTTCCCAACATCAACGAAACTCTGACGGAGCACTTCAAAGGCGGCGAGAAGGCCGTCGGGACGAAGAGCGTCACCTTTGACGGCGACAAGATCATGATCGGCCGCCTGGAGCCCGGCGCGTCCATCGGCCCCCACGCCCATGAGGACAGCTGCGAGGTCTATTACTACATCTCCGGCAAGGGCAAGTGCCTTTTTGACGACAAGTGGGAACCGGTCCGGCCCGGCGTGGCCCACTACTGCCCCAAGGGCCACACCCACAGCCTGGTCAACACCGGGGACGAGGACCTGGTGTACTTCGCCGCCGTGATCGGCAAATCGTGAGGGACGCGCCATGAACGAGGCTTTGAATTTTCACGACGACTGCCTTTTCTGCAAGATCGTCAACGGGGACATCCCCTCCGATAAGGTCTATGAGGACGAGCTCTGTTACGCCTTCCGGGACATCAACCCCCAGGCGCCCACCCACATTCTGGTCGTTCCCAGGACCCATATCGCCTCCTGCGCGGACCTGACCGAGGCCAACGCTTCCCTGGTGTCCCACATCTTCCCGGTGATCGCCCGGATCGCGAAGGACGAGGGCCTGGACAGCGGCTGGCGCGTGGTGTCCAACGTGGGCTCGGACGGGGGCCAGAGCGTGCCCCACCTGCACTTTCATATTCTTGGCGGCCGCGCCCTGAGCGGCCGGATGGGCTGACAGGCGGCCCATGCGGACGCTGGCGTGGACGGCGCTGGGCTTTGCCGTGGCGGCAGGCCTGGCGGAGTACATACTGCCTGTGGGAGAGCTGCCGTATTTTGCGGCGGCTCTCGCCATTGTGGCGCCGGCGTGCCGCCTTGTGCGCTCCCGGCGCGTCCGTGCCAGGCTGCTGCTCATCTGCCTTGGCGCGGCGCTGGGATCTCTGGACTGGTGGGGACACTATACGCTCCATATCGCCCCTTCTCAGGCTCTGGTGGGGAAAGACATCACGATAACCGCCACGGTGAGCGACTATGTGGAGCGATACGACACTTATGACCGTGTGGAGGTCCGCATCACGTCCGGCGCGCCGCGGGAAAAGGCGCTGCTGTATCTTTCCGGCGAAACCATGCCGGCGCTGGAGCCGGGGGACATCATCCGGGCCGGGATACGAGTGACCTCCGCCCTGACAATGCAGGGGGAGCGGTCCTGGACCTACGCGGCCCGGGGCAGAGACCTGCTGGGCACGGTCCGGCCCGACAGCCTCACGGTGACAGGCCGGACGGCGCACGGTTGGAAATATTTTCCTCAGCGGCTGTGCCACGGCGTGCAGGCGCTGTGCGACGAACTGTTCCCGTCGGACGCGGCGGGGCTTGTGAAGGGGCTTCTCACCGGCGGCACGAAGGACCTGCGTGAGGACACGGAGAACTACACCGCCATGCGCGCCGCCGGTGTGCTGCACATCGTGGCGGTCAGCGGGGTACACATGTTCGTGCTGGTGGGGTTCATGCGGCTGCTGCTGGGCAGGAGCCGCCGGACAAGCCTCATTTGCCTGCCGGTGATATGGCTGTTCGCGCTGATGGCGGGCTGCAAGCCCTCGGTGGTCCGTGCGGCGGTGATGCAGACGCTGTTGCTGCTGGCCCCGCTATTAAAGCGGGAGCCGGACGGGGCCACCTGTCTTGGCGCGGCATTGCTGGCGCTGCTGCTGCCCAACCCCCTGGCCATCGGCAGCGTGGGATTGCAGATGAGCTTTGCCTGTATGGCCGGGCTGGTGTTTCTGCTGCCGAAGCTGAAGTGGTGGATGGAGGAACACCTGCCCGCGAACAACTGGCCGGTGTGGTATGTGGCGGACAGCCTGGCGTGCACGCTGGCGGCCACGGCCTTTTCCACGCCCCTGGCGGCGCTGTACTTTGAGCAGGTGCCGCTTCTCTCCGTGGCGGCGAACCTGCTGACGCTGTCCGTGGTGGAGGGCCTGTTCGCGGCGGGCTGCGTGGTGTGCGCCGTCGGCCTGTTCGCGCCAACGGTTGGCCGGGCATGCGCCTGGGCCGTGAGCTGGCTGGTGCGCTGGTGCCTGGGGGTGTACCGGGTGGTGTCCAGAGTGCCCTTTTCCTGCCTGTCCATCCGCAGCCCGCGCACGCTGGCGTGGCTGGCCGTGACCTATCTGGCCTTCGCGCTCTGGTATATTTGCAGACGGAAGGGCTATGAGATACGGGCAGACCGGCCGGCGTGCCTTTCGCTGCTGGCGCTGCTGAGCGCGATTCTTTACGGCAGATTCGCCATCCCGACCGGGGAGAGCCTGGTGACGGCCCTGGACGTGGGGCAGGGAGCGTGCGTGGTCCTGGCGGACGCCGACAGCGCCGTGGTGGCGGACTGCGGCGGCAGCGGCATCGGCAGCGGCCTGGCCAGCGTGGGGGACGCCGCCGCCAACTATCTCATGAGCATCGGCAGGACGAAGCTGGACATGCTGGTGCTGACCCACCTGCACGCCGACCACGCCAACGGCGCGGCCGCGCTTTTGTACCGCATGCCGGTAGGGTGCGTAGTCCTGCCCGCGGACGGGGACGACAGCGACGGGCAGCGCCGGGAGGTGCTGCGGGCCGCCGAACGCCGGGACGTGCCCGTGGTGCTGCTTTCCGACCCGGCGCATGTGGACCTGGGCAATATCGCTCTGGACCTTCTATTGCCGGAGAGGCAGAGCGACGAAAACGAGCGGGGGATCGTGGTCCTGACGGAGCAGGCCGGCGGCAGAGCGCTGGTCATGGGCGACGCCGGCCGGGAGGCGGAGCTGGCCCTGCTGGCGGCCCGGCAGGTGCCGGACGTGGACGTGCTGCTGGTGGGCCACCACGGGTCCAACACCGCCACCGGCGCAAGCTTTCTGCGGGCGGCGGACCCGGAGACCGCCATCATCAGCGTGGGATACAATACATACGGCCACCCCGCCCAAAAGGTGCTGGCGCGGCTGGAAAAATACTGCGACGAGGTACTGCGCACGGACAAAATGGGGGACGTGACGGTGCGACTGGGAGGGAAGACGCTTGACGAGGACGGATAGAGACGCTCTGGACTACGGCGCGGAGCTGAAAAAGCTGCGGCAGGAAGGTCCCCGGCGGGTGTACATCCTGCGGGGGGACGAGGACTATCTGCGGGATAGTTTCCTCACGGAGCTGAAAAAGCTGTGCCTGCCCGAGGGGACGGAGGCGTTCAATCACCACCGGCTCCAGGGGCCGAACCTGGATATGGCCGCGCTGCGGGAGAGCGTGGAGGCCATGCCCTTCATGGGGGAGCGGACACTGACGGAGGTGCGGGACTTTGACGTGAACCGCACGGCGGCCTACGACCCGGAGGCGCTCAAGGTCTTTTTGCAGGACGTGCCCGAATGGGCCACGGTGGCGTTTCTGTTCTCCCCCGGTTATGCGCCGGACAGCCGCCTGGGGGCGGTGAAGGCCATGAAAAAGGCCGGTGCGGACCTGTGCTTCACAAGTCCCGGCGAGGCGGCGCTGGTCCGCTGGGTCACCCGCCGCGTGGAGGACCTGGACAAGACCATCGACCCCCACACGGCCGGCTACCTCATTTGGGTCTGCGGGGACCGGATGAACGCCCTCATCCCGGAGATCGTCAAGATCGCGGGCTACGCGAAAGACAAGGCCGTCACCCGCGCGGACATCGACGCGGTGGCGAAAAAGGCCCCGGAGACCACCATCTTCAACCTGACGGACGCCCTGGGCGCGGGGGCGTACGACAAGGCGGCCGGGCTTCTGGCGGACCTGCTGGCGGACAAGGACGAGCCGCCTCAAAAGCAGCTCGCCATGGTCAGCGAGCAGTTCCGGCGGCTGTACGTGGCCCGTATAGCGGCGGACAGCGGCCGGGGCGCGGCGTACATCACCGCCTGCGTGCCGGAGCTTTCCGGCCGGAGCTACCCGCTGCAATTGCTGCAAAGGGCGTGCAAAAAGTTCCCGGCGGCGCGGCTGGCGCGGGCGGTGAGCCTGTGCGCGAAGTGTGACTACGCCATGAAGGACACCGGCGGCGAGCCGGAGGCGCTGATGAAGGAGCTTCTGGTGCGCCTGGCCATGGATAGGGCATGATACGCATAAGGGAGGCCATCGTGGTGGAGGGCCGGTACGACAAGGCGGCACTGGCGAACGTGGCGGACACGGTGATCGTGGACACCGCCGGGTTCGGCATTTTCTCCGATAAGGAAAAGCTGGCGCTGCTGCGCCGTCTGGCCCAGGCTCGCGGCCTGGTGGTGCTGACGGACAGCGACGGCGGCGGTTTTCTCATCCGCAATTTCCTCAAAAGCGCCATCGAGCCCGGTCTTGTGAAGCACGCCTACATCCCGGACGTGCCCGGCAAAGAACGGCGCAAAAAAAGCCCCTCCAGGGAGGGGAAGCTGGGCGTGGAGGGCATGGGTCCGGACGTGCTGGAGGCGGCTCTGCGCCGGGCCGGCGCGACCGTATTGGGCGAGACGGACAAAAAAACAGCCCCGCCTGTGACGAAGGCGGAGCTTTATGAACTTGGCCTGACGGGAAGGCCCGACAGCGCCCAAAAACGGGCCGCCGTGAAAAAGGCCCTGGACCTGCCGGAGAGGCTCGCGACCAACGGCCTGTTGGACGTGCTGAACGCGCTCATGACGCGGCAGGAGCTGGAGGCGCTCATTTCTTCCCTGCCGGGTCCTCCACGATCATAAGCCCGATACCGGCCACCAGCAGCACCCCCGCCGGGGTCTGCGCCAGCGCCTCGGCCAGCCGATAGGCGCGGAAGTTGCCCACGCATGGCTCGCCCGCGAAAAGGCACAGGACGAACCCGGCGAACGCCATGGCGCAGCACAGCGCCAGGATGACCCGCACCGCCCAGAGAGCGCCGGGGGAGAGCTTTGTGAAGCTATGTAAAAACCGTTTCATGGGGTCATCATAGCGCGTTTTGCCCGGGGGCACAAGGAACAAATGCTGGAAATCTGCTCGCCCCGCCCGCCAAGCGCCCACCATGGGCGCGATAATGCCCCAAAATGGCCTAAAAAAGCCGAATAACGCCCAAAACGCCCACAAATGTCCCGCAGTGGGCGCTTTTTGCGCGTTTGGATCTTTGCCCTGTTTTTGCCGTAATTTCAGGAAAAATCGCCTATTCGTACACGCCCCAAAAGCGCACAGTGGGCGCGGTGCGGGCGTCGGTGATACGCAGCCGGACCGCGCTTGTCTCGACCGGTCCGGGCAGCGTGACGATGCGCCTGCTGCCCACCACGTTTCCCCGTGCCAATTCCTCCCAGCCCTTGTCCCGCAAGGCTTCCAGGGCGAAGCGCTCCACCCGCTGGCTCAGGCGGACCTGTTCCCGTAGCACCACCCGCCGGAACCGTACCGGCCTGTCCCAGCGAAAAACGACCTCCCAGGGCCCGGTCGCAGATGCTGGCATGTAATACCCCTCGTCCTCCGTCCGCAAATTTTCCGGCCCGTGCCCCGGCACGGCGGGGGAGGCGGACAGGGACGCGGTCCCGGTCAGGTTCTTTCCGAAGGCGTCTCGCAGGTACGCCCCCAGCTGGGCCAGGCGGCGGGCGTCGTTTTGGTGTATCAGCCCCTCCGCCGTGGGCGGGACGTTCAGCAGGAACGTGGCGTTGCCGCCTACGGACCTTTCGTAGATGCCTGTGAGCTGTTCCAGCGGCTTGACCCGGCCGTCCTCCGCCGGGTGCCAGAACCAGCCGGGTCGGATGGAGGCGTTCACCTCCGCCGGGTACCATATCAGGTCCGGCTCGTCCCGGAGCGCCGCACGGCTGCCCAGGTCCCGGTCCTGGGCCCGGATGGGCCGCAGGCGGAAGGAGGCGTCGTCGGTCCGCTGGCTTTGGGAGGCGATCGTCTCCGTGTCCGCCGTCCGGCGGGGCACCACGCTCCACTCCGCCTCCCGCGTCTGGCCGGCCTCGTTGCCGCACCAGCGCACATCCGGTCCGCACACATGGATGCAGGCCCCCGGCTGCAAACGGCGGACAGCGCCGTAATACCGCTGCCAGTCATAGCGCTGCACCCTGCCGTTTTTCCCCTCGCCGCAGGCCCCGTCCAGCCAGACGCTGCATATGTCCCCGTAGTCCGTCAGAAGCTCCGTGAGCTGGGCGATGAAATAGTCGTCATAGGCCCGGCCGGCGCCGTAGCGGGGATCGTGCCGGTCCCAGGGGGACAGGTACACGCCGAAGCGTATGCCGCCCCGGCGGCATGCCTCCGACACCTCCCGCACCACGTCTCCCCGACCGCACCGGAAGGGGCTGGCCGCCACGGTGTGGTCCGTGTGCCGGCTGGGCCAGAGGCAGAACCCGTCGTGGTGCTTGCAGGTCAATATGAGTCCCCGCATCCCGGCGGAGCGCAGCGCCGAAACCCACTGGTCCGCGTCCAGCCGGGCGGGGTCGAAAATGGCCGGGTCCTCCGTGCCGTCCCCCCACTCCCGGTCCGTGAAGGTGTTGACGCCGAAGTGGAGAAAGCCGTAAAACCCCATCTCCATCAGCGCCAACTGTCGCTCCGACGGCACCGTCCGCACCAGCCGCTCGTCCAGGGTCATCCGCCTCGCCTCCTTATACGGGAAGTATAACATGGGGGCAGGCGCGGGGCAAGACGGGCGGCTGGTGTCTGTCTCTCCCCCAGTCAGCGCAGAGCGCTGACAGCCCCCTCGTCAGAGGGGGCCGGCCCCGCCGGGGCCGATTTCGGGGGCATAGCCCCCGCCTCCCTCTGACGAGGGAGGTGGCGCGGCGTAAGCCGCGACGGAGGGAGAGAAACATTAAAATCCAACGGGTCCCCGGCGTGAGCCGGGGACACCTTTTTTATGGCTGCTGGTCCTTTTGGCCTGAATTCGTGTTGTTGTTTATGCCCAAGTCCTTCTTTACCCTGTCCCAGGTCTGTTGTGCCATCGCAGCACGCGGACCCAATCTTTCGTCGTCGTCCGTTCCGCCGGTGACGGCGTCCAGAGCGTCGTCGGGAAGCTTCTTTTCGTCGATCATGGTATATGTTCCTCCTTGTTTGTTTTCCCGTCCGGGTCAAGCTCAGTATCGGGCAAAATGGGGAAAACGTCAAGGGTTTTGTCCTGAATCGACAAAAATGCGACCTGAAATGCAGGTTTGGGGGTTTTTCTCTCCCTCAGTCAGCGCGAAGCGCTGACAGCCCCCTCGTCAGAGGGGGCGGCATAAGACAGTACGATGTTGATTTTTTGAATGGCGTGGCGGGTGTCACGCCATTTCCTCTTGCATCAGTTCATAGATAGGGATGAACCCCACAAAGTCATAGGAGATGTGGATGCTCTGCCGCCGCTTCCCGCTGCTCTCGTCCGGGGCCTCGATGTAGATGGCCTTGACCAGTTCATGCAGCGCATACGGTGTCAGTTCTTCCAGCCCAACGTATCTGTGCGCCTGGGCTATGAAGCGCTCCACATCGGTGGCTTTCTGTTCCTGCTGGGCTATCTCCTGCTGTAAAGCACCGGCTTCTTGTTTAAGCTGCGATTGCTCGTCCTCATAGGTCCTGCTCATGGACGCGAACCGCTCGTCAGAGATCGTGCCATTCACCCGATCCTCGTACAGCCGCATGAAGATACGGTCCAGCTCTCCCAGCCGTTTCTCTGCCTTGGTCAGCTTCTTTTTGCCCATGCGGATGGCCTCGTCGGACGCCAGCTTCAGCCGCTCGCCCATGATTGCCCGGAAATGCGCCTCATGGGTCGTCACGTAGGATATGACCATCTGCATGTGGCGCAGCACCATATCCTCCAGGACCACGGCCCGGATATAATGCGCGGAGCATTGGTCCTTGCGGTGCCGGTGGGTGGAGCAAACGAAGAAGTCCCGGCGCTTGTCAAACTTGACGCTGGTGCAGTAGTACATTTTCGCGCCGCAGTCCGCGCAGAAAACCAGGCCGGAGAAGATGCTGCTCTTGCCGGTGCTTGTCCGGCGGTGGCGCTGCTGGCGTATCTGTTGGACCTTCTCAAACACTTCCTCTGTAACGATGGCGGGCTGGGTGTTGTAGAATACGGTTTGGTCACTTTCCGGCGTTTTTCGCTGCTTCTTGTCCCAGATGGAGTTGGTGTAGGTCTTGAAGTTGACAGTACAGCCGGTGTACTCGCGCCGCTCCAAAATGTGGACCACCGTGCTGGTGTCCCACTTGTAGGGATAGGCGGTTTCCTTGCCTTGATGGGCCGTGGGGTTAGGAATGTGCTCCTGTTCCAGAAGATTCCCGATTTGCGTCGGGCCGCGCCCCTCCATGCAGAGGTAGAAGATGCGCCGCACAACTCGGGCCGCTTCCTCGTCGATGATCCACTGCTTTGGATTCTCCGGGTCCTTGATGTAGCCATACGGGGGATTGGCCGTCAGGTGTTCGCCGCGCTCGCCCTTGGACTTCATCACGGCGCGAATCTTCCGGCTGGTATCGCGGGCGAAAAACTCGTTGAACCAGTTTTTGATCCCGGCGAAGTCGTTGTCGATGCTGTTGGGGTCGATGGTGTCGTAGTTGTCGTTGATGGCGATGTAGCGCACGCCGTGCTGGGCAAAAACAAAGTTGATGTACATGCCCGTCAACGCGGAGTTGCGTCCGAACCGGGACAGGTCCTTCGTGATAACGATTGCTACCTGGTTGTTCTCCACGGCTTCCAGCATCTTTTGAAATCCTGGCCGGTCAAAGTTGGTGCCGGAATACCCATCGTCCACAAAGAAAACCAGGTTTGTAAAGTGGTGCTCCTGCGCGTACTTTTGCAGGATGGATTTTTGATTCGATATGGAATTGCTCTCACCGTCCAGGGAATCCTCTTGACTTAAACGGCAATATAGTGCAGTGATCTTGTCAGTTGCCCGTGACATTTTCGATACCTCCTTCTTGGGGGCAACTGCCTTATCAGAATTGGCTTGTTTGTTCATTCCTCCGCCTCCGCGCCGGTCATGTTCTGCTCCATGACGCGCTCCAGCTTTTTGTCCAAAAGCTCGATGCCGTCGTAGCTGCCTGTGACCGTGTAGACGGTCCCGCCGATCTCCTTGGACAGCGTGATCTCCGGCAGCTCGTTTGCGGAGAAGTTCTGGACGTGAAGTGCGCCGGATTCGTCAATGCGCTTTTCGTGCGAAGAAGGAAGCGGCTCTCGCGCAAAATACGGGTCGGGATTGGAGAAGTAATATGTAGGTATCTCCTCGCTGGGTTTCTCGCTCCGCATCATCTCGAAAAGGTCGAAGGCTTTTTCTGCGGGGTGCAGTTCCAGCAGACGTTCCAGGATGATGCGCTCACCGGGCGTGAGCATGGAGAGGATCTTCTGGTCCTTTTCCGAGAGGCCGGATTCGGTTTTGCTCACTTCCTCACTCATGGCGGACCTCCAGAACGGAATGAACAGGGCAATTGTTTCGCTTTAAATCATGATAGCAGAACACAGGTGAATTTTCAAGTGCCGCAAATGCACTTGGAGCAAAAAACGGCGGTTACGATCCTGGCAAGCAGGGCATATGGCAAGCCACACGCTCAGATCGCTTGCCCGTCTTTTGCCTCCGCATGATCCTGGCAAGCAATGCATGTGGGCACCCATATGCGAAAAATGGACGAATCCGGCACAGCCGGAATCGTCCATTTTGCTTATTAGGGCAGCAGCCCTAAACTCCCTTGATCGCACAATGAATTGTACGGCTGCGCGTCCCACCGGGACGCTTGTGTCTGTGTGTTTTTTTGAAAACACAGAGAGGTAGCTTTTGGAAACAAGCGCAAGGGGGCCAGTCTACAGCCTGAGGGCGCGGCCGGTTGGCCGCGCCCTTGATTTTACTTCGTGTACTTCAAACTGTTGCTGGCTTTGTACGTGCTCAACAGGGTCTTCTTGTCGTTGGCACAGCAACGGACGGTGAATTGATAGGTAACGCCGTTTTTCAGGTACTTGGCGGCTCTTGTGTAGCTGGTGGCGGTCGTCGTGCCTATCTTCTTCCACCCGCCGTTGCCTTCTTTGTAGTAGACCATGTAGCGGGGAGAGCCGGACACCTTGTTCCAGCTTACCTTTATACCGCCGGAAACCTTCGCGATCTTCACGGTCGGCGCGGCAAGCTGGGCGGTGTACGTGAGGCTGTTGCTGGCTTTATAGGGCCCCAGCATGGTCGTTTTGTCGTTGGCACAGCAGCGGACCGTGAATTGGTACTTCACCCCGTTTTTCAGGTTCGCGGCTTTCCGCGTGTAGCTGGTGGCGGTGGTGGTGCCTATCTGCTTCCATCCGCCATTGCCCTCTTTATAGTACACCATGTAGCGGGGCGCGCC
>CANQQB010000048.1 GCA_947625845.1 uncultured Oscillospiraceae bacterium
GGGATGTCGTTGTCACGGCGATAGACGTTGGCGCGGGGGTTGTCCCAGGAACGGAACACGGCCTTGATGGCGCCCATGAGCTGCTCCACGGGATCGGTGGGGAACGCGGTACCGACCTTGTCCTTATACTCGGCCTTGAACTGTTCGGCCAGCTCCTTCAGGTCGTCGGCGGTCAGCTCCACGTCCTGGGTGACACCGCGGGCTTCCTTCATCTTGTCGATGAGCTGCTCGAAGTACTTCTTGCCGACCTCCATGACCACGTCGGAATACATCTGGATGAAGCGGCGATAGCAGTCCCACGCCCAGCGGGGATTGCCGGACTTGCGGCTGAGCACGTCCACCACGGTCTCGTTGAGGCCAAGGTTCAGGATGGTGTCCATCATGCCGGGCATGGATGCCCGAGCGCCGGAGCGGACGGAGACCAGCAGGGGATTCTCGGCGTCGCCGAACTTCTTGCCGGTGATCTCCTCCAGCTTGGCCACATACTCCATGATCTGCGCCTGGATATCCTCACCGATCTGCTTGCCGTCGTCATAGTAACGGGTGCAGGCCTCGGTGGTGATGGTGAAGCCCTGGGGGACGGGCAGGCCGATGTTGGTCATCTCGGCCAGGTTGGCGCCCTTGCCGCCCAGCAGCTCACGCATGTTGGCGTTGCCCTCTGAGAACAGATAGACATACTTCATTGCGCGTTTTTCCTCCTTAAAATTCCTGTGAATTGTATTGACATCAAAAAGCGGTCAGCGCGGAAAAGCCCCTTCCCCGCCTATTATGACCTTACATATTAAACTTCAATATCCACGAATTGTCAAGGAAAAATCCCCCTGTTTCTCAATTATTCTCCCAGGTGCACAAATCCCGCGCGGCCCACGGCGGACACATGGATGAAATTTGCACCTGCGGCGCATAATCGTCCCGGCGCGGGACAAACTACCAGCGAGGTGATAACATTGTCCAAAAAGAACAACAACAGCCAGAACAAGACCGGCAATCAGAACAGCCAGAACAAGAGCAATAACCAGAACAGCCAGAACAGCCAGAGCAATCAGAACAAGAGCGGCAGCCAGAATTAGAGGCACGGCCCTGACGTGACAGGGGCAAACCCGCGCCTGGACCCGGAGACGCGTCTGTCGCCGAAATTCGACAGCACGTCCATCGCCAAGTTCCACACCGCCACGCGGGAGGACATGGGCATGCGCGTCCGGGACGACTGCGCGGAAGAGCATATTATGTAAACAACGCCATATGGAAGGGCGCGGCTATTGCTGCGCCCTGATTTTATTATTTCTTGTATGTGATGCTGTTGCTGGCTTTGTACGGCCCAAGGAGCGTCTTTTTGTCATTCGCACAGCAACGGACCGTGAAGGTGTACGTCACGTTGTTCTTGAGATACTTGGCCGCGCGGGTGTAGGTGGTGGCGGTGGTAGTGCCTATTTTCTTCCAGCCGCCGTTGCCTTCCTTGTAGTAGACCATGTAGCGCGGGGAACCGGTTATCTTGTTCCACGTCACCTTGATTCCCCCGGCAACCTTCGCGGTCTTCACCGTGGGGGCGGCGAGCTGGGCGGTGTATGTGAGGCTGTTACTCGCCTTATACGGTCCGAGCAGGGTTTTCTTATCATTCTCGCAACACCGCACCGTGAATGTATACGTCACGTTGTTCTTGAGGTTCGCCGCCTTCCGCGTATACGTTGTGCTGGTGGTGGTGCCGATCTTCGTCCAGCCGCCGTTGCCTTCTTTGTAGTAGACCATGTAACGGGGAGAGCCGGCGATCTTGTTCCACGACACCTTGATGCCGGTAGAAACCTTCTCGATCTTCACCGTCGGCGCGGCCAACTGGGGCTTGGGCGTGGCCGTGGGCACCGGCGTGGGTACGGCCGTGGGTTGCGGTGTGGCCGTTGGTTCGGGCACAAGCGATCCAAATATATTGCCGTACTGTTTGGCGTACGCCTCCGCTGTGGAACCGGGGTAGCCGAGGATGACAGTGGTGCTGGGATCGCCCAGCGTGTACAAAGTTCTGCCTTCATCAGAGGCGCCGCCTGGCCCCATGATGGTGCAGTTCGGGTTCATTACGATCACACTGGTCAGGGCCGCGCAGTAGCAGAACGCACTTGACCCAATGCTGGTCACGCTGTCCGGGATCGTTACGTTTGTCAACGAATAGCACCAGCCAAACGCATACCACCCGATGCTGGTCACGCTGTTCGGTATGGTCACGCCGGTCAGCGACCAGCAATCGGAAAATGCGCCATCACCAATGCTGGTCACGCTTTCCGGAATCGTCACACTGGTCAACGACGAACAACCCCAGAACGCATCGCCCCCGATGCTGATCACACTGCCAGGGATCGTCACGCTTGCCAGAGACTCACAGTAGGCAAATGCCCACTCCCCAATGCCGGTCACGCCATTTCCGATGACGACCCTTTTGATGGAATCCAGATAGGGATACCACGGGATATCGTTAAAATAAGAAATATCATAGTCCTCCATCGGTCCCGTGCCGGAGATGGTCAGCGTATCTCCGGCAAATGACCAGGTGACGTTGTCCCCGCACTTGCCGGACGTTGCCGCCGCTGTTACAGGTTCAACCTCTGTTGCCTCCGTGATTTCCGCCTCTTCCTCCGCGAACGCTGGGGCGGTGAGAGAGAACACCGTCGCCAGCGCCAGGAGCATACATAGACCGCGCTTTGCCATAGTGCTATACCGTTCCTTTCTTTTTTGATTCCCGGCAGTCAGGCCGGGGGCGGGATTTTAAGCCCACCCCGTGGCCCTTCCACCGGGATAAACAAAAGACGGCGCAGGGAAACTTCCCTACACCGTGGAACGACAGCACGACCCCATCATTGCCCGCAAGCTTCTTGTAAAAACAGGGGGTTGCGGTTATAATGGGTCCGGCGCAGTTATCCTGCTGTGTGGGAGAGTCTGGATCTCCTGCATAGGGGCGTGAAGGATGGCAGTCTTTCACGTCCCGCCTTTTGTTTACCTCGTATCTCTATTGTAGCGCATTATTGCGCGCAACGCAAGCAGAAAAAACGACAGGGCCCGTGAAATCAGGCCCTGCCTTTTTCTGTCCGGCTTATTCCGGTTTATTCCGGCTTATTTTATATCCGCTTTGTCCACCAGGGTGATGTCCAGTTGGAAAGTCTCCCCGTCCCGGTACACGGTCAGGGTCAGGCTGTCCCCCACCGCCATGCCCTCCTTGATGGCGTTCACCTGGGCCACGGTGGATACGGCCTGGCCGTTCACCTCGGTGATCACGTCGCCAACCTGCAAGCCCTTTTCCAGCGCGTCGGAGCCCTCGTTCACCTCGGACACATACACGCCGCGGGGCAAGTCGTAAAGCTCCATGGCCTCCGGGTTCACGGAGCCGGCCACGATGCCGATGGTGGCCTGACCGGACACCACGCCGTTTTCCATGAGCTGGTCGGCGATGTCCTTCACCACCGACGAGGGGATGGCAAAACCGATGCCCTCCACCGTGGTCATGTACGAGGTCATGATCTTCATGTTGGTGATGCCCACCACCTGGCCGGCGCTGTTGATCAGCGGTCCGCCGGAGTTGCCCTCGTTCAGGGCGGCGTTGGTCTGCAAAAGGGTCATGCGGTGACCGTCATAGGTCACGTTCCGATCGATGGCGGAGATGATGCCGTCGGTCATGGTGCCGGTGTACGCCTGGCTCAGGGGGTTGCCGATGGCCACGGCCTTGTCCCCCACCTTCAGCGCGTCGGAGCGGCCGAACCGGGCGTAGGGGAAATCCTCCCCCTCAATGTCCAGCACGGCGATGTCGCTGGCGTCGTCCGCACCCACCAGGCGGGCGTCGTACTCAGTCCCGTCGGAAAAGGCCACCACGGCACGGGAACAGCCTTGTAATATATGGGTGTTGGTGATGATATAGCCGTCGGGGGTGAAGACCACGCCGGTACCCCAACTGTAGGGCAGATCGTCCATGTAGGTGGTGAGGCTCACCACGGCGGGGCTGACTTTGGCGTATATCTCCTGCAGGGTCAGCTCTTCCTCCTGCCGGGGGTACAGACGCAGCTTCACGCCGGTGCCCGTGGGGGCCGCGGGCAGGCCGATGTCGCTGGAGACGGTGTAGTAGTTGTCAAAATACTCCCGGAAATCGTCGTACCGCTGAGCGCCGTCGGCAACGTCCCCGTCGCCAAATTCGTAATACACGCTGGCACGGTCAGACCCCTGAAATTCGATGCCGCGCATGCGCCGGTATAGGTCGCTGTTGAAAAAGCACACCGCTATCGCCGCGCAGATGAGCGCGCCGCAAACGGACAGGCTCACGATCTTCGTCCGCTTCCGGCGGCGGCGCTGTCTTTCGGCGTCGGCGGCGCTGACGGCCGGGCGGGCAGCCTGGCTCGGACGGCGCTGCTCCGCGGCACGGTACCAGGCGCTGGCCTGCTCCGGACCTCCGGCGGCCGCGTACCAGTCTCCGGCCTGGGGCGTCATATTCTGAGGCATTGAGACCCCTCCCTTGCTGTGGTCGAACCAATATAGAAATCATAACCCGGCACTGTTTTATTTATGCTCGGGCTTATCCGCCTTAGAGCCGTCCGCCAGGGCCAGGGTGAAGGTGAAAACGGTCACGCCGTTTTCGCTGGTGACGAAGATGTCCTGATCGTGGGCAGCCAATATCTGCCGGACCATGTACAGGCCCAGACCCACGCCCTCCCGGTCCTGACTCCGGGACCTGTCCGCCTTGTGGAAGCGGTCAAATATCAGGGGCAGCTCCTCCCGGGGGATGGTCTGGCCTGTGTCCTGCACGGCGGTGTACGCCTTGCCGTTCTCCTTCCAGATGCTCACGGCCAGGGCCGTGCCCTCGTCGGCGAATTTTATCGCGTTGTCAATAAGATTATACACCACGCGGGTCAGCGCGTCCATATCTCCCTTGACCCGGATGTCGTCCTCGGGCATATTGAGCTCCACGGTCATGTGCCTGGCGTCTACCCGCTCTTCAAAGTTGAGCATGGTCTGCACCACCGTCTCCCCCAGGTCAAAGGTCTGCTCCCGCCGGACCGGGTCACCGTCCTGGAGCCGGGACATGTCCAGCATGCTCCGCACCAGCCGTCCCAGCCGCTTCGTCTCCGACGAGATGGTTTGCAGATACCGGGTCTCCTCCTCCTTGGAGATGGTGCCGTCCAGAAGACCGTCGGCAAACCCGGCGATGCTGGTCATAGGCGTGCGCAGCTCGTGGGAGACGTTGGCGATGAACTCCCGGCGGCGGGATTCGTTGCGCTCCAGGCTGTCGGCCATGGTGTTGAACGCCTGGGTCAGGGTGCCGATCTCGTCCTCGTCCGGGTAGGGGCTGACGCGCACGCTGTAATCCCCCCGCGCGAACCGATGGGCGGCGTCGGCCATCTCGTTCAGGGGCCGGGCAAGCCGACGCGCGCTGGCGTACTCGAACAGGATGGCCAGGGCCAGCATGCCCGCCGCCACCAGCACGAATACCAGAATGAACCGGCCCCAGACGGTGAAAAAGCTGGACCCGGCGTAGCTGACGAACACATAGCCCACCGTCTCCCCCTCCTGGCCGGCAATGGGCTCCGCCACAACATAATACATGTCCGCGTAAAATCCGTCAAGATTGGTCAGCGCCTCATAGCCGCCGCCGGCCTCGATCTTCCCCAGTACGGCGGCGGATACCTGCCGGCCGATGTAGGGGGACTTCACGTTCCGGTCGGAGCTGGACACCACCTGACCCGTGCTGTCGCACAGGAAGATGTGGTCCCCGGTGCTCTGGGCGATGGCCGCCAGATTCATCCGCAGCTCCCAGCTTCCCAGTTCCTCCTCCGTGTGCATGGCCTCGGCAAAGCGCCGGACCTCCCCGGCGGTGGCGTAAAGATTCTCCTGCTTCTCCCGGATGAGAAAGGCCCTGCCCATCAAAAACATGGTGGTGCCAAACACCAGAAAGCACAGCACGAACATGCCGGTGGTGACGATGAAGTTGCGGAAAAAGACGCTCTTTCTCACGTCAGGCTTCCCCTACCTCGAATTTATAGCCCACGCCCCAGACGGTCTTCAGCCGCCACTGGTCGGAAACGCCTTCCAGCTTTTCCCGCAGGCGCTTCACGTGCACGTCCACGGTCCGGGAATCGCCGAAATAGTCAAAGCCCCATACCTCGTCCAAAAGCTGGTTGCGGGTATAGACCCGGTTGGGCGCGCTGGCCAGGTGGAAGAGAAGCTCCATTTCCTTCGGCGGTGTGTCCACCTTCACCCCGTTCACCACCAGCTCGTAGGAATCCAGGTTGATGATGAGCTTGTCAAATTCCAGCCGCCGGGGCTTGTCCTCCGGCGCGCCGTCCGCTCGGCGCAGCACCGCGTGCACACGGGCCAGCAGCTCCTTGATCTCAAAGGGCTTGGTGATATAGTCGTCCGCGCCCATTTCCAGGCCCGCCACCTTGTCCCGCGTCTCCCCCTTGGCGGTGAGCATCACGATGGGTGCGCGGGAAAACTCCCGGACCTCCCGGCACACCTGCCAGCCGTCCTTCACCGGCAGCATGATGTCCAACAATATAATGTCCGGCTCAAAGCTCCGGGCCAGGTCCACCCCGCGCCCGCCGTCCGCCGCCTGCATCACCTCAAAGCCGTCCCGCTCCAGATACAGCCGCAAAAGCTCCGCGATGTTGCCGTCGTCCTCCACGATCAGCGCTTTCTTCGCCATAATATGCCACCTCCCGCGCCAACGCGGCGCACACTTGTACATTCTTGCCCAATTATATACCACCTTTCCACCCATGGGTGAACAAAATGTAAAAAAACGGCCGGACGTGAAAAAAGTTCTTTACTTTAGCTCGCTAATGTGGTAGCATGCTAAACACAAGAACAAAAACAACCGTGGAGGAATAAAATCATGAAAAAGCTTATCGCATTCACCCTGGCGGCTCTGATGCTGCTGTCCGTATCCGTCTTCGCTCTGGCCGACGAGGCCGACAGCGACCTGGCCTACGTGCAGGAAAAGGGCACGCTGGTGGTGGGCATCACCGAGTTCGAACCCATGGACTACCGGGACACGGACGGCAACTGGATCGGCTTTGACGCCGACATGGCCGCCGCCTTTGCCGAGAGCCTGGGCGTGGACGTGGAATTTGTGGAGATCGAGTGGGACAACAAGGTGCTGGAGCTGGAGGCCAAGACCATCGATGTGGTCTGGAACGGCATGACGCTCACCGACGAGGTCACCGAGGCCATGGAGTGCTCCAACGCCTACTGCCAGAATGCCCAGACGGTCATCGTCCCGGCGGACAAGGCGGCTGATTACCAGACGGCGGAGGACCTGGAGGGCCTGGTGTTCGCCGCGGAGGCCGGCAGCGCCGGCGAGGCCGAGGTGGAGAAGCTGGGCAACGAGTGCACCCCCGTGCTGACCCAGGCCGACGCCCTGCTGGAGGTCAGCGCCGGTACCTCCGACGCCGCCGTCATCGACCTTCTGATGGCCGCAGCCATGGTGGGCGAGGGCACCAGCTATGAAGACCTGGTGAACACCGTGAACCTGAACAGCGAGGAATACGGCGTGGGCTTCCGCAAGGGTTCCGACCTGGCCCAGGCGCTGAACGACTTCTTCGTGGAGAGCTATGAGGACGGGTCCATGCTGGAGATCGCCGAGACCTACGGCGTCCAGGCCGCTCTCATCGACCAGACCGCGGACAAGGCGGAGTAACGCATTGCGCTAAAGCCTCCCCTGTGTAAGGGGAGGTGAGCGCCGTTTGCGGCGCTCGGAGGGGTTGTTACCAGTCTTGGAGGACATCTCAGCCTGGTAACAATCCCCCCGGCCCTTCGGGCCACCCCCCTTTACACAAGGGGGGCTTTCTTTGGTATCGCCTGACGGCGATGATTTCACTACTTGGGAGAACCACATGGACCTGATCCTCCAACAGATGCCCACCGTGCTCAAGGCCCTGAACGTGGGCTTTTTGCAGACGCTGAAGCTGTTCGTCGCCACGGGCCTGGGCGCGTTCCCGCTGGGGCTGGTGATCGCCTTCGGCTCCATGAGCCGCTTCAAGCCCCTGAGCCTGCTCACCCGGTTCGTGGTGTGGGTGGTCCGGGGCACGCCGCTGATGATCCAGCTTCTCATCATCTATTATTTTCCCGGCATGGTGCTGAAAAACAACATATGGGGCAGCGGCGAGGCCGGACGGTTCCTGGCCTCGGCCATCGCGTTCATCTTCAACTACGCCTGCTACTTCTCCGAAATCTACCGGGGCGGTATCCAGTCCATCCCCAGGGGCCAGCAGGAGGCCGGCATGGTCCTGGGCATGACCCGCAGCCAGATCTTCTTCCGGGTGACGCTCTTGCAGGTCATCAAGCGCATCGTGCCCCCCATGTCCAACGAGATCATCACCCTGGTCAAGGACACGGCCCTGGCCCGCATCATCGCTCTGCAGGAGATCATATGGGCCGGCCAGTCGTTTTTGAAGGGCTCCCACGGCATCGCCGGGGCCATATGGCCGCTGTTTTTCACGGCGGTATATTACCTGGCGTTCACCGGTGTGGTGACGCTGGTCCTGGGACGGCTGGAAAAGCGCCTGGACTACTTCCGCTGAGAGGGGGCGCGCAGTTATGGCTATCCTGGACGTGAAAAACATCCATAAGAGCTTCGGCCGCACGGAGGTGCTCAAGGGCATCAGCTTTTCCCTGGAAAAGGGCCAGGTGGTGTCCGTCATCGGTTCCTCCGGCTCGGGCAAGACAACGCTGCTGCGGTGCCTGAATTTTCTGGAAACGCCTGACGGCGGCTCTATCGCGGTCAACGGCGAGACGCTGTTCGACGCCGCCGAACCGGCCACCCAGCGGGAGGCGGACATCCGCCGCAAGCGGCTGCACTTCGGGCTGGTTTTCCAGTCGTTCAACCTGTTCCCCCAGTATACCGCGCTGGAAAACGTGACGCTGGCCGGAAAGCTGCTGGCAAAGGAAGAACCGGATTATAAGACCCGGAAAAAAGAGCTCTTTGCCCAAATCGACGGCGAGGCGCGCGCACTTTTGGCCCAGATGGGCCTTTCCGACCGGATGGACAACTACCCCCACCAGCTCTCCGGCGGCCAGCAGCAGCGGGTGGCCATCGCGCGGGCACTGGCCCTGCGGCCGGACATTCTGTGCTTCGACGAACCCACCAGCGCTCTGGACCCGGAGCTCACCCAGGAGGTACTGCGGGTCATCCGCCAGCTTGCCGACAGGCAGACCACCATGGTCATCGTCACCCATGAGATGGCATTCGCACGGGACGTGTCTACCCATGTGCTGTTCATGGACGGAGGCGTGGTGGTGGAATCCGGTCCCCCGGAGCAGGTCATCGGCGCGCCTTCCCAGGAGCGGACCCGCCGGTTTCTGGAAAGCTTCACCAGGCCGTGAAATGCTCTTGATTTTCTGTAAAATATACGCTAGTATAATAACGTCGCACCCATCGTGCGGCGTTATTTATCCGAGGAGGAACGTCATGAGGAAGCTCCGGACCATCGTCTGCGCCGCGCTGTGCCTTGCGCTGCTCCTGCCACTGGACGGCTGTTCCAGCGGCGGCGGCTACCGGGTCGTGGACGAGTACAGCGGCGAGGGCAGCTATTATATCGGCTTCCGCAAGGGGGACCGGCTGCACGAATACGTGACCGCCGCCATGCAGGTGCTGGCCACCAGCAACACGTTCCGCTCCCTCTCCACCACCTGGTTCGGGGAGAACCTGGTGAATATCAAGGGCGACGCCGACGCTATGGACCCGCTTTTGGAAGATAAGCCCGACCGGTTCGTCACCGTTGGCATCGACCCGACCAACATGCCCATGAGCTATATCGCGGGCGGCGGATACGCCGGCTTTGACGTGGACATGATCTCCAATGTCTGCGGGTATCTTGGCTGGGGCATCAACTTCTACCCCATCGACATCGCCGACGCCGGGATCGAGCTGAACGCCGGCAACATCGACATCGCAATGGCCGTGCCGGAGGCGGAACGGTCCAGCGATTTTGACTACTCCCCCGCCTACCTGACCAGCCAGTACGTGCTGGTGTCCCGCTCCGGCAGCCATATCCGCCGCCGCTCCAGCCTGAAGGGCAAGACCCTGGGCGTGACCGTGGCGGACGAGGACGTGCTCTATCAGAACAGGAAATTCGTCAACAGCCTGGGCTCCGTCATCTACCAGACCAACACCGACGCCCTGTTCCAGGCGCTGGACCGGGGCGAGGTGGACGGCATCCTGGTCTCCAGCGTGGTAGCGGCGTATTATATGAAATAGCCACAAAGAGGACCGCGCAAGCCTCGCAGAGTTTGCGCCCGCAGGCGCAAATAAAATGGGATATGATTTCCGGGGGCGTGTCGTCGTCACTCGCGTCGTAGGCTTCCCCCTGCCGCAAGCGGCAGGGCTCAGATACGACGCGGCTCCTCCTCTCCCCACAAAGCTGGCTTTGTGGGGACCCCATATGGAAATCATACTTTGCGGCCCGCAAACGTGAACGCCTCCGTCGTTTCGACGGAGGCGCTTTGCGCTGCAGCGGGCCGAAGCTTCTCGTTTGAATGCATGCGTGCATTCAAACGAATTTATCAAGCGACACGTCGCCGCTGATGCTGGAAAGAGAGTATTGCGGCGCGGGGGCGTTGGGGTCGGCGGAGGCGGACCAGGACCAATGCTGGAAGGGCCGCAGGTCCACCGTGCCGCTGGCGCTGGCGGCGTTCACCTTGAACGGACCGCTGTCCGGAACCAGGGCCTCTATGTCCCCGCTCTTGGAGGACAGATCCATTTCCTCCGGCAGGGTCATGGTCCGCACACGCACGTCGCCGCTCATGCTCTTCACGCGCACTTTCCACACCGAGCCGGCCAGCTCCACGTCCCCGCTGGCGGTGTTGACCTGCACCTGGCCCATGGGTCCGTCCAGATCCACGTCGCCGCTGGCGGCCTTCGCCAGGACCTGGACGGCGTTGCCCTCCAGGGATATATCCCCGCTGGCGGCCATGAGCTCCGCTCGCTGGCAGGATTTCACCCGGCAGTCGATGTCCCCGTTGGCCGTGTGGACCGTAAGCTCGCCAACTTCCAGGTCGTCCCCCATGTCCACGTCGCCGTCCAACGTGGCCACACGCACGCTGTCCCACCGGCGGGCCGGGACGGTCACCGACACGTCCTGACTGGACGCGCCACGGAAGGTGAAATACTGGTTGCTGGCCGTGTACCGGGGCCGCACCCGCAGCACGCCGTCCTCCGTCACGGACACGTCCAGCCGGGCCATGTTCCCCTCCACCCGGATGGCCGCCGCCGGGTCCTCATCCAGCAAGATGTCCACGTCCCCCGTGGTCTCCACGTCCAGGCTCACCGCGTCCTGGGAGGGGAAGCCCTTCTCCCCGTCAGAGCCGCCGTTTGACCAGCCGAAGTCCTTTGCCCTTCCGTTCACCGTGCTTCTCACCGTGCCGTCCCGCTCCACGTGGATGTGTACCTCGGCGTCCTCCAGACCGGCGCCGGCCGCGCTCTTGAGATAGTCCCGCGCCTCCCGGACGGCCCGCTTGCCCTCATGCACGGCTGACCGGACATCGTCGTTGCAGAAAAAGTCCCTGGCCATACCGACGGCCTCCTTCGCCATATCCCCAACGGTCCGGCTCAGGTCTCCCAGGGTCCGGAAAAGCGCGTCCCCGTCGTTCCGGGGGCTCTCCCCCGTCGGCTCCTGGGCCGCCAGATAGGCCAGCAGCTCGTCCACGCTGCCCAGCTCGTCCAGCGCCTTTTGGAAAGCCTCGTCCGACCCCGTGTCGGCCGCGGTCATGTCCGCGTACCGGCCGGCCAGGTTCTCCGCCAGCTCCTCGATCATCTCCGATTTCGCGTCGGACTCCGGCGCGGCGGCCAGCTTGGCCCCGATCTCGTTTGCGAATCTGCGTTTCACGTCCTCCATGTTCACCCCTCCTTTTGCAATATCAGCGCGTCCAGCACCTTTTTCGTCTCGGTCCACTCCTGCCTGTCGGCGGCCAACTGCCGCATACCCGCCTGGGTAATGGCGTAATACCGCCGTCGGGCACCGGGGCCCTCGTCCCCCCAGTAGGATGTGATCATCCCGTTTTGCTCCAGGCGCTTGAAGGCCGTGTACAGCGTGGCCTCTTTGAAGCCGTAGGCTCCCCCCGCTCGCTGGGATATGCGCTTGTTGATCTCGTAGCCGTAACTGTCCCCGGTCATGAGCTGGGCCAAAATGATGGCGTCCGTGTGCCCCCGCAGGATATCCGCGGATATGGACATGGCGAGCCCCTCCTTTCATATCGTGATGTACTTCGTCTCGCGAGGTATCTCGTGTATGCATAATATCATGAGCTACCTCGCCTGTCAAGGTATTTTCGCAAAAAAATCGCCGCGTTTCCCCATATCCCGTGTTACGTCCGGTGAGAGCGCTCTGCAAGATTGACTTTAGGGGCTGCGCATAGTAAAATCAGAAGAGCGATAAATCGGGGTTTGGAGGTATCGTATGATGAGATTGGACGGCTTTGGATTATTTGTTGAAGATATGGCAAAGATGATCCGCTTTTATAGGGATGTACTTGGCTTTGAGATCAAAGAAGCGGAAGATACATCGAATGTATATCTTGTAAAAGATGGGACGTTGTTTCTGTTGTACGGCAGAAATGACTTTGAGAAAATGACGAATCGCAGATATGATCATATCAAAGGATTCAACGGTCATTTTGAAATAGCACTTTATGTTGATACATTTGAAGAAGTTGATAAAGCATTCAGCAAAGCTGTAGAAAACGGTGCTGCTCCTGTACTGGAACCGGAGCTTGAACCTTGGGGACAGAGAACTTGTTATATTGCCGATCCTGAAGGGAATTTAATAGAGATAGGTTCCTGGAATAAGCCTTACGGAGAAAAGGATCTATAAATTCCCGTTCGCACACACGACGTATAAGCCTGGCCGCTCGAAGGAGCGGCCAGGCCATATTTTTATCTGTCACGCGCTTGCGGCTGACGCGCGGGCACGTCTTGTTTCCAGACGGGAGAAGCACAGCGGGTAGAGCACCATCAGCACGATAAGCTCCCCGAAGGTCAGCACGAAGCCGATCCACCCCGCGCTCACCGCGTCCGTCACCGCCGGCATGAACGTCAGCTCGTACAGCAGCAACACCAGCGCGCCCACGCCGCAGCGGGTCACCTTTGTCAGCACGGGTACATCGGTGGAGAACCGGACGAACCGCCGCTCCAGGTACCACCCCAAACTCACGCCCAGGATACGGCCCGCGTCCTTATACCCGTCCTTCACCATCTTGGCCGGGTCCACCAGCAGCTTGCCCGCCTCGTCATAGTCCATGGGGTAGCTTTTTAGGCCGATGTACGCCAGAAACAGCGCCGTCAGCGCCACGCCCGCCGCGGGGATGATCCACGCCCTGCCGGGCTTTGCGTCGATCCACTCCCAGGCCCGGGTGCCAAAAACCACCACCGTCAGACCCAGCGCCGCGCCCACGACCACATCCTGAGGCGTGTGCACGCCTATGTAGTTGCGGGAGAACATGGTCAGCAGCAGCATGACCAGCATGAACGCGCCCAGGGGCTTGTGCTTTTTCCCGTACCGGATAAGAACCGTGCCGTAATTGGACGCGCTGGTCACGCTGTGCCCGCTGGGAAACGAGTATCCGGAGGCCGTCTCCACGGGCACGATCGCGCTGTCGCGTATCCAGGGCCGGTACACGCAGAAGGTCAGCTTCAAAAGCTGCATCAAAAACCGGTTCACCGCGATATTGAGAAACAGGAACGAACCCGTTTTCTTGTCCGCAGCCCAGAACAGCATGCACGCCAGCATCCAGATAAACGCGCCGTAGGACAGGTCGCTGATCTGTAAAAAGAAGTCGTTCAGCACCCCGCCTGTGGCGTCGCGGAATTTTTGCAGCAGGAGCAGATATTGCAGGTCCATCTATTTTCCATCCCCCTATGCCATTGGAAATTTCCCCGCAATTGTAATCCCCCGCCGGAAAAAACGCAACCCCCTTATGCTGATCCTAGGTAGAAACATCGCGCGGTCATTCGCGTCAATAGCCGGCCTTGTCCAATTCATCCAGCATGGCGCGGTGGCGGGGATACCTCTCGCGCCACGCCTTTACCAGGCGACTGACAGCCGCTTCCCCATCCGGGTATGTACGCAGTTCCCGCAGACGCTCAACACATTTGCGGTAAGCGCTCCGCTCATTTGCGGCGCCCATTTCCCTGTCCAGACACAGCGAATAGAGATCTCTCGTCTTCTCCGGCGACCATGACCGCAGCGCCGATTCGTAGCGGTCCACTTCATCCAGCCACACCCTTTGCGAGAGCAGATCGTACAGCCGCTGGAACTGCCCCTCCCACGCCAGAAGTTCAAGCGTATTAAAACGCATGGACGGCAGCCGCAGGATCTGTTCAAACAGTTCCGGCCACTGTGCCGCCGGCGTCAGGTCCTTCAACTGCTCTACATATTCCATTCTCCAGCTCTTGCAGGAGAAGATCAGGCAGCGCAGCTCCTGTTCATAAAGCGCTGTCTGCCCGGTCTTGCGGTACAGCTCCGCCAATTGCCCGCTGTAACGCGTGACCAGCAGGTTCTCATCCTTGTCCAGCTCTTTGCTCTCCCGCAGCAGAGCGATAGCCGCCTGGTCATCGCCCCGGTCCAGGCACTCCCTGATCAGTCGCTGTCTGACGGCCGGCAGCCTATGGAACCGGGCGAGATACGCCTGTATCTGCTCCTTGTCCGCGCCTGTCCTCTCCATCAAATGCAGCCTCTTTTCCACGAGCCTGCCCAGCTGCTCATTCGAGCCGCCTTTCCCGATTGCCTCGTCTAACGATTGCAGACCGGCCTCCAGCTGCTTCCTATCCCAGTCCGCCTCCATGAGCACCGTCTCGACCACGTCAAAATCATCTGGCAGACCGGTAAGCAGACCGTACATCTGCTCTTTTTCCTCCGCGTCCGCTCCCCGGATCATGTCCATCCAAATATGCTTGCAGCATCCGAAGACCGCAGTCATGCCGCCGTCCGAATCGTCCATCTCCTCTCCCAGAATAAAATTATAGACCATGCAGGCCAGCCGGAAGGCGTCCAGGGAAAGACCTCCGTCTATCAGATCCGACGCGGTATCCTGCAAAAAATCACATACCGACATGCAGAAATCATACGCCCGCCTATATTCGATGAACCCGTCCCGGTCGCGGGCGTCACGCGCCAGGTTTTCCAGGTATCGTTCCCATCTGCCGTATTGCCCGGCCGACAGTTCCTCTGTTGCCCGCAGGATCAACCGCTCCTGAAGCTCTCTGTCCCCGGCCGCTATTTCCGCCAGCAGCGACCGCAGTTCCTGTTCCTCCATTTGGTCCAGCGCATCCCGCCAGGAAAGGCGGGCGGGCTCTTTGCTCTTCTGTCCCGCTGGCTCCGTTTCCTGCGCCTCCCCCGCCTCCAAGGCAAAGAGCACCGCGACCATGTGCTTACAGCCGTTCCCCTCGTCGGCATAGGGACAGCTGCAATAGGCGTCATCGAACATGCCGTCCATCAGGACGATCTCCACCTCATAATCTTCCGTCCCCGACACTGTCGCCGTGACGATATTCCCGTGATCGCACAGCTGCCTTACGCGTCCCTGCCGCCAATATTTCTCCCCGCGTTCCAGTATCTTGTCCTCAAAATATTCGCGCCACACAGGGTCCAGCATACAGACGCACCTCCGCTTTCATAACGATACTAAAACGGGAGAATTGTCCGCCGGCATACACCGAAGTCCCCGCTCTTCCCGCTTGCCTGTTTTTACGCATATTATACGCGATCGTGCGCACAACAGCAACAGCGATCTGCAAAACCTATAATAACAGGCCGCCGGTTTCCCGGCGGCCAGGTTTCATCGCAGCAGGCATAAGATCAGGCCGTATATCACACTGGCGGTAATACCAAATGTTATCACCGGGCCAGCGATGGTGAACATCTTCGCCGCCGTGCCAAGGATGAAGCCCTCGGTCTTGAACTCCAGCGCGGGACTTACCACGGAGTTGGCAAAGCCCGTGATAGGCACCAGGGTCCCTGCCCCGGCGAATCTGGCCAGCTTGTCGTACACGTTCAGGCCTGTGAACAGCGCGGAGAGAAAAATCAGCGTCATGCTCACCGCCATGGCGGCGTCCTCTTTCGCCAGACCCGCGAAGTCCTCATAGCCCATGCGTAGACCCTCGCCCAGGCAGCAGATAAGCCCGCCCACCACGAACGCCTTGATGAGGTCCCCCGCCAGAGGCGACTTGGGGGCCATATTCTTGATATACTCGTTGTATTCTTTGTTCGTCATATTCATTTCCATCACCGCTCTTAGTGTGCGCCGCCGGAGGAAAAATATGCGGCGGCGCGTTTGCCAAACGGGCGGGACCGGCGTATAATAAGACACATAAGAAAACGTGAGGACTGTTATGGCAAACAAGACAAAAAAGTTATCCGACGTACTGCGCACCTGCGCCGCCATCGTGCTGGGCAACGCCCTGCTGGCCTTCGCGGTGGAGGCGTTCGTCATCCCCCACGACATCATCATGGGCGGCACCACGGGTCTCGCCATCGTGCTGGCGCGGGTGGCGCCGGTGGACACGGCCGCCATCGTGCTGGTGCTGAACACGGTGCTGCTGGTGCTTGGCGGGCTGACCCTGGGCAGCAAGCTGGTGACCACCACGCTGGCAAGCTCCCTGCTGTACCCGGCATTTCTGGCCGTCATCGGCCGCATACCGGGCGTGGATTCGCTGTGCTCCGACATGCTGATGGCCGCGCTGTTCGGCGGCGGGCTCATGGGCGCTGCCCTGGGTATCGTGCTGCGGGTGGGGTCCTCCACCGGCGGCATGGACATCGCCAGCCTCATGCTGCACAAGTGGACCCATATCCCCGTGTCCGTCTGCGTGTACGCCATGGACACGCTGGTGATCGGCGGGCAGGCGCTTTTTTCCTCGCCGGAGCCCATTTTATACGCGCTGGTGCTGCTGGCGGTGCAGTCGCTGGTGCTGGACCGGGTGATGATACTGGGCCAGGCCCAGATACAGGTCTTCGCTGTGAGCCAGCACTATGACGAGATACGCCGGCGTATCCTGACGGAGCTGGAGGCCGGAGCCACCATGGTCCATATCGAGACCGGCGCGCTGCAACAGCAGCAAAAGGGCGTGCTGTGCGTCATCCCCCGGCGCAAGCTCTACGCCGTCACGGAGCTCATACAGGGCATAGACCCCGCCGCGTTCATCACCGTCACCCAGGTCAAAGAAGTCCGGGGCCGGGGCTTCACCCTGGAGCGAAACGTCCGAGATCTGGACGTGGACTGACAGCAAAAGTAAAAACCGCCCGGATGTCTCTGCACTGCCCCAGGAAAAGTGGACAGGGAAAAGAAGAGGTCCCTGCGTAGGAAATAAGATTTAAGCGGAGTGGCGA
>CANQQB010000049.1 GCA_947625845.1 uncultured Oscillospiraceae bacterium
TCCTCCATAATGATTTGAATTACCCTACAATCCAATCATTCTGGCTGATTACAAAAGCCGAGGGAGACAACTTCTTTTATGAAGTGTCTCCCGTTAGGTCCTCTTTTTCATTTTATTAAAGCCACACCCCTGTGCGCACTGAGGATGGAAAGGAGTTTCCTGTATGAGAAAGCATCAAGAGGAGAAAGGGGAGTTACACAAATGGCCCATTACAGGGGCGTGGCCGGCGGCTGGTTCAGGGAGCCACTCAGGTTCTTCAGCTCCTATCTGTATCTAAACACATTTTTGACAATTCGTCAAGCTATTTTTTGCAAATTTTTGGAAATTTTTTCAGGACGGACGTTTGTCCGCCCTGAACGGTCACTTGTCCTTGCGGAACACGCACACGGCCATCTTCACGAACGCCTCCCGCAGATCGGGGCATTTGGCCAGCGGCGCGAGATACGGCCGCAGAGGGACCTCCCGGTAATACTCCGCCGCCAGCGGCGCCGCCTCCCGGAGGGCCCGGAAGCGCCGGAGGGTCATTTTGTTCACGTAGGAGAAATATTTTTCGCCGTTTTCGTCCCGGCTGATGCGAAAATCCACCCGCTCCTGCCCGTCCGGCAGGTCCCGGCACAGCCGCTCATAGACCGCGATCAGGGTCCGCTCGGAGAAGAACACCTGCACCCAGGGCACGCCGATCCTGTCGGAAAGATGTGCGCCGTAGGGGTGATAATAAGGCGGGAAATTGACGAACAGCCGGCCGCCGGGCTTTAACAGCCGCGCGCATTCCCGCAGCACCCCCGCCGGGTCCGATACGTGCTCCATGGCGTCGTTCATGACGATGGTGTCGAAGCTGCCGTCGGGCAGGCCGGTGTCAGCCGCGTCCCGGCACAAAAACGTGAACCGATCATCTAGACCCAGCGACGCCGCCAAAGCGTTCGCCTGCGGACCGTACTTTTCCAGCACGTCCAGCCCCGTCACGTGTTTTGCCCCCAGGGAGGCATAGTAAAGGCTCTTGCCCCCCGCGCCGCAGCCCACGTCGCACACCCGCTTGTCCCGGAACATATCCTCCTCCGTGTACCGGTCCAGGAAAAACCGCACCGTGTCCCGGCCCTTTTCGTATTGCCACTGAGCATAGGATTTCCGTCCGTCGTTTTGCAGGTTGAACGGGTGCACCGGCAGCGGGAACAGCCGGTTCAGGCTCAGCAAAAGCCGCTCCGCCGCCCTCATTTTGCCTGTTCCCCGTCCAGCGCCGCCAGCACCGCCGTACGGATAGCCTCCGGCGGGCCGTTTGTAACGGCCCCGGCCGCGTCCGCGTGTCCGCCGCCGCCGATGGCCTGTAGGACATGCCCCGCATGCACGGACCCGTCGGTCCGTAGAGACGCCTTCCAGCTCCCGTCGGGAAGCTGGCGCAGCAGCAGCCCCGTCCTTGTCCCCGCCGGGACCACGGTCAGCAGGGACAGCTTGTCCATGTCGTCCTCCGTGGCGCCGCAGGCGGCCACGGTGTCCAGCGGCAGCGTCATGACGCACACTCCCGGCCTTGGAAAGTCCATGGTCTGGTACAGCGCCGCCTCCAGCCGGAGCCTTGCGGGGGATTTCGTCTCGAAAAGCGCGCGGGTGAGCCCCGCCGCGTCAAAGCCCGTCTGGCGCAGCGCACCCGCGATGGTCAGCGTCCGAGCGGTGGTGCCCGGCGTGCGGAAGCCGTTGGTGTCCGTGGCCACGGCCACGTACAGGGCCTCGGCTATTTCCGGGGCAATGACCACGCCCAGCTCCCGCAGCAGCAGGTACGCCAGCTCCCCCGTGGCGGCGCTGTCCGGTTCCAGATACGTATACCGGGCGTAGCCGCTGTTGGTGCCGTGGTGGTCCACGGCCAGGTCGGTTTTCTCTGCCCAATGCTCCTGGCCAGGCGGGAACTGGCCCGGTCCCGGCGTATCCACGGCGGCCACGAAGCCGGGGACGAACCCCTCCGGGGCAAAATAAGGCGTCATGTATTTTTCATAGCGCTTCATGCTTGGCGGGTCAACGGCGATAAACGCCCGCTTGCCCAGGGCCCGCAGCCCCAGGCACAGCGCGCAGGCGCTCCCGGCCGCGTCCCCGTCCGGCCGCACATGGGGCACGACGAGGATATCGTTTGCCGCGGACAATAGCCCCGCGGCTTTTTGCACGTTGATAAGCTCCATCTCCGGCCTCCTGATTACAATGTCTCTCCCTCCGTCGCGGCTTACGCCGCGCCACCTCCCTCGTCAGAGGGAGGCGGGGGCTGCGCCCCCGAATCGGCCCCATCGGGGCCGGCCCCCTCTGACGAGGGGGCTGTCAGCGCTTTGCGCTGACTGGGGGAGAGATGTCTCTCCCCTCCCCCCGCAAAACCGCTATTGCAGCCCGGCTAAAAAGAGCGCCAGCGCCAGGCTCGTCAAGACCGTCCAGCTGATATACCTTCCCATGATCTCCCAGTCGGAGGGCTCCGCCCGGTCCGCGCCGCGGATACGGAAGGACATCTGCCAGCGGAAGAGCTCGTCGGCGAACAGCATGGAGAGGGCGTTTAAGACGCAGACCAGCGCGCCGCCGAACAAAGGGAACCACTGGCCCTTGTGGGTCAGCCTGGGTCCGGCCATCAGGTCCAGGATGTGGACGGCGGAGGGCTCCATGTGGTCGACGACGTTCCCGTTTTCATCGATCTCGACGCCGTTGGATGACACGGAAATGCCCGGATCCGCCCAGCTTCCGTCCTGGTTGAACAGCACCGGACCGTTTTCGCCTTGCAGCACGCCGCCGTGAAAGATAAGCGTCTCGCCCCGGCGAAGCTCCACGCCGGTCATGGACGAGTCCGGCTCCCGGTCCTCCGGGATGGCGGTGGGGTCCTCCCGGACGGTGTAGGGCCCGTAGGTCTTTTCGCCCCATTGAAACTCCACTGTCCCGTCTGCATGGACGGTGAAGCGGGCCGGCTCCCCCTGGACCTGGCCGGAATACACCGTGTCGCCGTTTTCCTGGCTCATGACCAGCAGCTCACCCTGGTAGGCGAACCCTGTTTTTGCGATGGTCACGGGATAGGCCACCGCGAAGACCAGCGTCATGGCGGCCATCAGGAGCAAAACGATCTTCTGATACCGGTCCAAACGTCTGAAGCGCTCCATGGTAACCTCCGGTTATTTGAAAATGTCTCTCCCCCAGTCACCGCCTAACGGCGGCGACAGCCCCCTCGTCAGAGGGGGCCGGCCCCACTGGGCCGATCTCGGGGGCGAAGCCCCCGCCTCCCTCTGACGAGGGAGGTGGCGCGGCGTAAGCCGCGACGGAGGGAGAGAAAACTAATTCTTTTGTTCCCCCTCCAGTTTTCGCATGGCCTTGCGGAACTGGAAAGTGAACAAAATGACGGTAAACGTCACGGCGGTCACGTCCGCCACCGGCTCGGCCAGATACACCCCCATGGTGGGGTCTGCCACCAGGTGGGGCATGATGTAAATGAGCGGCAGGAGCAGCACGAACTTGCGCACCACCGCCACGATCACGGAGCATGGTGCATTGCCCAGGGACACGAAGGTCATCTGGCAGGCGATTTGGATGCCGAAGACGAAGATACCGGCGCAGTAGATACGGATAGCGCCCACGGCGAAGTCGATGAGCGCGGCGTCGGAGGTGAAGATGGAGGCGAATGCCCGTGGCAGCAGCATAAGCCCCAGCCACAGCGCCGTGGAGAAGGTCACGGTGCAGGTCAGCAGCAGCCGGAAGGTCTTTTTCACCCGGTCCGCGTTGCCCGCGCCGAAGTTATAGCTGGAAATGGGCTGAGCGCCCTGGGAGATGCCCTGCATGGGCATCATGGCGAACTGCATCACGCTGGTGCATATGGTCATGGCCCCCACGGCCACGTCCCCGCCGTATTTGAGCAGGGATGCGTTGAAGCACACGGATATGACGCTCTCGCTGCTCTGCATGACGAACGCGGCCATCCCCAGCGCCACGCAGGGAAGCACCACAGACGGTGTCAGGCGCATGTTGGAGGTCCGCAGCCGCAGCAGGGTTTTCCGCCCCCGCAAAAACCGCACGCACCACACGCAGGACACGCCCTGAGACAATATGGTGGCCAGCGCCGCGCCCCGGACGCCCATGTGGCACAGGAAGATGAAGATGGGGTCCAGCACGATGTTGCACACCGCGCCGATGAGCACGGTGAGCATGCCGATCCTGGCGTTGCCCTGAGCGGTGATAAAGGCGTTCATGCCCAGGGTCAGCTGGACGAATATGGTGCCCACGGCGTAGATGCGCATGTAGCTGGCGGCATAATCAATGGTGTTGGCGCTGGCGCCGAAGGCCAGCAGCAGCGGCCGGTTCCAAATGAGCAGCACCACCGTCAGCACCACGGACACGACCACCTGCAAGGTGAAGCAGCCGCCCAATGTTTTCTCGGCGGCGTCCATGTCCTTTTTGCCCATGAAGATGGAGGCTCTGGGAGCGCCGCCGGAGCTGACCAGCGCGGCGAAGGCGGACACGATCAGGATGATGGGCAGGCACACCCCCACGCCGGTGAGGGCCAGGCTGCCGTCGCCGGGCATGTGGCCGATGTAAATGCGGTCCACGATGTTGTACAGCATGTTGATAAGCTGCGCGATGACCGTTGGCACCGCCAGCTTGAACAGCAGCCTCCCGATAGGCTCCGTGCCGAGAAAATCCTTGTTCTGGTCCATAGGTGGCCTCCGTTATAAAATTTCTCTCCCCCAGTCAGCGCCAAAGGCGCTGACAGCCCCCTCGTCAGAGGGGGCCGGCCCCACCGGGGCCGATTCGGGGGCGAAGCCCCCGCCTCCCTCTGACGAGGGAGGTGGCACGGCGAAGCCGTGACGGAGGGAGAGACATTAAAGTCTCTATTTCAAATCCTGCGCCTGCCAGAGCCTGGCGAACGCGCCGTTTTTCGCCAGCAGCTCTTCCCTTGGCCCCAGCTCCACGATGTGCTCGTCCTCCACCACGGCGATCAGGTCGGCGTTCTTGACCGTGCTGAGCCGGTGGGCGATGATGATGCCGGTGCGTCCGCGCGCCAGCTCGTCCAGGGACGCCTGGATGTGCTTTTCCGTCACGCTGTCCAAGGCGCTGGTGGCCTCGTCCAGAATGAGCACCGGCGGGTTTTTCAAAAACACCCGCGCGATACTGAGCCGCTGTTTCTGCCCGCCGGAGAGCATCACGCCCCGCTCGCCCACGAAGGTGTCATATCCGTTGGGCATGGCCATGATGTCCTGGTGTATCTCCGCGCGAATGGCGGCGGCGATGATCTCTTCATCCGTGGCGTCCGGCCGGCCGTAGCGGATGTTCTCCCGGATGGTGTCGGCGAAGACGAACACGTCCTGCTGGATGATGCCGATGTTCCGGTGCAGGCTCCGCTGGGTCACGTCCCGCACGTCGCGGCCGTCCAGGGTCACGGACCCGTCCGTCACGTCGTAAAACCGGGGCAGAAGCTGGCACAGCGTGGTCTTCCCGCCGCCGGAGGGTCCGACGACCGCCAATGTTTTCCCGTGGGGCAGGGTGAAGCTCACGTGCTCCAGCACGGGCACCCCGTCGGTGTAAGAAAAGGATACGTCCTTGTATTCCACGTCCCCGGTCACGTGCTCCAGCGTCACGGCGTCGGGCTTATCCGCGATCTCAGGCTTGGTGTTCATGATATCCCGAAAGCGCTTGAAGCCGGTCATGCCGTCGGTGAACGTCTCGATGAAGTCCGCGAGCTGGTTGATAGGCCGGACGAAGGTGGACACGTACAGGGAGAAGGTGATCAGGTCCACGTAGTCCATGCGGTCCCGCATGATGAAAAACCCGCCCACGGCGATGGTCAGCACCTGCATCAGGCTCATGGTGGCCTCGATGCCGGAGTGGTACACGCCCATGGTCTTGTACCAGTTCTTCTTGGAGTCCTTGAACCGCTCGTTGGCGGCCCGGAACTTATCCGCCTCGGCGTCCTCGTTGGCGAAGGCCTTGGCGGTGCGGATGCCGGAGATGCCCGACTCGATGGAGGCGTTGATGTCCCCCAGGCTCTTTTTGACCTCCGCGTTGGCCGCGTCCATCTTGCCGTTCCAGTGGACGGTGAACAGGATGAAAAACGGCACCACCGCCAGTATCACGCACGCCAGGGGCCAGCAGATGGTGCACAAAATGGCGAAGGCTCCCAGCAGGGTTATCAGGCTGGTCATCAGGTTTTCCGGCCCGTGGTGGGATAGTTCCGTTATCGCGAACAGGTCGTTGGTGACCCGGCTCATGAGCACGCCGGTGCGGTTCCTGTCGAAAAAGGAGAAGGACAGGGTCTGGATATGGGTCAAAATGTCCGTGCGCATGTCCGCCTCGATGCGGGTGCCCATCAGGTGGCCCAGGTAGGTGATGACGTACTTGCACACGGCCTTCAGCACATAGGCCCCCGCCAGGATGGCCATCACGGCGAAGAACAGGCCGAAGAGCTTATCCGGCAGCAGGGAGTTGAGGGTGTACCTGGTGGCGTAGGGGAAGATCAGGTCCGCTGCGCAGGCCGTCAGCGCGCAGAACATATCCAGCGCGAACAGCCGGATATGGGGCTTATAGTAGCTGGCGAACAGCTTTATGGGGTGTGCGGAGAAATCTTTCTGGTCCATGGTTATGTACGCTCTTTCTATGAAGTGGAAGCCCCCTCTTGCGAGGGGGCATGTTGAATGTTCTCTCCTTCCGTCTCGCCCTTACGGGCGAGCCACCTCCCTCGTCAGAGGGAGGCGGGGGCTTCGCCCCCGAATCGGCCCCGGTGGGGCCGGCCCCCTCTGACGAGGGGGCTGTCAGCGCTCCGCACTGACTGGGGGAGAGATACTAGATAGCAACTATCACGATCTGGTCATCCACGGCCGAGACGGATATATTCCGCACCTGGCCCTTGTGCTTGTCGATGATCTCGGCGGCGATGGCGTCCTCGATGTCCTTCTGCACCTGCCGGCGCAGGTTCCGCGCGCCATACGTCACGGAATAGCTCTTTTTCACCAGATAGTCCACCACGGCCTCGTCCCAGGAAAAGTCGATCTTCCGCTCGGCCATCACGTCCTTGAGCTCGCCCAGGATAAGCCCGGCGATGCCCCGGAACGTCTGCTCGCTGAGGGGCTTGAAGTACACGATCTCGTCCACGCGGTTGATGAACTCCGGCCGCAGGAAGTCTTTGAGGGCCTTCAAAGCCTTTTCCCGGCCCATCTCCCCCAACGACTGGCCGAAGCCCAGGCCGCCGCCCTGCCGGTCGGACCCGGCGTTGGTGGTCATGATGAGCACGGTGTTCTCAAAATTCACCGTCCGGCCCTGAGCGTCGGTGATACGCCCGTCATCCAGGATTTGCAGAAGAATATTCATCACGTCCGGGTGCGCCTTTTCGATCTCGTCGAACAGCACCACGGAATAGGGCCGGCGGCGTATTTTTTCTGTGAGCTGCCCGGCCTCGTCGTAGCCCACATAGCCGGGAGGTGAGCCGATGATGCGGCTGACGGCGAACTTCTCCATGAACTCGCTCATGTCCAGCCGGATAAGGCTCTCCGGCGCGGAGAACAGGTCCAGGGCAAGCTGCTTGACCAGCTCCGTCTTGCCGATGCCGGTGCTGCCAACGAAGATGAACGAGCAGGGCTTCCTTTTCGCCTGCAATCCCACGCGGCTGCGCTTGATGGCGGCGCACACCGCGTCCACGGCCTCGTCCTGGCCGATGATGTGCTTTTTGAGCCGGTCATTGAGGCCGGAGAGCCTGTCGAACTCGTCGTCGGTGATGTTGCTGGCGGGTATCTTGGTCCAAAGCTCGATGATACGGGCAAGATTCGCCGCGGTCAGAGCCGGACGGCCCTTGGCCTTCAACGCCGTCAGCTCGTCGGATATCTGCATCTGCCGGGAGCGTATCTGCGCCAAACGCTCGAAATTGTCCGTCTCGGCGGTGAGCAGCAGTTCCCGCTCCTTTTCCAAATCGCCGTTTTCCTTTTCCAGCTCCAGCCGCCGCGCCGTGTCCGCGTTTTTCAGGTCCACGTCGGAGCACGCCTCGTCCAGCAGGTCGATGGCCTTGTCGGGCAGGTACCGGTCGGTGATATACCGCTCGGAGAGGGTCACGGCCATTTTGCACATCTCGTCGGAGATGTCCACGTCGTGGAAGTCCTCGTAGTATTTCCGCACGCCTTTTAAAATCTCCACGCTGTCGGGGATGGACGGCTCCGCCACGGTGACGGGCTGGAACCGGCGCTCCAATGCGGCGTCCTTTTCGATATACTTGCGGTACTCGTTGAAGGTCGTCGCGCCGATGACCTGTATCTCCCCACGGCTGAGAGCGGGCTTGAGGATGTTGGCGGCGTTCATGCTGCCCTCGGCGTCCCCCGCGCCCACGATGTTGTGCACCTCGTCTATCACCAGGATGATATTGCCCTGGCGGCGTATCTCGTCGATCAGGCCCTTCATGCGGCTTTCAAACTGGCCCCGGAACTGGGTCCCGGCCACCAGCGCGGTCAGGTCCAGCAGATAGACCTCCTTGTCCCGCAGCTTATAGGGCACCTGGTCGGCGGCGATACGCTGGGCCAGCCCCTCGGCGATGGCGGTCTTGCCCACGCCCGGCTCGCCTATCAGGCAGGGGTTATTTTTCTGCCGCCGGTTCAGGATCTGTATGACCCGTTCCAGCTCCTCCGCCCGGCCGATCATCTTGTCCAGCTTGCCGTCTCTGGCCCGCTGGGTCAGGCTGATGCAGTAATTTTCCAAAAACTTTTTCTTGCCGCCCCGCCGGTCCGAGCCGGGTGCGGACGGTCCCGGTCCGGGGGAGGGACCGGTGCTGTCGCCGCCGTTGTTCATCTGGCCCTGCGGCCCGCCGAACAGCCGGTTCAGGAAGGGGAACGTGGCGGTCTTGCCCTGGTCGTCGTCGCCGTTATCGTCCCCGGACGGGTCGATGTCCATCAGGCTCTCGATGCCCTCCGGCCCGCCCAGGGCGCTGGTCATCTCCCCGGAGAGATTTTCCAGGTCCTCGTCCGTCAGGCCCATTTTGGCGATGATGTCGTCCACGGGCTTGATGTGCAGCTCCTTGGCGCAGCTCAGGCATAGGCCCTCGTTGCGGGTCTGGTTGTTCTCTATTTTTGTGATGAAGATCACGGCCATATTCTTATGGCACCGCGCGCACAGAGTAGGTTGCATGAAAGTCTCCTTGCCTATATAAGGTCAAAGCGTTATGTAGTTGGCCAGCAGGTTCCTGTCCATCAGGTACGCCGCCAGGCCCGTGCCCCGCAAGGTCTGCTCCGACAGGAGCAGTCCCGCGAACTGACAGGCCCATACCAGGATGGAGCAGAACAGCAGCCCCGCGAACACGCCGATGGCCGCGCCGCCGATGTCGTTCACGATGCCCACGTAAGGTATCTTGAAGCTCAGGTTCGGCAGGTTCACGATCACGGACAAAATGGCGTACAAAATGATGAACGCCAGCAAAAACCCTCCGTACCAGGTGACGGTCTGGCAGCAGATGGTGACGATGGAGCTGGTGAGGGAGGCGTTGTTTTCCCGCGCGTAGGTCATGGTCCGCTCCGTCAGGGTCCGGGCAAGCTCGTCATAGAGCCCCAGGGACTGATAGGACTGGAGCGCGATGGGCTCGGCCATCTCCGGCCGCTCTGCCAGCATATCCGCCAGGGACGCTGACACGTTGTACTGCCCCGTCAGCGGATCCTTCTCATAGCCGAAGGCGGTGTAGGCCGTGTCGTCGATCTGCGCCTCCATATAGCCGCTGACGAAGGGCTTCAGCACCGGGATGACCTCATAGGAATAGGTGTCGGTCAAAAGCTGGGCGCCGTATAGAGATAGTATTATCACCAGCACCTCGATAATTCCCATGATGATGCCCTTTTTATAACCCTGCCAAGCGCATATGACCAGGATGGCCGCCAGCACGATGTTGATGATGGTGTTGATTTTCATGGGCTGTTTTTACCTCCCGCATGATGCCGGCCGCGGCGGCCGGGTCCGGTCAGAACGTGTAAACCTCCGCGTAGTTGGAGGCGATCAATAGCGCCTCGCCCCGGTCCCGGAGCAGGCCGTATTTGAAGCCGGGCAGGCCGTTCAGACGGCCCTTCTCGGCCAAAGAGCTGTTGTACAGCACCGCGCCGTCGGAGCACAGGACCATGATCTCCAGGTCCGAGGCGGTCAGACACACGATCTCGCTCTGTACCCCCGCCGTGCCCATCTCCTCCCCGCTGGGTCCCAGCGCCGCCAGGGTGGCGGTGGTCCCGGCCCGGTAGGGGCTCAGCGCCACGGCCGCGCAGTTGCCGCCGTCGAACGTGTACCCCACCAGATACTGGCCGTTGAACGAATATGTATTCTCCCACTCGCCGTTGGCGTTAAAAAAGAGCATCTGCTCGCTGCTGAGGGCGCACAGCTTACTGGATGTGAACCAGTGCACGTCCAGCAGCACCGTGTCCTCCACGGCGAAGGAGGCGAGCTGGTCCTCGTCGTCCAGCCGGAAGAAGCGCACCTCGCTGCCGCTGGCGGTGTAGCTGAGCACGGCCAGCTTCCGGTCGTCGGGGGATACGACGGCGCTGATGACCCAGGCGGAGGATGAATACCATTTGTATATTTCCTCCAACTGGGGGTCGTACACGGTCACCAGGGCCCGGTAGCCGGTATGCTCGGTGGTGACGGCCAGGTACCCGCCCTCGGACACGGTGGCGGACAGGATGTCGCCCTCGGTGTCTATCTCCTGCACGGACCCGTCGAACCAGGCGGCGGCCAGACGCCGTCCGCCAAGATCGTAAAACACCGCGTAATCGTCGCACCCGGCGGCCGTGGGATTTTCCATCTGCATGACCATGCTGGTGACGGCTGTGCCGTCGCCGTCCAGCAGCTCAAAGCCGGACACATTGGCCACGGCCAGGCCCTTCCCGGCGGCGGCGAAGGCCTCGCCGGAGCCGGCGTCGAACACGTATTCCTCCCGCGCCACCGCGGCCGTGTCGGCGGATAATATCATCCCGTCCGGGGAGAAGCTGTCCCGGTACACCCAGACCACCGCCGTGGCCGCCAGCAGCACCACCGCCGCGATCAGGGAGATCACCGCCCCCACCCTGTCCCGGTGGGACAGCAGGGGTTTTTTCTCGCCGGGAGCGGGCTTTGCCTTGTCCCGGCGGAAGTTCACGGGCTTTTGCTTCGCCGGTTTTTCCGGTTCTTCCGGTTTTTTCTGCTCAGGCGCGGACTTTTCCGGCTCCGGCGCAGGGACCGCCGTCCGGGACTTGTTCAGCGACGCCTCCACCTGAGCGGTCAGGGTGTCGGTCAGGGATATGACCTGTTCCTGCGCCGAGGCCGCCGCCTCGTCGGGCTTGCCGCCTTTGGCCCTTTTGCCGCCGGCTTTTTTGGTCTTTGTCTTCGGCGGCTTTGCGGGGCTTTCCGCCTTGGCGTGTCTGGCGGGTTTGGCGTGCCTGGCCTTTTCCGGCTTGGGAGACGTATCCGGTTTTTTCAGATGCTTGTTGGCCATATTGATTATCTATGGGTCATCCCCTTGGGTATTTCGTAACTATACATTTTATCACAAACTGTCAATTGCTGTCCATACGTATCTTTTCCATCATATCCCCCACGTCGCCTTCATACCACACCCGGTGCATGTAAAGCCCCTGTGGCGGCATGGTTGGCCCGGTGAGCCGCCGGTCGCCCTTTTCCAGCAGGGCCGGTATATCGCCGGGCGCCAGCTTTCCGTCGGAGGCGTACACCAGCGTGCCCACGATGGCCCGGACCATGTTGTACAAAAACCCGTCGGCGCAGACGGTGACGGTGATCAGATCCCCGTCCCGCTCCGCTCGGCACCACTTCACGGTCCGGACGGTGGTCTTCGTCTCGGTGCCCACGCTGCGCACGGCGGCGAAATCGTGTGTCCCCACGAACGCGGCGGCGGCCTCGTTCATGATGTCCGCATTTAACGGCGCTGGCCAAAAGCATGCCCGGCAGTCCAGAAACGGGTCCCGGATGCGGCTGTTGTGTATCTTATAGATATACTCCTTCTGCACGCATGACCCGATGGCGTTGAAGCTCTCCGGAGCCTCCACGGCGGCCCGGACGGCGATATCCGCCGGCAGGCGGCTGTTGAGGGCCAGGGGGATGCGCTCGACGGGGATGGCGCAGTCGGTGCGGAAGTTGGCGCAGTAGGCCAGCGCGTGCACCCCCGCGTCCGTGCGGCCGCAGCCGGTGACGTGTACGTCATGCTGCACGGTCTTCTCCACGGCCCGCTCCAACGTCTGCTGGACGGTGGGCAGACCGGCCTGGGTCTGCCAGCCGTGGTAGGCCGAGCCGTCGTAGGCCAGACGTATGGCGATATTCCTCATATGCCCAGCCTCCGCAGCAGCAGGATACCGGCGATCAGCGCCGCGCCCAGGGCAAACGCCGCGCCGTCCCGCCAGGCCATGTGCAGCTCCTTCATCCTTGTGCGTCCCTCGCCGCCGTTGTAGCACCGGCACTCCATGGCCAGTGCCAGCTCGTCGGCCCGCCGGAACGCGGAGATGAAAAGGGGTATCAGCAGCGGCAGCAGCGCCCGCGCCCGCTCCGGCAGCGTGCCCGTCTCCAGATCGGCCCCCCGGGCCTTTTGCGCGGACATGATACGGTCCGTTTCTTCGATGAGCGTGGGGATGAACCGCAGAGCGATACACATCATCAGACTCAGCTCGTATACCGGCACGCGCAGCTTTTTCAGCGGGCTTAAGAGCTTTTCCAGCCCGTCGGTGATGGCCAGAGGCGAGGTGGTGTACGTGAGCAAAAACGTGCCCGACACCAGCAGCAAAATCCGCAGCACCATGCTCACGGCCCGCTCCACGCCGGTGTACGTGACGCGCAGGAATTTCCACTGGAACAAAATATCGTCCCCCCGTGTGAAGAACAGGTTCAAAACGGCGGTGAACACGATGATGAACACCAGCGGCTTCAACCCCTTCAACAGGGCGCGGGGCTTTATGTGCGCAACGGCGCACACCGCCGCCAGCGCGGCGAACACCAGCGCGTACCCGCCCCAGGAGCCGACCATAAATATGGCGGCGATATAGGCCACGGTGAGTATCAGCTTGGTCCGTGGGTCCAGCCGGTGGACGACGGTGTCGCCGGGGAAGTACTGGCCCAGGGTGATGTCCTTCAGCATGGGCCGGCCCCCTTTCCCCGCAGGGCCAGAATAGCCTCCGCCAGCCTATCCAGGGTGTATATCCCGGCGGGCAGGTCCAGTCCCCGCTCCCGCAAAAGCTTGGCGATATGTGCCGCCGCGGGAAGGTCCAGCCCGATGGAGACAAGCTGCCCGTCGTGAGCGAACACCTCCTCCGGCGTCCCGTCCAGCACGATCCTCCCCCCGCTCATGACCACCAGCCGCTCGCACCGGTTGGCGATGGACATGTCGTGGGTCACGAGCAATATGGTCGCGCCCCGGACTTCCCGCCAGCGGAACAGCCGGGCCAACAGGTCCTCCCGGCCCGCCGGGTCCAGCCCGGCGGTGGGTTCGTCCAGCACCAGCACGTCCGGCTCCATGGCCAGCACCCCGGCGACAGCCGCCCGGCGCTTCTGGCCCCCGGATAATTCCAGCGGTGACCGGTCAAACTGGTCCGCGTCCAGGCCCACGAAGGCCGCCGCCTCCCGGACCCGCCGGTCGACCTCAGAATCGTCCAGCTTCAGATTTTTCGGCCCGTAGGCGATATCCGCGAACACCGTTTCCTCGAAAAGCTGATACTCCGGGTACTGGAACACCACCCCCACCCGGAACCGCGCGGCCCGGATGGACGCCTTGGAGGCGAAGATATCCTCTCCGTCCAGCAGCACCGTGCCGGAGGATGGCTTCAACAGGGCGTTCAGGTGGCTTATGAGCGTGGACTTGCCGCTGCCCGTGTGGCCGATGAGGGCCACGGTCTGGCCCGCCTCAATGGCCAGGGACACGTCGTCGATGGCTTTCTTTTCAAAGGGGGTGCCCTGGCTGTAAATATGCGTCAGCCCCCGCAGCTCGATAAGGCTCATCCCAGCGCCTCCCAGATTGCGGCGGCGCACGCCTCCGGTGTCAGCGCGTCCATGGGCAGGTCCATCCCGGCGGCGTTCAGGCGGCTTATGAGCGCCGTGGTCTCCGGCACGGTCAGCCGCAGCGCCTGTAATGCCCCCGTCTGGGCAAATATCTCCCGCGGCGTTCCGTCCAGAGCGATACGGCCCCTGTCCAGCACCAGCACCCGGTCCGCTCGGATGGCCTCGTCCATGTGGTGGGTGATGAGCACCACGGTGATGCCCCGCTCCCGGCAGAGGGATTCGGCCGCGTCCAGCACCTCCCGCCGGCCTCTCGGGTCCAGCATGGCGGTTGGTTCGTCCAGCACCAGCACCTGCGGGTCCATAGCCAGCACCCCGGCGATGGCCACCCGCTGTTTCTGCCCGCCGGACAGCAAATGCGGCGCGTGCATGCGAAACTCGTACATGCCCACCTGTTTCAGCGCCTCGTCCACCCGGCGGCGTATCTCGTGCGGCTCCACGCCCAGATTTTCCGGCGCGAAGGCCACGTCGTCCTCCACCACGTTGGCCACGATCTGGTTGTCCGGGTTCTGGAACACCATCCCCGCCCGCCGGCGTATGGCCAGCAGATTGCCCTCGTCGGCGGTGTCCATGCCGTCCACATAGACCTTCCCCGCCGTGGGGACCAAAATGGCGTTCAAATGCTTTGCCAGGGTAGACTTGCCGCTGCCGTTGGAGCCCAGCACGGCCGTGAACGTACCGGGCAGGATGTCCAGGCTCAGCCCGTCCAGCGCCGGCCTGTCCGACCCCGGATAGGTGTAGGATATGTTGTTGATCCGTATAACAGGGTCCATATGTACTGCCTTGCCTTACCTTTTTCAAAGCCTCCCTCTGACGAGGGAGGTGGCGCGGCTTCGCCGCGTCGGAAGGAGAGATTATTTAAATCCTTATCCTCTTTACAAAGCCTCCCCTGTGTAAGGGGAGGTGGGCCGCCGCAAGGCGGCTCGGAAGGGTTGTCTGTAAACCAACGTTACAACCCTCCAGTCTCCGGCTTGCGCCGGAGCCAGCCCCCCTTGCACAGGGGGGCCGCCAACAATGTGCGGCTCACGCCGCTTTTATCGCTCCCAGCGGCAGCTGGCCCCACACGGTAAGCGTGCCGCGTGGGGACCCCACAGCAATCCCCCCGAGCCGCCATTCGGCGGCCCACCCCCCTTTGACAAGGGGGCTTTCGATAATGTGCGGCTCACGCCGCCTCATTTTTCCCACCTGCACGTCGCCCCGCACGGCAGCGCCAGCCCCGACGCGGACACCCGCAGCCCCAGCTCCTGTGCCTCGCTGTGCCCGCCGAACCTTTTCGTGAACAGGCTCTCGGCGATATAGGTCAGCACCGACGGGGACAGCCCCGTGGTGTAGGAGTTTATCAGCACGAACAGCGGCTCGTCGGAGAGCAGCGGCGTCACGCCCGCCGCGAACGGCCACAGATCGTCCTCCAGCCGCCAGACTTCCCCGCCAGGCCCCCGGCCGTAGGACGGCGGGTCCATGATGATGGCGTCGTAATGTCTCCCCCGGCGAATCTCCCGCTGGCAGAACTTGGCGCAGTCGTCCACGATCCACCGCACCGGCCTATCCGCCACGCCGGAGCACGCGGCGTTTTCCCTGGCCCAGGCCACCATGCCCTTGGCCGCGTCCACGTGGCATACCTCGGCCCCCGCGGCCAGACACGCCACCGTGGCCGCGCCGGTGTACGCGAACAGGTTCAGCACCCGCACCGGCCGCCTGGCAGAGCGTATCTTCTCCATCGCCCAGTCCCAGTTGGCCGCCTGTTCGGGGAACAGCCCCGTGTGCTTGAAGCTCATGGGCTTGACCTGAAACGTCAGCTCCCCGTAGCGTATTTTCCAGCTTGCCGGCAGAGCGTTTTTCTCCCATGCCCCGCCGCCGGAGCTGGACCGGCGGTACACCGCGTCGGGCCTGGTCCAGCGCCTGTCGGTCCGAGCCGTGGCCCATATGGCCTGGGGGTCCGGCCGCAGCAGGATATGCGTGCCCCACCGCTCCAGCTTTTCCCCGCCGGAGGCGTCCAGCAGCTCATAGTCCCGCCACTTGTCCGACACCCACATGACGCCCAAAATCCTCCAGGTTACAAATTAGAAACATTATAACACTCTTTTGTTACCGGGTCAATCGTGGAACGCACTGTTTTGCCCTTTTCACCGCCGGCGGCCCCGCCGCATATCCTGCCATAGACGGACCGGGCAGCGGTCTGCCTGTTGGAGGGGATACTTTGCGTTTTTTCGATCAGCTATTATTGATACTGGGTCTATCCATGGACGGCTTTGCCGCGTCGGTGTGCATGGGCATGACGGTCCAGCGACGGCGGATATGGCCCATCGTGTGCATCATGAGCGGGTTTCACGTGGGGATGCTCCTGACCGGGTACCTGGTGGGCGCGGCCCTGCCGGACCGTCTGGCGGCGGCGTATCCCTGGGCGGCGGCGCTGCTGCTGGCCGGGGTGGGCGTGGGCATGCTCCGGGAGGCGTGGCAGCCCGAGGATGAACCATGTGCCCGTCCGGGCAATACGGTGAAGAATATCGCGGCGTTGAGCCTGGCCACCAGCATCGACGCCATGACCGTGGGCGTGACCTTTGCGGTGATGGACGTTCCGGCCCTGCGGGCGGGGGGCCTGGTGGCGCTGGTGATGGGCACGCTCTCCACCTTTGGAGCGGGCTTTGGCAGCCGGGTGGGCCAAAACCGCCGCCGCGCGGCCCGCACCGCCGGCGGCGTCATCCTGTGCCTTCTGGGCCTGAAGCTTCTCCTGACCGCGCTGCATATCATATAAAAACATAAAAAGCCTCCCCTGTGTATGCACCGCCCCGCAAAAAACGGACAGTAGACAAAAGGCCCCCTGTTGTAGGAGAATGACCACGACAGGGGGTATTGTTATGGGTAAACGG
>CANQQB010000050.1 GCA_947625845.1 uncultured Oscillospiraceae bacterium
AAGTGGATGCTGGCCGTCCGCCCCACCACCTTCCGGCCCAGGGTGCTGGCCGCGATGCCGGCGGCGGTGTCGCACAGCGTGAACAGATACCCGCCGTGGGCCATCCCGTGGGGGTTCGCCTTATCCGGCCCCATGGGGGCCCGGACCTGGCAGTACCCCGGCGACAGCGCCGTCACCTCTATGCCGTTCAGGCCCATGTAACCCTCCCGGACGTTGAGGCGCTTTTTCCATTCGTCCAGATCGTTCATCCGCTCCCCTCCTTTGTCCCGCCTATTTTACACGCCCCGTCCGCCCCGCGCAACCGTGTCTTAAGAAATTCTTAAGAATTGCAAGTCTTAAGATTGGCCGGAAAGCCTTGACAATTCTGTAAACCATTGCTAAACTTGCTACAAAGCGGTTACAAATTGCGGTCAAAAGAAACAAATTGTACAACGACACGAAGGAGGAGCGTGTAATGATGAAGAGATGGCTCAGTCTTCTGCTGGCGGTGACGATGGCGCTGGCGCTGTCTGTCCCGGCGTTGGCCGAGGGCGCGCCGGAGCCGCCGGCGGTCATTGCCCCCGGCACGGACGGCGTGTCCGACGCGGACATCGGCGTGCCCGGCCCGGTAGTGGAGTGCGGCGCACCCGCGACGGAGGACGTGCCGGAGGGAGATGACGGCACCGTCGCCGCTTCCTATGAGGCCGACACAAAGACCGCCGCCGGCGGGGTTACCACGACGATCGTCGGGCCCACCGACAAGATCATTCGTTTCTACTACTACACCACCGGCGGCGATATGTACGATAACCCGTATTTCTACCGTCCGTCGGTGGGCCTGCAATTTTTTGAGCTCTGGGATGACCAGGGCAACGGCCAGTACATAGACAAGGGCAAGAACCTTCCCGGCACCCTCAGCATCTACCCCGGCACGGAGCTGGTCCTGGAGGTCGACCCGGCCTATGACGTGACCATCAGCAGCGGGAAGATCGTCCGCAACTCGTTCTATCTGGGGACCGTGAACGGCGAGAGCGGCATCGAAGAGCGGGTCGTGAACATCATCGCCCCCAACAGCGGCAGCATGACCATCACCATCGCGCCCGCCACCAAGGCCCTGCCCTATGAGGTCCCCATGACCATGTACGGCGGCGGCTTGCAGGGCGACGGCTTTATGTGCGCGCTGGTAGGCGACGAGACCAGCTTTGGCCAGTGGAGCTATTTTGAGCCGGACGAATACGGCACGGAGCACGGGACCATCTTCACCGGCACCAAGCTGTGCTTCGAGCTGCAAAAGGGCTACACCATCCAGGTCGTCAAGGGCGGCAAGGTGGTCCGCGTGGGGTCGTTCAACTATCCCACCCTCACCAAGGACAGCGTGGGCGTGGACATCCAGGTGGACGACAACGCCACGGAATTCGTCTTCGCCATCCTGAAGCAGGGCGAGAAGTTTGACCCCAACAACTACAAAACGCTGGTGGACCTGAACAAATTCCGCAACGGTTCGACCAGCAGTACTCCCATCCCCTTCACCGACGTGCCCTCCGGGGCCTGGTACGCCGACGACGTGGAACGTGCCTATGCCCTGGGCGTGATACAGGGCGTGGCGGAGAACACCTTTAACCCCGGCGCGGCCATCACCCGCGGCCAGACCGTGACCATGCTGTACCGGGCCAAGGGCTCCCCCGCCGGCGGCTCCGGCGCGTTCAGCGACATTGCCGACAAGGAGACGGCCAACGCCGCCTCCTGGGCCGCGTCCCAAGGCATCGTCAAAGGCGTGGGCGGTTCCAGCTTTGACCCGGCAAGCAGCCTCACCCGCGAGCAGTTCGTGGCGATCCTGTACAGGATGGCCGGCAGTCCCGCCGCCGGAAAAGATGTGCTCAGCCAGTTCAAGGACGGCGGCCAGACGTCGGCCTACGCGGTCCCGGCCATGAACTGGGCGCTCAACAACGGCGTGCTCAGCGGCTACGGCGACGGCATCATCCAGCCCCGCGGTCTGGCCACCCGTGCCGAGGTGTGCGCCCTTCTCATGCGCTTCACCGGCGCTTGAAGCTTCATTCCTTTCCTCTTCATAAAGACAGGGGCAGCAGCGTTGCGCTGTTTGCCCCTGTTGCATTTGCAGATATGTCTTTCCCTATTGAAAGGCCCCCCTGTGTAAGGGGGGCTGTCAGCGCTTTGCGCTGACTGGAGGGTTGTCCGTAAACTCACGTTACAACCCCTCCGCCTCGCTTTGCTCGGCACCTCCCCTTGCACAGGGGAGGCTTTCAAAGCGGAAGAATTTAATTCTTTTCCTCGAAGGCGTCATGGAGGAAGGCGAAGACCTGGTCCTCCCGGTCGAAGCAGCAGATGGCCACCTGGTTGCCCATGGCACCGGACAGAGCGTCCGGCATGCGGGTGAAGAGCTTGCCGTTGTCGGCATATTTGGCTTGCAGCGAGGGCATGTCCAGCACATAGTCGCACTCGTCCCGCCGGCCGGCGTACACGCAGTAGCTCTGCGGCCCGTCGTACACGTGCCGGGCCTCGTCAAAGGCCACCATGTCTGCCCAGAGCTGGTACACGTCGGCGCTCTGGCTGAAGTTGAGCATGTCCGGCGTGAAGCCGCCGGCCGGACGCATGTTGACCTCCAGCGCCACGATGTCGCATTTCTTGCCCAGACCCTTCTTATCCTCGGTCAGCCGGAAAAATTCCAGGTGGAAAAACCGGCTGGCGGCGCCGAAGGCCTGCAAGGTGGCCTTTCCGGCGGCCTCCACCTCGGGCGGGACGCGCTTGTCCACGTAATAGGAGCAGGGCTTGTGCTCGTTCACCATGTCCATGATGGAGGTGGGCGAGATATGGCTGGCGGCGAAGAGGACCTCCCCTTTGCTGTTGCATATGCCGTCGTAGGTGGTGACCGCGCCGGGCACGTATTCCTCCATGACGTAGGGCGTCTGGGGCGGCATGGCGAAAAACGCGGCCAGGTCGGCGTCGTTTTGCAGCTTGTAGGTCGCCGTGGCCCCCACGCCGTTGTCCGGCTTGACGATCACTGGCCAGCCCACCTTGGCGATGAACCGTTTCGCCGCGGCCAGGTCCTTCACCGGGGCAAACCGGGCGGTGGGCACGCCGGCCTTTTTGTAGTACTTTTTCATGAGAGACTTGCTCTTGTACTTTTCGATCTGGTCGCTCTTGAGCCCCGTGGTCACGTTAAATTCCGTGCGCAGCCGGGCGTCCTGCTCCAGCCAGTACTCGTTGTTGGACTCGATCCAGTCGATCTTGCCGTACCGGAAGGAGAAATAGGCCACGGCACGGAAGACCTGGTCGTAATTTTCCAGGCTGTCCACCTTGTAATACTCGGTCAGCGCTCCCCGCAGCTCCGGCCGCAGGTCGTCGTAGGGCGCGTCGCCCACGCCAAGGACCGTGACGCCGTTGCCGGCCAGGCACGCGCAGAAGTGCCAGCAGCTCTCCGGGAAGTTGGGGGAGATAAAGACAAAATTCATGGGGATCCCTCCTTGTTCGTCCTAATAATACACTTTAAATGGGTAAATTGTCAATCCCGCCGGCGGGCGTCCGGGAACTTTTTTGCAAAATGCCGGTCATATGGGGCAAAATAACCGGAAAGAGGTGTTTTGCATGAAGCGATTCATTGCCACGGCGCTGCTGCTGGCCATGCTGGCCGGGTGCGGTACGAAAAAAGACGACGAGAGCTGGCGCAGCGAACAGCCGCCAGCCGTGATGGACGACGGCGCCGATTTGATGCGGGGCATCCGGGCCAGGTCCCTCGCCGTCCGGAGCGAGACAGCGGAGCCGGACCAGCTCACGGACTTCGGCCTGGCGCTGTTCCGGCGCTGTTTCCAGGGCGGCAATACGCTGGTGTCGCCCCTTTCGGTGCTGGAGGCGCTGGGGATGGCGGCCAACGGCGCGGCGGGGAATACTTTGGCGCAGATGGAGGCGGCCTTCGGCGCGGATTTGAAGACGCTGAACGAGAGCCTGCACGCGTATGTGCAAGGTCTTCCCGACGGCGAAGGCGGCAGCGTGCATATCGCCAACGGCATATGGCTGAACGCCGACGGAGATCTTTCCGTGGAGCAGGAGTTTTTGCAGACCAACGCGGACTACTATGGCGCGGGGGTGTACGAGCGGCCCTTTGACGACGCGCTGGCCGCGGAAGTCAACGGCTGGGTGGCGGAGCACACCGCCGGCCGCATCGAGAGCATCATTGATCAGGTCCCCGAGGGGGCGGTGAGCTGTCTGGTGAACGCGCTGAGCTTTGACGGGGTGTGGGAGGACGTCTACCGGGCCGACCAGGTCCGGGACGGGACCTTCACCACCGCCGACGGCGAGGTGCGAAACGGGCCGTTTATGTGGTCCACGGAGCGCGCCTTTTTGCGGGACGGGGACGCGGTGGGGTTTTTGAAGTACTACGACGGCCGGGACTACGCCTTCGCCGCGCTGCTGCCACCGGAGGGCATGTCCCTGGCGGATTACGCGGCGTCTCTCACGGGCGAGCGGCTGCGGGAAACGCTGGAAAACATGGACGAAAACGCGTATGTGAACGCCGCCATCCCCAAGTTCTCAGGCTCCTACGGCGCGGAACTTCAAAATATACTGGCGGAACTGGGTATGGCCGACGCCTTTGACCCCGGCAGGGCCGACTTCTCCCGGCTGGGCAGGAGCGGGAGCGGGCCGCTGTATCTGAGCCGGGTGGTGCATAAGACCTTCATCAACGTGGACGAAAAGGGCACCCAGGCCGGTGCCGCCACCGCCGTGGAGGTCGAGGCGGCGGGTCTGCTGGGTCCGGAGGAACAGGTCTGTCTGGACAGACCGTTCCTCTATATGCTCATCGACTGCGGGCACAACGCGCCGCTGTTCCTCGGCGCGGTGACGGACATCGCGGTGGGATAACGACAGCAAAATAACGCCGCTGCCTGTCTTGTACCGGCGGCGGCGTAATGCTATAATTGGGAAAAACACACGGGAGACACGGGATGAAAAAGCGAATGTTGACCCTGCTGCTGGCGGTGCTCATGCTGGCGGCGGTGCTGCCAGGGTGCGGAGCGGACGACTTTGCCCCGGTGGTCATGAGCAGCCACGGCGAGGCGTCGGACGCGGACCTGCCGGAGTACGGGGCGTATTACTACGACCTGGAAAACGTGGTGCTGTACCTGACCATATACGACGAGCTGCCCCCCAACTACATCACCAAGGCCGAGGCGCGGGACCTGGGCTGGGAAGGCGGCTCGGTGGAGGACTATCTGGACGGCGCCGCCATCGGCGGGGACAGGTTCGGCAACCGGGAGGGCCTGCTGCCGGAGGCAAGCGGGCGCAGCTACACCGAGTGCGACATCGACACGGACGGGTACGGCTCCCGCGGCGCGCGGCGGCTGGTGTTCTCCAACGACGGACTGTACTTCTACTCCGCCGACCACTACGAGAGCTTCGATGAGGTGACCGTCACGGAGGACTATGAGGTGATATGGTGAAGACGTTTTATCTGGACTGTTCCCGGCTGCGGGATAAAAACACGGCCCACGGCTATCTGGCACGGACGCTGGCTCTGCCGGGGTACTACGGCCGCAACCTGGACGCGCTGTACGACTGTCTGACGGACATGGGACCGTGCACGCTGGTGCTGTCCGGCGCGGTGGCTCTGCGCCGGGAGCACGGCTATGGGGAAAAGGTCCTGGACACCATCGCCGATGCCGCGCGGGACAATGCCGCGCTGGGTATCCGATACGAAAGCCCCGTGACCGTGCGGTTCGCCACGGAGGCGGACGCCGAGGGCCTGCTGGCGGTCTACGCGCCGTACATACAGACGCCCGTCACGTTCGAGTATACCTGCCCCACGGCGGCGGAGTTTGCCGAACGGGTCCGGGAGATCAGCGCCGTGTACCCCTATCTGGCGCTGGAATCGGACGGCCGTATCATCGGCTACGCCTACGCTCACCGGGCGCGGGAGCGCACGGCCTACGATTGGCTGGCGGAGCTGAGCGTGTATCTGGACGGCGACCACACCGGCCGGGGGCTGGGGAAAAAGCTCTACGGGCTGCTTCTGGACCTGCTGGGCATGCAGGGGGTCAAGACCGCCATGGGGTGCGTGGCCGCGCCAAACCCGGCCAGCGAGGCGCTGCACGCCGCTCTGGGCTTCACGCTCGTTGGCACGTCCCGGTGCTCCGGGTATAAGGGCGGGAAATGGCATGACGTGCTCTGGTACGAAAAGGCCCTGAGCGCGTACGACGTGCCCCCTGCCCCCCTAATGCCCATCGGCGAACTGGACCAGGCGGCGGTGCGGGAGGCGTTCGGGCGGTATTTCTGACAACATACCAAAGCAGGGCCCCGTCATGGGACGGAGCCCTGCTTTTTGCTGTCCTTATCGCTCCATAGGGTAGACAAGCCCCATCTGTCGGCGGCACTCGTCCAGCACCTCCAGCGTCTCCAGCGTGGCCCGGTGGGGCACGAAGCGGCTCTCGGTCAGTCCCCCGCGGATCTCCTCCGCCACGGCGTCGAACTCCCGGACGTAGCTGCCGTCCCCCTCTATGATCTCGCGGGAGCCGTCGGCACGTATGAGCTCTGCCCGGTCCGCGCCGTAAAACCGGGGGATCTCCACACGGGCCAGCGTCCCCGTCATGGAAAAGCGCTCCTGGTTCCGCCGGTCCCGGATGGACACGGATGCCCGGAAGGTCCCCCGGCCGGGGAAGGTCAGGTCGATCTCCTCCTCCCAGTCGATGCCCCGCTCCACCGTCCCCCGGCAGTGGACGGCCGACGGCTGACCGAACAGGCGGCACAGATAGGCCACCGGGTATATGCCCACGTCCAGCAGCGCGCCGCCGCCCTGGTCCGGGTCGAAGAGCCGGGACGGACAGTTTTCCGCGTACCAGCGGTACACGCCCTCCGCGCGCAATATCTCACCAAAGGCCCCCTGGTCCAGCCAGGCCTTGACCTGGTTGGCCGTCGGCGCGAACCAGGTCCACATGGCCTCGGCGGCGTAGAGCTGCCGCTGCTCCGCCAGGCGGAACACCGCTCTGGCCTGGTCCGCGCTGACGGCGAAGGGCTTCTCGCACAGGACCGGCTTTCCATGCTCCAGGGCCAGGCGGGCATACTGACAGTGGCTGGCGTGAGGCGTGACCACGTAGACCCCGTCCACGCCGGGGGCGCTCACGGCCTCCGCCGCCGTGGCGGCGGCCAGCGCGCCGTACCTGGTTCCAAAGGCCTCCCGCCGGTCCGCGCTCCGGGCATAGACCGACACGATCGCATGCCGGCCCGTGGCGGCGAGCTGTTCCGCCGCCCGGCCCGCCAGGGAGCCGCAGCCGATGAAGCACCATCTGAATTTTTCCATAACGCTCCCTCCCTTCCGACCCAGTATACACCCGCCGGCAGCGCAGGAAAAGGTAAATTGCCCAAATCTTGCCGGAACGGCCGAATTTCCGTCTGCGGGGCTTGCATACGTATGACCGATGCAATATAATAGGCGCTGCTCCGCCGAAGGCGGAATTTCGCGAAAAAAGAGGCAAAACGACCTATGACCCTGCGGGAGCTTCCCATCGGCAAAAAAGCCACCATCGCCACGGTCGGCGGCGAGGGCGCTCTGCGCCAGCATTTTCTGGACATGGGCGTCATCCCCGGCTCCGACATCACGCTTGTCAAATACGCCCCCATGGGCGACCCCATGGAGTTCATGCTCCACGGGTACGAGCTGACATTGCGGCTGGCGGAGGCGGAGAAGATCGACATCGAAAACGTCCGGGACCCGGCCGACAGCGGCCAGCCCGGACGCGTTGAATACCGCGGCCGCCGGGTGGCCCATCCCGGTCTGGGCGAGCCGGGCAAGTACCACGAAAAGGCCACGGAAAATCCCCTGCCCGACGGCACGACCCTCACCTTCGCTCTGGCCGGGAACCAAAATTCCGGCAAGACCACGCTCTTCAACCAGCTCACCGGCTCCAACCAGCACGTGGGCAACTTCCCCGGCGTGACGGTGGACAGAAAAGACGGCGTGATCCGGGACCACGCCGACACGGTCATCACGGACCTGCCCGGCATCTACTCCCTGTCGCCCTACACCAGCGAGGAGATCGTCACCCGCTCGTTCATCCTGGACGAAAAGCCACGGGGCATCATCAACATCGTGGACGCGTCCAACATCGAGCGCAACCTCTACCTGACCGTGCAGCTGATGGAGCTGGACGTGCCCATGGTGCTGGCGCTGAACATGATGGACGAGGTGCGGGGAAACGGCGGAGCCGTGAAGATCAACGAGATGGAGCAGCTTCTGGGCATCCCCGTGGTGCCCATATCGGCGGCCAAAAACGAGGGCATCGACGAGCTGGTGAGCCACGCGCTGCACGTGGCCAAATTCCAGGAGCCGCCTCGGCGGATAGACTTTTGCCGGGAGGACAAAAACGGCGGCGCGGTCCACCGGTGCCTGCACGCCATCATGCACCTGATCGACGACCACGCCAAGCGGGCCGGTATCCCCGTGCGCTTCGCCGCGTCCAAGCTGGCGGAGGGAGATCCCAGCATCGCCAATGCCCTGGACCTGGACCAGAACGAGACGGAGATGGTGGAGCACATCGTCTGCCAAATGGAGACGGAGAGCGGCATGGACAGAGCCGCCGCCATCGCGGACATGCGCTTTGCCTTCATCAGGGACGTGTGCGCCGAGACGGTGATAAAGCCCCACGAGAGCCGGGAGCGGGCCCGCAGCGAGGCCGTGGATAAGATACTCACGGGCAAGTACACCGCCATCCCCTGTTTTGTCGCCATCATGGCGCTGGTGTTCTGGCTGACCTTCGACCTGATCGGCGCGGGGTTACAGGACCTGCTGGACATGGGCATCACCGCTTTGGCCGGGCAGGTGGACGCGCTGCTGGTGCGCATCCAGGCGGGGGACATCCTGCGCTCGCTGGTGATGGACGGCATCTTCGCCGGGGTGGGAAGCGTTTTGAGTTTCCTGCCGGTGATCGTGGTGCTGTTCTTCTTCCTGTCGCTGATGGAGGACAGCGGGTACATCGCCCGCGTGGCCTTCGTGATGGATAAGCTCTTACGAAAACTGGGTCTTTCCGGCCGGAGCATCGTGCCCATGCTGCTGGGCTTCGGCTGCACCGTGCCCGGTATCATGGCAACGCGGACCCTGCCCTCGGAGCGAGACAGGAAGCTGACCATCATGCTCACGCCGTTCATGAGCTGCAGCGCAAAGCTTCCCGTGTACGCCTTTTTCACCGCCGCGTTCTTCCCGGCCTACCGGGGCCTGGTGATGATCGGGCTTTACGTGCTGGGCATAGCCCTGGGCATCCTGTTCGCCTTTCTCTTAAAGGGCACGGTGTTCAAAGGCGAGGCGGTGCCCTTCGTGATGGAGCTTCCCAACTACCGGATGCCGGGGGCAAAAAACGTGCTGCGGCTGATGTGGGACAAGGCCAAGGACTTTCTCCAGCGGGCCTTCACCATCATCTTCCTGGCGTCCATCGTGGTGTGGTTTTTGCAGACCTTCGACTTCCGGCTGAATATCGTCGCCCAGTCCCACGACAGCATGCTGGCGGCTCTGGCGGGCTTTATCGCGCCGGTGCTGGCGCCTCTTGGTCTGGGGGACTGGCGGGTGTGCACCGCGCTGGTCACGGGCTTTATCGCCAAGGAAAACGTGGTGTCCGCTCTGTCCGTGCTGTTCGGAGCCGAGACGGCCATCACGGCGGCGCTGACGCCTCTGGCCGCGGCCAGTCTCTTGGTGTTCTGCCTTTTGTACACCCCCTGCGTGGCGGCCATCGCCGCCGTGCGCCGGGAGCTGGGGGGCAAATGGGCCGCCGCCGTGGTAGCGGAGCAGTGCGCCATCGCCTGGCTCGCCGCGCTGGCCGTGCGGGTCATAGGGCACTTGGTGGGGTTGGTGTAGGAAGAGCCGCCGCCCGCAAAACAGCATCAAAACGACCGTTGACATTTCACCGTAAAGCCGGTGTGTCAACGGTCTTAATAAATGGGAAGCCATCTATTCTCATAGGGATACGCTTTGAGTTCTTCTAAAAATTCCCTATATTCTTCCGCAGACCAGTAGAATGTCAGGTCGTCCTCTGTATATTCTGTCGGACTGTCTCGCATAAAGTTTGCGCCAATATCATAACCAAATCTTTTTAATACCGCTTCTGCGAACTCGCGGAAGAACATTCCAATCCCCGTTATAACGTTTCCGTCTTCCACAATGCCCTGGTGTATAAAGTTTTCCTTCTCAACAAAAGGGAACGTGTCCGCCATTTGCATAAAGTATCCCGCGGTAAACTTTTTCCCGTTCAAAATACCCGCCTTAGATAACAAAAGCGGTGAAGAGGAGATCGCCGCAAAAACAATATCCGTATCCAGCCCGCCCTTTAGGAAATCGATCAACTTTTCGTCAAACAACGCGGGCAGCGGGTTGACCGTCCCCGGCAGGATCACACAATCGTAGTCCGTTATTTTGGCTTCATCGCATATTTTTGTCGGAAGGACCCGCAGACCCTCTTCACTCCGGGTTTCTTTATCCTCGCTCGCAAGAAAGTCGATCGTCTCTCCAAACCAAATGGTCAACGCAGATGTGAGACAAGTAATTTCCTGCAAAGAAAAATCAGGATATAACATGACCGCATATCTTCTCAACTTCATTTTCCTCCATAAACTCCCGATCTGTCGAACATCTATCCCCAGTCCGAAACGTCCGCCGCGTTTTCGCGGCGGACGGTTTTTGTTATTTTATAGGTCGCTGTACAGGTCCGGCGGGTAGACGCCTTCGTCCACCAAGCGGCGGAACGCCTGGGTCACCCAGGCCCGGTCGGCCTGGTATGTAATGCCGTACCACTGTTCGTCCGTGCATATGACCCGGACCGTGGCCTTCCCGGCCTGAAGCCGCCGGTCGATGATGTCCGGCAGCAGATACTCGTCCTTCAGAGGGTCTTGCAAATTGGCCCGGAATGTCCGGAAACCCTCCTCCAGACAGGCGGGGAACGATGGCGTCAGCAGCCACATGTTCATGGATACCACGCTGTCCCCCCCAAGGGGACGCAGAGCGCCGTCAGGCTCCCGGACGGCGGGACCGGCGGGGGTCTTGACGATGTTGCGTGTCTCCACGATGTTGGTCAGATACCCCGACGGGTCCACGGCGCACACCCCCCGTGTCACGCCCCCCGCGTCGGACAGGGTATTGGCCAGGGAAAAGCCGATCATGCCGTACCGGTCCGGCCGGTCAGGGCTGCTCCCGGACAGGAACGCGCAGGCCCGCTCGAAGGCGTGCCGGCCATAATAATCGTCCGCGTTGATGACCGCGAAGGGTCCGTCCAGAAACGGCTTGCAGCTGAGGAGCGCGTGGCCGGTGCCCCAGGGCTTGACCCGTCCCGCGGGCATATCCTCCGGCTGCTGGTAGGCGTACTCCCACCGGACGCCCAGCGCCCGGAATTTTTCCTCCAGCCGCCGGCCGATGACCTCGTCAAAGTCGTCCCGTATCTCCCGCCGGATGATGAACACGACCTTGTTGAACCCGGCCAGGATCGCGTCATGGATGGAATAGTCCATGATGATCTCCCCGGTCGGTCCCACATGCTCAAGCTGCTTGATACCGGCGCCGTAGCGGGAGCCGATCCCCGCCGCCAGCACCGCCAACGTGATGTCCATTGCGCAACTCCTTGCCCCTATTGCTCCAAGTGGCGCTATTATACTACGAAACAATGGCGCTGGCAAGACGTTCCGGCCCGTTTTGCAATTCCTCCGTCATTTTTAAGAACCGCTTGACAGATGGATTCTAACGTGTTAGAATACGTATACTAACGCGTTAGAATATAACTCTGTCGAAGGAGGACACGACTATGGCCGCGCCGAAGATTTTTGAGAGCGAGTACCGATTTTGTCTGATACTGTGGGAGCACGAGCCCATCCGCAGCCGGGATCTGGCGGAGCTGTGCCGGGAAAAACTGGGCTGGTCCAAGACCACCACCTACACGGTCATCAAGCGGCTGTCCGACCGGGGCGTGGTGCGAAACGAAAACGCCGTGGTCACGTCCCTGGTGAGCAAGGACGAGGCCCAGGTGTCGGAGCTGGACGAGCTGATGGAGAAGCGGTTTGAAAACTCCCTGCCCGCCTTCATCGCCGCCTTTGCCAGGCGGCAGAAGCTGTCCCAGGAGGACGTGGACGAGCTGCGGCGCATCATCGAAAAGGGCGGTGATCGACCGTGCTGACCGGCCTGTTTTTGCAGGTGCTGCGCCTGAGTCTGCTGGCCGGACCGGTGCTGGCGGCGGTGCTGCTCATGCGCTATGCCCTGCGCCGCGCGCCAAAGTGGCTATGCTGTGCCCTGTGGGGGCTCGTGGCCCTGCGGCTGGTCTGCCCCTTCTCCCTGCCCAGCCCCCTGAGCTTACAGCCCAGCCAGGCGCGCTTGGACCAGGTGGTGGCGGACATGACCCGTGCCCGTATCGTATATGATACCCCCGGCTATGGCGCGCCCGGCTACCGCTGGACGGACTTCGTGGACGGTCTGGCCGACGCGGACGCAGACAGCGACGACCAGCCCCCGGTCCCTGTCGCGCCGGATACAAGCACCGCAGAGCCCGTGACCACCGCCGAAACCGCGTCCCGATCGGGTGCAGCCGCGCGGACGGCCGCCTCCTGGGCCAAGCCCCTGAGCATCGCGTGGCTGGTCGGCGTGGGCGTCATGGTCCTGTACGGCGCGGGGAGCTTCCTGCGCCTGCGCCGCCGGGTGCGCACGGCCGTGCGCTGGAAGGAGGAGCTGTGGCAGAGCGAGACGGTGGACGCCCCCTTCGTGCTGGGGCTTTTCCGACCCCGCATCTACCTGCCCTTTACCATGGACCCGGCGGCCGCCGAACCGGTGATCGCCCATGAGCGGGCCCACATCCGGCGGCATGACCAGATCACCAAGGTGTTCGCCTGGCTGCTGCTGAGCGTGTACTGGTTCCACCTGCCCCTCTGGGGCGCGTATATTTTGCTGTGCCGGGACATCGAGCTTGCATGCGACGAGCGCGTGGTCCGGGACATGTCCGAGCTGGCCCGGCAGCGGTATGCCCGCGCCCTTCTGGACTGGGGCGTGGAGAAGCCCGGCCTGGCCGCCTGCCCCCTTGCCTTCGGCGAGGTGGGGCTGAAAGAAAGGATAAAGACCGTGATGCGATACAAAAAACCGGCCCGCTGGGCCGCAGCGCTGGCCGTGGCGCTCATAGCCGCCAGCGGCGTGTGCCTCATGACCAGCCCCGTGGCCCAGGCTATGGTCCCCGCCGAATCCACGCCATTCGTACCGGCGGAGGAAACGGAGAAGCTGGCCGACGCCGTCGCCGGCGCGGAGCGGGACCTGGCCGCGCCTGAGCCTGTCCCCATCCTGACCGTCCGGCCGCGGGACGTGACCGCCGACGAGGCGAAAACCATCGCCGCCGCCATCTTCGGCGACGGGCCGTTCTATGAGGACGTCGGCCGGACAAAACAGGCGCTGACCGCGGCCATCGAAAACATGGAGCAGCGCCTGGACGAAGTCCGGGATAGCGGGGACGAGTGGGCCATAGGCGAGGTCGCCGCCGCGGTGGAGGGCCTGCGGCGGCAGTACGCGACCGCTCCGGACGCGTCGGAGCGCACGCCATGCGACTGGACGTTCCGTCCCCTGGGCAGCGACAATGACATGGCGATCCGGGCCAGCGCGTCCCTGGACGGCGGGGACTACGCCATCACGGCCCGGAACGCGAACTGGCCGGACGCGCCCAATGAGCACAGCCTGACCATCGTCCGGCTGGATGACGGCCGCCGGTACGCCGCGTCCGCCGCGCCTACCCAGGCCGAGCTGGACGCCGCCGCCGAACGGGTGAACGGCTGGCTGGGGAATATGGGCCTTGAGAACTGGGCCATCGCGGCCGCCGAGGGGACGGACGGCGGCGTCATCGTCACCGCACAGCCCTCTTACGGCGGCGTGGTGCAGCTTCCCTTCGACTGGTGGCACGACCCCCCGGCCGACCAGACGCTCACGTTCAACTTTTACGCTGACGACGGCACGCTTCTGTCCGTCCTATACAGCTCGCCGATGGAGGTCACCGCCTCCCAGGCGCGGGAGACGCTCCTGAGCAGGTCTGATGCGTTGGCCAAAGCAGGGCTATGGGAAACGGCGGCGGACTGGCGGTTCTGTTATACCCGCGTGCCCGACGCCGACGGCTCGGGGGCCTATCACCTGGTCCCGTCCTATCGCACCGGTCCCGTCAGCGGGGACGTGCGCGGCGGCGTGGCCATCGTCAGCGCCGTGGACGGCTCATTGATCGCCGACACCCGCCTGACCGGGACGGAACCGGCCGGCGCTACCCCTACTCCGGCCCCGGAGGTGGTCGACCTGGCGGTCCTGAACGGGGACAACAATTATGTGGAGGTGGGGGACCGGTTCTCCCTGCCCGCCGGGCAGAGCATCGATCTGTACGCCGCCTGGTATCCCCCGGTGCCCGCCGCGCCGACGTGGACCGTGGACGACGCGTCCGTCGTGACCATCGAGCCGGACGAGAGCGGCCTCATGTGCCGCTGCGAGCTGGCGGGCAAGCCCGGCGCGGAGACGGTGCTGCACGTGCAGGTGAACGAAAAGCAAGCGGACATCCGGGTCATGGTCGGGTGAAAAATGGAATGGGCGCGGCGTGGCCGCGCCCTGATTTTGTTACTTCTTATACTTCAAACTGTTGCTTGCTTTATACGGTCCCAGCAGGGTTTTCTTGTCGTTGGCGCAGCACCGGACCGTGAAGGTGTACGTCACGTTGTTTTTCAGGTATTTTGCCGCGCGGGTGTAGGTGGTGCTGGTGGTGGTCCCTATCTTCTTCCAACCGCCGTTGTTTTCCTTGTAATAAACCATGTAACGGGGAGAACCCGCGATTTTATTCCAGCTAACCTTGATGCCGGTGGAGACCTTCGCGACCTTCACCGTGGGCGCGGCAAGCTGTGCGGTGTATTTCAAACTATTACTCGCTTTGTACGGTCCCAGCAGCGTCTTTTTGTCGTTGGCACAGCACCTTACCGTGAACGTATAGGTCACGCCGCTCTTCAGGTTCGCCGCCTTGCGCGTGTACGTCGTGCTTGTCGTCGTCCCTATCTTCTTCCAACTACCGTTGCCCTCTTTATAGTAGACCATGTAACGGGGAGAGCCGGTCACCTTATTCCACGACACTTTAATGCCCGTGGAAACCTTTTCGATTTTCACCGTCGGCGCCGCCAGTTGGGGCTTGGGGGTGGCGGTGGGCACAGGCGTAGGCTCTGCCGTGGGTACCGGCGTGGGCTCCGCCGTGGGTTCAGGCGAGGGGGTGACCACGATGTTGATATCTATGAACTCGTACCCATGTGCCTTGGCATGGGCTTCCGCCGTGGAGCCAATATGCCCGTGGACGACGGTCGTGCCGGGAGTGCCGAGGGTCCCGCCCAGCGCAGGAGCCGACGCCGCCTTTGCGGACTGGTTCTTCCTGGCGACCGGTTCATCCCGCGCGATCGGTTCCTCGATCACGCAGTCGGGATTTTCTATATAGATGTCCTCCACGGCGCCGTTGCCGAAGGCGCTGCCGCCGATACTGGTCACGTTGCCGGGCACCGTCACGTCCGTCACGGCGCAGCCCGCGAAGGCGTTGGGGCCGATGGAACTGACCTTCTGGGGGATCTTCATGGCCGCCAGCTTCTGGCAGCCGTCGAAGGCCTGCTTGCCGATGGTGGTCACGCTGTCGGGCAGCGAGATGCCGGCCAGGTTGGCGCAGCCCTCAAACGCCCAGTCCTCGATGGTGGTCACGCTGCCGGGGACCGTCACCGACTGGAGCGCGGTGCAGCCGGAGAACGTGCACTCCTGAATGATCGTCACCTTGCCGGGGATGGCAAAGGTTTTGATGCCGGTCCCGGAAAACGCATAGCCCCCGATATAAGTCACGCCCTTAGGGATATTGAGCTTCGTGATACCGGTTCCGTAAAACGCGCGTTCTCCGATATAAGTCAAGCCCTCGGGGAGCGTCAGTTCGCTCAGCCGCTGGCAGCCTTGAAACATGCCCGACTCAATGCGGGTGATCCCCTTGGGGATGTTGATCCGCCGCAGCTGGGAACAACCGTTGAGCGCGCCCGCCCCAATGGAGGTCACCGTCTCAGGAAGCTCCAGGCTGGTCAGCCGCTCGCAGTTTTGAAACGCGCGCGCCCCCACGCTGGTCAAATCGTCAGACAGCACGACGCCCATCAGCTTTTTGCAGGATTCAAAAGTGTTTTCGGCGATCTCCTTCACGCTCGACAGATCGATCTCCTGGATCGCTGTCCCGGCAAAAGCCCTTTGCCCCACGCTGGTAACGGCAGGCAGACTGGCCATCGTCAGCGATGTGCACCAGGCAAACGCACTCTCCCCGATGCTGGTCACGCTTTCCGGAAGTGTCACATCGGTCAGCGACGTGCAGTTCTCAAACGCATGGTCGCCAATACTGGTCACACCGTCTCCAATCACCGCGTTTTCGACGTAGTAGTTGCTCCACAGAGACGAGTTTCTGTTCTCCATCGCACCCGTTCCGGAGATGGTGAGGGTAGTGCCAGAAATGGACCAATTTACACCCACCCCGCAGGTGCCGGAGGCGATCACCGCTGCGGGCACGGGTTTGTCCACCGGCTCTTCCGTGACCGCGACCGGTTCTTCCGTCACCACCGGCGCTTCCGTCACGACCGCCTCTTCCGTCGTGACCGTCTCTCCTTCCGCCAGCGCCGGTGCCGCCAGTGAGAACACCGTCGCCAGGGCAAGAAGCAGACACAAACCGCGCTTTGCCATGATATATAACCTCCTGCAATAAAGATTGCGGCAAGGGACACGGCAGCCAGCCGTGTTTTGCCAACTCAAAGCCGAAGCTGTAGAATGGGGGAGAAATGGCCTGACGCATCT
>CANQQB010000051.1 GCA_947625845.1 uncultured Oscillospiraceae bacterium
TACTCATAGCCGTAGGTGGAGGCGTACTCGTCGCCGCCTTTGGAGGCGATGTTGAACCCGCCGAAGTGGAAGGTCAGGGGCACGCCGTTGTAGGCCGGGGTGAGCACGACGGTGTTGGGGTCAAAGCTCATGTTTCCGTTGGCGGCCTCGATGGCCAGGTCCGGCACGACGGCAAACTCGCCGATACCCATGCTTTTCACCAGCTCCAAAGCCTCGGTCCGGGCAGCGTCCATATCCACCGCCGGGGGCTCGGCCTCGGCCTGCTGGTCGTACAGGGCGTTCAGCTCCGCCTCGGTCATGTACGGCGTGTAGGGGTAGACACCAAGCCGCTGGACCGAGTAATCGGTCCCCAGCCGCTTCATGGCGCTCAGCTCGTAGTCCCGGCCGTTAACTTGCCCCAGGCCCTTCATGTACTGATGACCCAGGTCCTGCGCGCCGGCGTAGTCGGGGTAATAGCTCTGGGGGTGGAATTGCCAGTCCAGGGGCTTTTGCTCCACGGTCTCCGGCGCGGCGGCATAGGCTTCCTCTAACCGGGCGATACGGTCCTCAAAGCTCTGGCGCACGTAGTCCCGGTCGTCCGCGTCGACGGTGGGGTCCTGCTCGATGCGAACCTGCCAGTCGGCGTAGTCCTGCTTTTCCGCCAGCAGCGCCTTTTCCACCTCGGCCCGGCTCATCTGGCCGGTGAGCTCGCTGACGGGCCCGTCGCCGTAAAACACCTGTGCCACCTGCCGGACCAGCTCCCCGGTCAGCTCCAATGGCCGGACCCGCAAAACCGGCATGGGACCGGGGACGGTGGGCTCCGCGACTTTGACGTGGAATGTGACGCCGCCGCTCTGCCGGCCGTCGAAGGTGTCCTCATAGACCGTGGGCTCCGCCGTGGTCTGTGCTTCCGCCGCCGGGGGCTGGTCCGTGTTCGGGGCCAGGGTGGGGCTGGCCTCCAATGCCTCTTCAAAGGCTCCGTCGTTTTTGCTGGTGACCACGCCCTTTTCCGGCGTGGCCTGACAGCCGCTCAGCACCAGTACGATGGCCGCAGCGGCGGCAACGATACGCTTTTTCATGGGTCGTCCCTCCTTTTGGTTCTCTGTTACTAGACGAACGGACGAGCCTGTCCGTCACAGGGAATATCCCGCGGGAGGGGGAGTTATTTCAAAAAAGACCTTAAGAATTTCTTAAGTCAGCAGCCCTGGGAGCGGTCGATGATGGAACCGTCGATGGCGTTGATGGTGAGCAAACTGGCGTCCGGCTGGGCATAGCCCAATTCGTTTTCGTAAGAAACGGTCCCGAAAAAATCCCACACGGGGACCAAAAGCCCCACGCCCTGCTCGTCCTGCTTTAAGACCCGCATATAGCCCAGGCGGATATCGTCCACGGTCACGTCCGCCTTCAGGCCGTTGTTGTCCACGATGTACATTTTCTCGAACACGTCCATCACGTCGGCAAAGCTCAGCAGAGAAGAATCCTCCGTGACGGATTCGCCAATGGCGTAGGGCGACAGCCACTTCATGCCCACGATACCGGCGTCGTTGACGTAGAAAGCCAGGGATTCATAGGGCCAGGGGATCTGATACGCCCCGTCTGAGGTGACGTTCATGGAGACGTAGGAGTCGTTTGTATAGGTGATGGGCGTACCGTTCACCTGCCGGGTATAGCGCACCTCCCAGCAGCACCGGGTGGGGAGCAGCGGGCTGACGCTGTATGCCTTGCGGACGGACCAGCGGCCCATGCCGGGAATGCCCAACGCCTGTACAGCGCTGTCACACAGACCTTGCGCCTCATCCTCCGTGACCGTTACATCCGGCACCTGCGTCAGATCCGTATCGGGCGCATACCGGGCCATATCCTCGGCCGGGGCATAGGAAATGTCCAGGCCGTCGTCCGCCACGTTCCAACTGTAGAAGGCCGAACTGAAGCCCTGACCGTTGGGATAGTTGGCGATCCGAATGGCCTCGTAGCCCACCTCCTTCGAGCGGTTCACGCCCTCGATCTGCATGGACCCGTCGCCCCGGTCCGTGAAAACACTGGAAATCGGCTCCGCCTCCACCGTCTCCGGGGCCTGGTCATATTCCGTTTCCAGCACGTCGATCTTTTCCCGCAGGGCTTTCTCCCATACCTCCCGGCCCTCATACTGGTAGATCTGATATAATTCCACATCGCTCTCAACAGGCCCCATGGTCTGCTCCTGCCGGGCCAGCAGAAGAGCTTCCGTGATCTCGTCCTTGGTCAGAGGCTGGTCGGGGGAATGGAGCGTGCTTTGGAGAAGCTGCTCCATCAGCGCGTCCGCCTGGGTCTGGGTGATATCCGTGGCCGTGACCTCGATAATGGGAACACGCTCCGCCTCGGGGATGATAACGTCGGCGTCCACGGTGACGGTCAGTTCTCCGCTCTGGCCGGAAAACGCGGCGTCGTAATGTTCCGGCGCATTTATCCGCTGGGCCAGGGTCCCCTGACCGGGGTCGGCCTGGGCCTTCTCGATCAATGCGTCGCTGCTCTTGCCCTTGACGATGCCTTCCTCCGGGGTGGCTTGGCACCCGGCGGCGAGGATAAGCGTTAGCGCCAGCGCAAATGCAAGTACTCTTTTCATGTCCGCGCCTCCCTCAGTAGCCCATATCCCGGTCAATGATACTGCCGTCTATGGCGTTGACGGTGAGAAGACTGGCGTAGGGATCGTTCTTCGTGTTCCCGTTTTCGTCCGTGACCGCGCCAAAGAAATCCCATACGGGCACCAGGATGCCGGAGCCCTCCTTGTCCTGCTCGGCAATGCGGGTATAGCCCAGGCATATCCGGTCCACGGTCACGGTCTGCTTTTGTCCGTCGTGGTCCACCAGATACATCTTCTGAAAAATGTCTGCCACGTCGTCAAAGCGCAGCAGAGCGGAGTCCGCCGTCACGGCGTCCCCGATGGTATAGGGGGCCTGCCAGTGCATGCCCACGATGCCGCTGTCATCCACGAAAAAGGCCAGCGTCTCATAGGGCCAGGGCTCCTGATATACCGCCGCGTCCGTCATCATATCGCCGGTGGCAGAGGTGTAGGTGATGGGCAGGCCGTTGAAGCTGCGGGTGTACAACACGACCCAGAAATCCCGCTCCGGCCATCGCTCGTTTCCCTCCTCATATCCCTTCCGGGCAGAGTAAAACGCCATGTTATCAATGCCCAGTTTTTCCACCAGCGGGTCGGTGAGCGCCTGGGCGTCGGCGGCGGAGAGCGTCAGTCCGGGCATCTCCCGGCCCGCCGCGTCCGCGTACTGAATGTAGATTGGGTCAAGGAGGATATATGCCTCATTGCCGACGCTGTTTCGGTCGTAGAGCGCACGGTCAGCGCCAAGGCCCGCGAAATTCCCTACCTGGAACGATTCGTAGCCGTATTGCTCGGAATAGCCGACGCCCTCAATTAGGGATATACCGTCCTTTTCTGTGAATTGGCCGGATATGGGAGCGATGGCATCCATCTCCGGGGCGGCGCTGTATTCCTCCTGGAGCCGGTCGATGGCCTGCTGCATCGACTGTGCCCAAGAGAGTTCATTGCCGTCGCCATCATGGTAGGTGAAACCCGCGTCTTCCTCCGAGGGCCCCTCGGCCAGCATCTGCTTGTACTCCAGGATCTGCTCCATGATCTCGTCCTTGGAGCGTTCGGAGGGATCATGCAGGGGCGTGTGGACGAGCTGCTCCATCAGCACATCCGCCTGGGCCTGGGTGATGGACCCGTCGGTCACACGGATGATGGCCGCCGAATCCGCCTCTGGCGCGATGACCTCGGCGTCAACGGTGACGTTGATCGAGCCGTCCTGATTCGTGAAGGAATCCTGGTACCGATAGGCGGCGGGTAAACCGTCGTCCCCCGCGTCCGGTCCCTGCTCCCGCGCGGACGGGGCCGGGGGCAGCGTCTCGCTGGTCAGGCCCACCCGGTCCGATACGCTGCCGGTCCCGGTTTCCGTATAGCCCTGCGCTTTCTCGATGAGCGCGTCGCTGCTCTTGCCCTTGACGATGCCTTCCTCCGGGGTGGCTTGGCACCCGGCGGCCAGGATAAGCGTTAGCGCCAGCGCAAATGTAAGTGCTCTTTTCATGTCCGCGCCTCCCTCAGTAGCCCAGCGACCGGTCGACGACGGTGCCGTCCACGGCGTTGATGGTGAGAAGGCTCTGGTCCGGGTCATAGAAGGTATCGGTCTCGCCGTTTCCCAAAAGCCGGGTCTGGGAGCCGTAAAAGTCCCAGACGGGCACAAGAAGGCCGGTGTAGTTTTTGTCCTGCTCGCTGACCCGCATGTAGCTCAGGCGCACGGCGTCGATGGTCACGTCCATGGCCTCGCCGTCGTACTTGACCGTGAACATCTTTTGGAAGATGTCCGCCACGTCGGCAAAGTCCATGAGGGCCGCGTCCTCCGTGACGGTGTCGGTGAGCTGGCAGGGGCTTTGCCAGTTCATGCCCACGATACCGTCGTCGTTCACGTAGAAGTTGAGCTTTTCATAGTCCCAGGGAGCGATGTAGACCGCCTCGGCGGCGGACACCCCGGCGGGGAGCTCGGGCAGGCCCACCGACCAGCTCGTATAGGCCACGGGCACGCCGCCGATATCGCGGGTGTATTGCAGCTCCCAGCAGCACCGGGGCGCCTCCTTGCCGCCGCCGTATTTTTTCGCGGCGGCGTACAGGGTCATGTGGGGGATATCCAGCGCCTGCACCACGGCGTCGCACATGGCCCGGGCCTCCGCCTCCGTCACGGTCACGGGGGCCAGGTCGTCGATGTCCACGCCGGCGTAGTCCACGATCTGGCTGAACCGCTCCGCCGTGTTGTAGGCAAAGATGAACCCTTCCGCAGCCGCTCGCACGTATTGGGCGGAGGGCGGGATGTCCATGTTGTCGCTGTCGTAGACGATCAGAGACTCCCAGCCAAGCTCGTCCGTGGTGTTCACGCCCCCGGCCGACTTCAGGCCGGAGCCGTCGTCGGTGAGCAGGCCTGTGGCCGGTTGGGGCTCCGCCGTCTCCGGGGCGGCGTCGTACTGCTCCTGGAGCATCGGCAGGTATATGTCCCGCATGTATTCCTCCCAGGTGAGCTGGCCGTCCTCGGTCACGAAGAGCGTGCCCTCATCCTCCGGTGAGGGTCCCTGGGCGATCTGCCGCTTTACCTCCACGATCTGGTCGGCGATCTCCGATTTGGTCCTGGGTATGCCGAACTGGTAAAGCTCCCCCTGGACCAGCGTGTCCATGAGCACGTCCGTCTGCGCCTGGGTGATGTGGGCGGGCTTGACCCGGATGATGGGGACCTTGTCCGCGTCCGGGACCGTCACGGCCGCGTCCACGGTCACGGTCAGCTCGCCGCTCTCGTTGGAAAACGCGGCGTCGTAATGTTCCGGGGCGTTCACCCGCTGGGCCAGCGCGCCCTGGCCGGGCGTGGTCTGGGCCTTTTCGATGAGCGCTTCGCTGCTCTTGCCCTTGACGATGCCTTCCTCCGGGGTCTTCTGGCACCCGGTCAGCAGCAGCGCAACAGCCAGGACAAAGGGCAATATCCTCTTCATAGCTTTTGCCTCCTTGCATGGGATAGGCCCATTATGGAGGATGGGAAAGCGAAAAAATATCATCCACATCTTTTCTCTTTGTTATTTCTTTCTTATCCCGCCGGAAGCTCCACGCGGAACGCGGTGCCCTCCCCCGGCGTGCTGGTCACGTCCAGACGCGCCCCGTGGGCGTCCGCGATCTGCTTGGCCAGGGCCAGCCCCAGGCCGCTGCCGCCGTGCTTTTTGCTGCGGGACTTGTCCACCATGTAAAAGGGCTCAAAGATGCGCTCCAGCGCCTCCGGCGGGATGCCCCGGCCCATGTCGCGCACCTCCAGCACGTTTTCCCGGACCGTGAGCCGGACGGTGCGGTCGGCGTCGCCGGGGTCGTAGGCCTTGCTGGCGTTGTCCACCAGATTGACCAGAAGCGACTGCATCAGGTCCGCGTCCACCAAAAGCTCCGATTCGTCCCAGTCGGTCAGGAGCGTCACGTTCCGGTCGGACAGGATCTGGCGGGTGCTGGACAGGACCCGGTCCGCCAGCTCACGGGCCGGGACGGGGGTCTTCTCCACGTCCTGCCGCAGGGAGATGGTCTTGAGCAGCTTTTGGGTCAGCCGCTCCAGCCAGGTGCATTGCCGCTCGATATGGGAAAGGCTCTGTGCCCGCTCCGCCTCGGTCAGATTGACCTGTTGCAGAAGGCGGGTGTGGAGCAATATGGCCGTGAGCGGCGTTTTGAACTCATGGTTCACGCCGCCGATAAAGAGCCGCTGGCGCTGGGCTGTCTCGGTCAGCTCGTCCACTCGGGTCTGCACGGCGGCGGCCATGGTGTTGAAATCCGCCGCCAAAGCGCCGATCTCGTCTTTCGTGCCCACGTCGGCACGGACCTCATATTCCCCGCCGGCGATACGCTTCGCGGCCACGGACAGGGCCGCCAGGGGTCTTGCCCCCCGGCGCATGAGAAGGGTCACCGCCCCGGCTCCCGCCGCGATACCGGCCAGGCTCACGGCCAGGAATATGCCGCCCATGACGGTCAAGTCCCGGTGCACGTCCGTCACGTCCGCCACGGTGTACACGGCGTATTCCTCCCCGCGGATGTGCACAAGGCTCGCGGCCATAAAAATGTCCCGGCCATCAATGGGTCCTTCAAAGGTCCGCTGGCCGTCCGCGGGCATGTCCTGTGCCTCGCTCAGGTCCAGCCATTTTGACGGGTCGATGGTCAGAGCGGAGCTCACCGTCTCGGAGCCTTGCATCAGCACGGAGCTTTCGTCGGCAAAGCGGGAAAAGCAGTAGTTCACCAAAGACGCGCGCACCGGGCCGGTGTCCGTGTCCAGGCGGTAATAGTTGGTCATCTCGGAAAAGGATACGGCCAGGTCCCGCTGCTTGGCACGGATCTGGGCACGGGAGCTGTTCAATATCGTGTGCCTGGCGTACAGGAGCATGCCCGCCGAGCACACGGCCACCACCAGCGCCAGAACGCCGGCGCAGGCGGCGGCCGCCTTTTGCCACAGCTTCATCTCACCGTTCCTCCAATCGATACCCCAGCTTGGGCAGCGTGCGGATGGCGTCGGTCAGGTCCAGCTTCTTGCGCAGACTGTGGATCTTGATGTCCAGCACACGGGTCTCCCCCACGTAATCGTAGCCCCAGACCTCGGTCATCAGCTGCTCCCGGGTGACGGTCATGTTCTTATAGCGCAGCAGCATCAGCAGCACGCCGAATTCCAGCGGCTGCAAATACACCGGCTGGCCGGATCTGGTGACGGTCTTCGTCTCGCTGTTGAGCTCCACGTCCCGGACCCGGTAGACCGTGTTCAGCCGCCCCGTCCGGCGCAGGACCTTCTCGATGCGCACCATCAGCGTCTGCACGTCGAAGGGCTTCACCACGTAGTCCTCCGCCCCGTCCCGCAAGCCCCGTATCTCCGAGGCGGAGTCGGTCTTGGCGGTCATGTAGATGACCGGGATATGGTACGTCTGCATGTGGTCGAACAGCTCGAACCCGTCCACGCCGGGCAGCATGATGTCCAGAAGCGCCAGGTCGTAGGCGTGGTCGCCTGGCAGGGAATCCGCCGCCTTTGCCCCGTCGTCGAATACGGCGCAGTCGTACCCCGCCACCCGCAGGCTCAGCGCCACGGCGCTGGCAATGGCCTCGTCGTCCTCCACGATCAGAATGCGATTTTTCATCCCGCGCCCTCCCTGTCGTAAGTATGAGCGTTAGCGTTTCTATTATAGCAAACCCAGCGGAAGGCGGAAAAGGACGCTTGAGGCGGGAAATGTTATCTTTTTCTTATTTTTACGTGTGGATAACGGTGCCGTCCACGGCGTTGACGATGGCCAGCAGCACCGTACTTTCCGCCGGCTGCTCGCTGGCCACGTTCCCCTCGTTGTCCATCCACCGGACCTTGGCAGGCGCGCCGTCGGCGTCATAGGCCGCGGCCGTGCCGCAGAAAATATAGGCCGGGACCAGGTAGAAGTCCGTGGCGTTGTCCTGCATGGGCACGCACACAAGGCCCAGCTCCGCCCTGTTCACCGCGACGCGGGCGGTGGCGCCGGTATACAGGAGCCGGTCCATGGTCACCATCTTCATCTGCTCCTTCGCCCGGTCCAGTACGTCGGCAAAGGGCAGCAGGGGCGCGTTTGACGCGGCCGTGTCCACGGTCCTGGCGGCGGCGTCGTACCAGAAGGAATAAAAATGGCCGCTTTTGAACTGAAACTGCATGTTCTCCGCGCCGTAGACGGCGGCGTACTGCTCGTCCGTCGCCGGGGCGTCGAAAAATGGCGCGGCCTGGACAGTCCCGTAGGTCCGGGTCAGGGTCACCATGTACCAGTCCTCCGGATCGCCGCCTCCCATGCCGGTGACCGAGGCGATCGGGTCCGGTACGACGGCCCAATCTCCCAGGCCCATTTTTGCCGCCGTTTCCAGGGCAAAGGCCTGCATGGCCCGCTCGTCCATGCCGGGACCGGCGGAAACATCCTCCGGGGAGACGACGCGCTCGTCCGGGTAGGCAGCCGCATTGTGGACCCGGTAGTCCTCCCCATCCCGGTTGCAGACAGAGAAGATCCAGGGCAGGCCGTCCAGGGTGGCGGACGCCTTGAGGACCCGGCGGCCCTCGTCCTGAAAAAGCGACGCCATATCGGGGGACATGTAATAGTCCTCGCTGTGAAACTCCCAGGCGCAGGGGACCGGCTCTTCCCCCTCGGGCGCGGTCTGGTAGGCGTCCTCCAGGGCGGCGATACGGCCTTCAAAGTCCTCCTTCACCCGCCGGGCGGTCTGCTCGTTGCCGCCGTAGTAGGCCAGCATCCCGTCCCAGTCGGCGATGAACTGCCGGTCCTCCAGGATGGTCTGCTCGATCTCCGCCTTCGTCATCCGCTCCGAGTACTCATAGACGGGTCCGTCCCCGAACAGGGCCGCGGCGATGCTCTGGGCCTGGCCGCCGGTCAGCTCCATGGGCCGGACCTGGAGCACCGGCACAGGGCCGGGGTCGGCCGGCTCCGGTACGGCCAGGTCGACGGTGATATCCCCGGCGGCGTTTTGAAAACTGTCCGCGTAAATTTCCGGCGGGTCGGCGGTCTGGGGCTCCGCCGTGGCTGTAGGCGGTTCTGTGCGCTCCAAAGCGGCCTCAAAGGCACCGTCCGCCTTGCTGGCGACGACGGCCTTGTCCGGGGTCTTCTGACAGCCGCACAGCAGCAGCGCCAGCGCCAGGATGAAAGAGACGGTCTTTCTGGTCATGGTCATGCCCTCCTTTTCGAGCTTCTCTTTCAATAACGCGCGCCGGGCCGAAAGTGTGACAGGTCAGTAACCCAGTGCCGGGTCGATGGCGCTGCCGTCCACGGCGTTGATCACCGCAAGCTCCACCGTGGTCTCGTTGGGGAGGGTTATCGTTTGGCCGGTTTCCCCGTCGAAAAAGCTGTGGTCCACCGGGGTGCCGTCGGCGTTATAGCTGGCCGCTGTGCCGTAAAAGGTATAGGTGGGGACCAGGTAGTATTCCGTGGTATCGTCCTGAATGAGGACCCGGCTCAGGCCCAGCTCTACCCTTTCCACGGCGATCTTGTCATAGCCGCCGTCCGCCGGCGCGGGCACCTGCTCGCCGGTCACCGGGTCCCTGGTCCCCCGAAGGCGCATCTGGGTCTTGGCGGCGTCCAGGATATCGGCAAAGGGCAGGGTCTGCACGTTGGCGTTGACCACCGCCGTTTGCTCCAGCGCACCCTGGTAGAGCAGGGACAGGAGCTTGTCGCCGTTAAAATCCATGCGCAGCTTTTCGTAGGTGTAGACGGGGCCGTAGGCGCTATCCGTCTCGTTGGGGCCGTCGTGGTCTGTCATGGGCAGGCCCTCATAGGTCCGGGTCAGGGTGAGGTAAGTGACCGTGGGGGCGTTCGGGTCGCTGTCGCAGACGGCCACCCGCCAGTCGCCAATACTCAGGCCGTCGGCGATCTGGACAGCTTTGGTCCGGATGGCGGCCGGGTCGGGGCGCGCGCCTGTGTCGGCGTACAGGGCGTCCAGATCCGCCAGGTCCGCGTCCGGTCCGAGGTCGAGGGTGTGCTGCCGATAGCCGTCCTTTTCCAGGTTGACAGCTTCCAGCACGAATGGCGCGCCGTCCACCGTGACGCCGGCCTTCAGTACCTGCTGGCCGATGTCCGCGATCTGGCCGCGGGTCACGTCGCTGTAATAGGAGCCGGGGCGGAACTGCCAGTCGCATGGTTTCCGCTCCGCCGTATCCGGCGCGGCGGCGTAGGCGGCTTCCATCTCCGAAATGCGCCCCTCCAGCGCCGCTTTGTAGTCACGCGCCGCGGCCTCGTCCCCGCCGCAGGACTCCACAAGAGCGTCAAAGTCGCTGACGCGCTCCTTTAGCTGCAAAATGGCCGCTTCCAGCTCCGACTTGGTGTGCTCCGTCGTGTATTCGTATATCTCGGCGTCGCCAAATACGGCCTGGGCGGCCTTTTGGGCCAGCTCCGGCGTTATCTCCATTGGCCGGACACGGACCACCGGCAGGGCTGTTGGCATGTCCGGCGCGGTCAGGGAGAGCTCGTAGCGGATGGCGCCGTTGGCGTTTTCGAAGCTGTCCTGATGAACCGCCCACTCCTGGGCGCCAGTGGGCGCTTCCTGAGGCGTTTTTTCCAGTGCGTTTTCAAAAATGCCGTCGTTTTTTCCAGTAACCACGCGCTTTTCCGGCGTTTTCTGACAGCCGCAGGTAAGGACCAGCACAAGCGCCCACAGGGCGGCGCAAATGCGCGTTTGCATGTTATCCCTCCTTATGGTGTGTTTTCCATCTTCTCCCGCAGAGCGGCCACGGCCCGGGCCGTCTCCGGGTGGGCGGAGCCGTCGAACCGCTCTTCCAGGGCGGCGAAGTTTATGCCGTCCGCCAGGGCCGCCAGCTCGTCCCTCGTAACGGGCGACCGGTCGGGGAAGTCGTGGTACGCGCGCACATAGACATAGGCCCCGGCCGTCTCGAACAGCGCGATGCCCTGCCCCCGGCCGTCCAGCACCAGGTCCACCGTCCGGCCGGTGGGGACGGTATGGCTCCATTCCTCATAGTCCGCGCCGGAGAAACCGTAGATGTCCGTGAGCGTGCCCTTGACGGCGGCGAACAGGGTAAGGCCGCACCCCGCTTTTTCGTCGTAGACCTGCAAATCGACCGTGCCGTCGTCGTACAGATAGCCGCCGCCGGAGAACCCCGCGGGCAGCAGAGGACCCGTGCCCAGTGCGGCGCATATGTCCCCGGCGGAGGCGGCGGCCATATCACGGTGGGGCTGAAGGCCGTATTTTTCCAGGATGGCGTCCAGGGCTTGGCCCTGCTCGGTGTAGTAGGCGCCGTAGAAGGGGTGGTAGTCGGGCCAGGCGTAGTCGGCGTTATCGTCGCCGCCGTCGGGGGCCAGATAGTTTTCCACCGGGTGCTGCTCCTGCCAGTCCAGCCACTCCCGCAATGCCCGGTACTCGGCCGTGCCCTGATACCCCACCATGGAAAGCCGAACAGCGGACGGGGCCGGGTCCGTCGGGACCGGGTCCAGAAAATAGTCCCGGAACGCCGCCTGATAGACGGCCCAGGCCGTGACCGTGCACGCCGCCAGCAGCGCCGCCGCCACAGCAATGCGGACGGCCAGCCGGAGCACGGGCCGGGAGCGTGCGGCCTGATAAGACGCGGCCTCCATGTAGTACCGGTCGTCCACTTGGCCTATGGCTTCTAAGAAAAGCTTGCCGCTCATGGGAGGACCTCCTTTTCGATGAGATATTTCCGCAGCCGCCTGCGCAGCCGGGTAAGGCGCACGGACACGTTTTTCTCCGTCATACCCAGCCGGTCGGCTATCTCGGCATATGGGTCCAAAAAGGCGTAGCGGCGCATGAAGAGCACCCGGTCCTCCGGACGCAGAGTGGCCAGAAAGCCGTCGATGATATGGGCCAGCTCCTTGGCCTCCATCTCCCGCTCCACGCTGTCCGGGGCCGTCAGGGTCTCTTCCATCTCCGCCAACGCGGCGTCCGCGACGCTGTTTCGCCTGGCGAGGCGGTAATACGCCTTCAGGGAGATGTTGCGGACGATCTTGCAGATATAGGCCAGCAGCGGGTCCGGCCGGGCCGGCGGGATGGCGTTCCAGGCGCCAAGATAGGCGTCGTTCACACATTCCTCCGCGTCCTGGCGGCTGTTGACGATGTGAAAAGATATCTTGTAGCAGACCTTGCCGTATTTCCTGTCCAGTTCCCCTATGGCCTGTTCCGAGCGGGCAAAGAACAGTTCGATGATCGCGTTATCCTCCATCCGGTCAACCGCTCCTTTCCTTTCCTCTGCATATCTGTACGTTTGCGCGGAAAAAACTACAGGGAATTATAAAAAAATCGGAGGGCCGATGCAACGGTCCTCCGATTTGCGTTCACATTTGGCGTATCAGTTCCCGGCGCAGGCGGGAGATGATGCGCTTTTCCAGGCGGCTTATGTAGCTCTGGGAGATGCCCAGCAGGTCCGCCACCTCCTTTTGGGTCAGTTCCTCGTACCCCTCCAGGCCGAAGCGCATGAGGATGATGGACCTCTCCCGCTCGTCCAGCCTATCCACCGCCTCCATGAGAAGCTGGCGCTCCACGTCGTCCTCCAGGGGCTTGCTCACTTCCTCCCCGTCGGTGCCCAGTACGTCGGAGAGCAGCAGTTCGTTGCCGTCCCAGTCGGTGTTCAGAGGCTCGTCGATGGATATCTCCACCCGGTGGGAGCTTTTCTTGCGCAGGAACATGAGGATCTCGTTTTCGATGCAGCGGGAGGCGTAGGTGGCCAGCTTGATGCGCTTTTCCGGGTTGAAGGTGCCGATGGCCTTGATCAGGCCGATGGTGCCGATGGAGATCAGGTCCTCGATGTTCACGCCGGTGTTCTCAAACCGGCGGGCGATATAGACCACCAGGCGCAGGTTGTGCTCGATGAGGCGCTGGCGGGCGTCCTCGTCCCCCCGGACCAGAGCGGCCACGGCCGCCTCTTCCTCGTCCTTGTCCAGCGGCGGGGGGAGCACGTCGCTGCCGCCGATGTAAAAGATGCGGGGGGTGGCTTGCAGGCGAAGCTGCAATTGCAGAAGGAATAGTCTCAGCTTGTTCACGGATGTGCGCTCCTTTCCAAACCAGTTCCAAACTATAGCACGGCGTCGTAGGCGCCGTCCGTGCCGATGGGCCGGGCAGCCACGGCGGCGATCAGGTCCCGGCGCTCCCGGCCGTCCACGGTGACCTTGTCGGGCCGGAAAGCCAGCAGCAGGTCCCGTCCGCCTGTCACCCCGGCGCAGGGGATGAGCCGCGTGCCGGGGATATGCAGCACCGCCTCCGTGGGAGGGCCACGGAGAAGGGACGCGTCACGGGAACTGAAAAGACCGCTGAGAGCTCCGGCCTCCGCCACGAAGGCGGCGCAGCCGGTGACCGGGTCCACCAGGTGGTTGCCCGTGTCCTCCAGGGCTCGCAGACGCACGGCCCTGCCCTGGCGCTCCACGGTCACGTCCAGAATACGCCGGGGCCGGTTTCGTGCCGCGCCGCGAAACAGAAGGCTCACCGCTGCCCAGCACAGGGCAAAGGACAGTATCAGCACCCGCATGTCCAGCCGCAGCGGCGGACCCCCGCCCCGGAGCAGCGCGGCGGCGTACACAGCCCCGCCGAACAGGGCCGTCACCCCCAGAAACCCCGCGCAGCACCGCCACAGCTTCCTCTGGTCCCCGAAGGCCGCCAGGGTCATGGCCAGCGCCAGCGCCGGCAGCATGGGCGGGCTTTTCAGCCACGCAAGCGCCGGGATAAGCGCCAGACAGTTCCACGCCGCCCCCAGCGCCGCGCCGGCCAGGAACCGGCCCCGCCGGTATGGCAGGGCCAGCAGCTTGGCCGTGCCCAGCAGGAGAAAGTAGTCCACCGCCAGGTCCAGGGCGAACAGCTCATCCAGATACACCGTTTTCATGCCTATGATGATAGCCCGAACGGCATGCGAAGCCGGTTGAAATCGGCGGGCGAGTGTGATAAAATTTACAGGGCGTGAAAAGGCCGGGGGATATGGTTGAAAATGTAACCTTTGGCCCATACAATAAAAGGAAGAATACACGACGGGAGGATGCGCCTATGGACAAGCCGGTATACGGCCGGGTGCTCTTGAAGCTCAGCGGCGAGGCCCTGGGCGGGGAAAGCGGCCGGGGCCTGGATTTCGACATGCTGCACAAGGCGGCAAAGGCCATCAAAGCCTGCGCGGATATGGGCGTTCAGATGGGCGTGGTGATAGGCGGCGGCAACTACTGGCGTGGCGCCAAGGACGGGGGCGGCAAGATGGAGCGCTCCCGGGCCGACATGATGGGCATGCTGGCCACGGTGATGAACAGCCTGGCTATGTGCGAGGTGCTGGAGCAGGAGAACGTGTCCGCACGGGTGATGACCATGCTGGACATGCCGCGGGTGGCGGAGCCCTATTCCTATGGCCGGGCTATGCGGCATTTGCGGCTGGGCCGGGTGGTGCTGTTCGCCGCCGGCAGCGGCAACCCCTACTTCTCCACCGATTCCGCCGCGGCGCTGAAGGCGGCGGAGATCGGCGCCCAGGCGCTGCTGATGGCGAAGAACATCGACGGGGTGTATACCGCCGACCCCAAGCGTGACCCCGACGCCAGGCGGCTGGAACACATCGGCTACGGGGAGATACTGGCCAAGGACCTGCGGGTCATTGACGCCGCCGCCGCCAGCCTCTTGCGGGACAACGCCATCCCCACCATGATCTTCGCTCTGGACCCGCCGGAGAATATACGGCGGGTGGTGTGCGGGGAGCACGTGGGAACCTGCGTCGATTGAAAGCCAATGTTTTCAAATAAATCATCATCAAAGGAGGAACCAAGCGCATGTCTGAGCTGAAGGAATTTGAGGAAAAAATGAAAAAAGCCAAGGACTTCCTGTCCGGGCAGTTCGACTCCGTGCGGGCCGGGCGGGCCAATGCGGCCGTCCTCAACGGCATCACCGTGGACTATTACGGCTCTCCCACGCCTATCAACCAGGTGGCGGCCATCTCCGTGCCGGACCCCAGGACCCTGGTCATCTCCCCCTGGGACGGTTCCGTCCTGAAAGGCATCGAGAAGGCCATCCAGGCCTCCGAGCTGGGCATCAATCCCCAGAACGACGGCCGGGTCATCCGCCTGGCGTTCCCACAGCTCACCGAGGAACGGCGCAAGGAGCTGGCCAAGCAGGTGCGTAAGTACGGCGAGGAGGCCAAGGTGGCCGTGCGCAACATCCGCCGGGACGCGATGGATAAGATCAAAAAGCAGCAGAAGGCCGGGGATATCACCGAGGACGACCAGAAGGACCTGGAAAAGGATCTGCAAAAGCTGACCGACGACAACATCAAGGACATCGACAAGCTCACCGAGGCCAAGGAAAAAGAGCTGTTCGCCATATGAGCCCCCTGAAACGCAACGCTGTGGCGGGAGAGTCTTCCAAACTCCCCCGCCATATCGCCGTTATTATGGACGGCAACGGCCGCTGGGCCAAGCGCCGGGGCCTGCCCCGCTCGGCGGGCCACTCCGCCGGCGCGGACAGCTTCCGCAAGGCTGCCCGGTACTGCCAGAAGCTGGGCGTGGAATACCTGACCGTGTACGCCTTCTCCACGGAAAACTGGAAACGGCCCGCCGACGAGGTGGCGGGCATCATGAGCCTGCTGGAAAAATACCTGCGCCAGGCGCTGCGGGACCTGGAAAAGGAGAAGGTGCGCATCTGCATCTTCGGGGACCTGGCCCCCTTCGCGCCGGAGCTGCAACGGCTCTGCCGGGAGTGCATGGACAGGTCCAGCGTCTACACCGGGGCACAGGTGAACATATGCCTCAACTACGGCGGCCGGGACGAGATCGTCCGGGCGGCCAGACGCTGGGCGGCGGACGGGTGTCCGGAGCTTTCGGAGCAGGTGTTCGGCAGCTACATGTGGGGCGGGAATATCCCGGACCCGGACCTGCTCATTCGGCCGGGCGGGGAAAAGCGTATCTCCAACTTTTTGCTGTGGGAGTGCGCCTACGCGGAGTTTTACTTCTCCGACGTGCTCTGGCCGGACTTTGACGAAAAGGAATTTGACAAGGCCATCGCCGCCTATCAGGAGCGGCAGCGCCGTTTTGGGGATATAGGAGACAACGAGGCATGATCCATTCGGTATCCATATTGGGCTCCACCGGGTCCATCGGACGGCAGAGCCTGGCGGCGGCGGAGCGGCTGGGGGTGCGCGTGGCGGCCCTGACCGCACAAAAGAGCGTGGGCCTTTTGGAGGAACAGATAAGAAAGTTCCGGCCAGCCTACGCGGCCGTGTACGACAAAAAAGCCGCGGCGGACCTGCGGGTGGCCGTGGCGGACATGGATATAGAAATCGGCGATGGGCTAGACGGCCTGCGCCGCGCGGCGGCACTGACGGACGCCGAGGCGGTGGTCACGGCGGTGTCCGGCTCCGTGGGGCTGCGGCCCACCCTGGACGCCATCGCCGCGAAAAAGCGCATATGTCTGGCCAACAAGGAGACGCTGGTGTGCGCCGGCAGCATCGTCATGAAGGCGGCGGCCGATGAGGGGGCCCAGATCGTGCCCGTGGACTCGGAGCACGCCGCCATCTTCCAATGCCTGGAGGGCCGGCGGGACCAGCTTCGCAAAATACTGCTCACCGGCTCGGGCGGGCCATTCCGGGGCCGGACGCGGGAGCAGACCGCCGCCGTCACGCCGGAACAGGCGGTGAAGCACCCCAACTGGCACATGGGGGCCAAGATATCCGTGGACAGCGCCACCATGATGAACAAG
>CANQQB010000052.1 GCA_947625845.1 uncultured Oscillospiraceae bacterium
ATGCCGCCGCCGCGTATCAGCACCGCGAACGGATACCGGCACACCTGCCGCACCCGGCCCGTGACGGACCGGCGCTCCTCCTCGATCACGGCCCCGTCGCCGGGGAACAGCGCCATCCCGCCGCTGTCGCGCAGCGTGGCGAAGGCGATCTTCTCCCCCTCCGCTAGGCCGGGGAACCGGTTCACCAGCGCCCGCACGGCCTGTGTGAGCACGTCGAAGCCTTCCGTTGTGTCGAATCTGACTTCCTTTTTCTCGTCCATGTTTTCACCGCTTTCGCTCATTGCCGTCCAGTATGGCCTGCATCCGGTCCAGCCACCGCCTCAGCCTTGCGGCCTTGGCCGCCTCGAACCACGCCGGCCTTGCCGACGGACTGGAGTACCGCAGCGGCCTATCCGTGGCCGCCAGGTGCGCGCCCTTTTGAAACCGCGGCCCCACGCCGGGGATATTTCGCGGCCCTTTTCCGGTGGCCGCATCCACCATGACCCGATTTTGATACAAATACCGTGCCATTGGCCCCACCCCAGCGTAGATCTGCCCGGAGCCGACCATGCTCTCGTTGGCCGCCCGTGTCCGCTCCCGGAAGCCCCCGGTCCGCACCGGCATGTACGGCAGCATATCCTCCGCCGCCATCTCATGCAGCGCGTCGTAGGCTTTTTCCAGCCGGCCGGACAGCTCCATCCCGTCGAACGCCACCCGGACGGCCCCGCTCTGCGTGCGGAAGCTCCTGACTCTGAACCTCACGGCGCTCACCGCCCTTCGATCTCAAAGTGGGGCAGCGCCCCGTACCGGTGCACGCTGCGCACGGCCCAGACCCCGTCCCGTTCCCGGCACAGGTGCTCGTAAAACCCCTCCGGCCACGTGCCATCGGCCACAGGCTCGTCCTCCGGCCACGTCCCCGGCAGGAAGAAGTCGAAGTCCTCGCCCTCCGCGAACGTGACGTACAGCTCCGGTTCGTCCACGCGCTGCCACATTTTCGGCGGCAGCCAGATCTTGCCGCCCACGGTCAGCGCGCCCTCCAGTGGCACATAGGGGATGAGGGCCACGGTCTGGCCGGTCTGCTTCCAGCCGTACCCGGCGGCGGCCTGGACCCTCTCCACGCTCAGCTGCACCCCCGCTATCACGGTGGGGTACCACACGTCCCCCTCCTGCCCGTGTTTGCGGTTAAATACCGTTATCGTCTCGTTATAAATAGAATCACTTCCTCCTTATTGAACGGCTCCCCTGTGTAAGGGGAGCTGTCAGCGCCTTCAGGCGCTGACTGAGGGGTTGTAACAGTAGTGCCCCGCCTCCGCCAAAGGTGTCCCCGGCTCCCGCCGTGGACTGCGTTGGATTTTAATGCTTCTCTCCCTCCGTCGCGGCGAAGCCGCGCCACCTCCCCCGTCAGGGGGAGGTGGGGGCTTTGCCCCCGAATCGGCCCCAACGGGGCCGGCCCCCTCTGACGAGGGGGCTGTCAGCGCTTCGCGCTGACTGGGGGAGAGAAATAATTCAAATCCTCTTCCTTATCGAACGGCCCCCTTGTCAAAGGGGGCTGTCATGCGTCAGCATGACTGGGGGATTGTCACGGCACCACCGGGTACAGCCCCATATACAAAAGGTTGACCCCGTTGGCGTCCCGCACCCCGGCCAGATACCGCTCCACCGTTTCCCGGCATTGCTTTTCTCTGTCCTCGCGGGAGACCGCCGTCGGCGCGGCGAAGGACACGCTCTCGCTCCCGGCGGTGACGGCCGTCACCACCCGGCCCGTCACGGTCCCGTCGGCCCGGCTGACGCAGCCCTCGGCCTGGTCCGTCTGCCACAGCAGATGCACCAGCGCGGCCTCGCACCGCTCCACGGCCTCTTTGTCATCCTCGTCCGCCGGCGGAGCCGCCTCCAGCTTCCGCAGCCCGTCCAGCCCGGTGGTGGCCCGGTCCATCACATGCCGCGCCTCCCACCGGAGTCTTTCAAAGGCGCTCTCGTCCGGTCCGTCCGGATAGAGCGCCGCGTACCGGACGTAGTCCATCAGTCGCCCGCCCCGATGGCGGCGACCACGATGCCGTCCAGCTTCTCGGCCAGCAGCTGCATGCCGCACACCACCGTATCCGCGGCGGTCATGTTGGTGTAGTCGGCTTCCTCATGGATGCCCACATAGCCCGTCTCGTCGCTGGTGAAGGCGAAGGCCTCGTTCAGGTCCGCGCCGTTGACGGGGATGTAATAGAGCACCAGATTGTCCTTGGCGGTGGCGTAGATCTTGCCCTTGGGCACGCTGGCGTTGAGGATGACGGTGCCCAGCCCCATGAAGTTCTCCACGTAGCTGAGGCCGAATGCGGTCTGCATGCTCACGGGGGTGGTGGCCAGGTAATCGGCCACGTCCAGGGGGTTCATGAAGTAGGCGCAGGCCACGCCGTCGTCGTCGAACAGCACCTGCAGCTGGCCCCACGCCTGCGCAATGGCCTCCTGGAACGTATTGCCCTTGGCCGTACCGGTGCCGGTGGCGAGAAAGTCGAAGAAGTCCTTGCGCAGCCCCTTCTGCACGTCCCGGAGCATCTCGTCGGTGATCATGTCCACCGCCTGGTCGTAGCCCCGGTCGATGATGGCCTCGGCGGAAGTGGCCTTGCGCCACTTCTTGAGGGTGATCTCCTTGACGGCCACGGCCTGTGTCTCGTACTTGCTCAGGGGGATGGCCTCGCCCTCAGCCACCACGCCGCTGGCCAGGGTGCCGCTGGCCTTATAGGTCTTCAGCACCGCCCCGGCCTGCTTGGGGATCTTCCGCGTCACGCCGATGGCGTCCATGAGCTTGGTCACGGAGCCGGAGAACGCGGTCACGAACTCGATCTCCCGCACCCGCGCCAGAGCGTCTTTTGTGATGATGTTTTCTTCTGCCATTTTCATTCTCCTTTAAAAATTTCGATGTTTTCCGCGATGGCTCTCCGCCGTGCGGCCCGGTCGGGGATAGCCATGATCTTCTCCCGTGTCATGGGCGCCGCGCCGGACCCGCCGTCGGAAACCGGCCGGGTAAACCGGGCCATTTCCAGGCGCAGCACCGCCGCCGTTTCGTCCACGAAGGCGGACCCGTCCTTTTCCCGTATGGCCTCCATGAGCGCCTCCAGTCCCTGGATACGTCCGCTCTCCAGCGTCAGGCCCGCCGCCCGGACCTGTCCGGCCACGTCCCGCTTTGCCGCCTCGGAGGTGAACTTATACCCCGCCAGCGCCGCGTTTAAGGCGTCGTCGAAGTCCCGCTGGGCGATGGCCGCGTCGAACGCGCTCTGCGCGTCCTGCAGCGCCCCGTCCGCGGCCTCCGCCTTGGCCTTCCACTGGTCCCGCGCCGCCTCCAGCTTGGACACCTCCTTGACGGTCTTGTAATTTTCCCGGAATCTGGCCTGGAACGCAGCCATCTTCTCCGCCGGTATTTCCAGTCCAAACTCCCTCAGGATGCTCTCGATGTTCTGCATGGTTTTAAATCCTCCCACATGATTTTTATACCGCTCTGTCCGCGGTCCGGATCCGGGCGATATACCGCGCCCGCCGGTGGGTATGAAAAAAGCACGGTGCTCGTCAGAGCCCGCTTCATAGGTCAGGGCCCGGCAGTTTCCTGCCAGGCCCTAAATATTCCGCGGCTCCTCCTCTCCCCAAAAGGCAAGCGTGCCTTTTGGGGACCCCGAGTGCGTGCTTTTAACATCTTGTATTTGGTTGTTCTATTATTACTACTACTCCAGCGTGTCGCTGGTCAGCCAGCCATCGTGTTCTTTCATTTCCCTTTTGGTGATGATGGGAACGATGGCGCGATATTCCTTTTTGATCTGCTCGACCTCTTCCTGCGACTTCCCTTTCACGGCCTGGAAGAAAACGGTCCGAGCCTGTGGATAAGTCATTGTTTCGCTGAATAAACCGCTCATAGCTTTCCTCCTTCCAAATGCCACTTGAAGTGACGCGCTATTCTGAACGCCTGCTCTCTGATGGACATATAGTTCAACTCTCTTATGCTCCACGCAGAACTCTCCGGCCTGGTGAGCATATCGTCGTCTACCTCCGGCCGGAGCCATCCCATGACTTCCTCAAACTCTTCTGCGGACGGCCGCTCTCCGCCTCCTATCCACGCGGAATAAACATCCCCGTTTCTTGTGACCACAGACACCCGCTCGATATTGTCACCGGTCAGGAGCTTGAAATCGTCTGCGGACAAAGGCGTTACGTTCGTATGCGCATGATACAGGCAAAGTCCCGGAGCGCTCAAAATATCTTTCGGTATCTGCACGCCGTTCGGCTTGCCGCTTGTAAAAACCTCTGTGAATCTTCCGCCGGTCCGGCCCTGACCATACTCGACTTCTCCCGCAATGGCCCGCCGATGCAGATCGTCTAAGGCGGCTCGTTCCTCCCGGCCGATCGTCAGCGGCTCAAAATCCGTGAAGTCATCTTTATATCTCTCTGGGATCACCGGCCTGTTACCTTTCTGTTTAGCATATCCCTCTCTATTTGTATTATACTCTTTTTCCCGCTATTTGCAAGCGTCTCCCCCTTCTCCCGTCATCCTCCTTGCCTCGTCCTCGGTAAACCCCTCGAACCTGACCAAATACGCCCACGCGGGGAACACGCCTTCCCGCACGTATCCCCAGTACCGGTTCCTGTCCTCTTCCCGGTTGTAGGTCACGTCCCCGAAGTCGTACACGGCCTCCCACGGTCCCACCGGCGCCAGGTCATAGAGATCCGCCCACTTATTCAGCGCGTACAGCAGCGCGTCCATAGCGCTTTCCAGCTTATCCCGCACGTCCTTGACCCGCTGGATGGTCCGCCGGTCGTCGGCCTCCACCTGGGTAGCCGTGACCAGGCCGCCGCGCTCGTTGAACACGAAGTAGCCGTTGGAGAACCCGCACTTAAACCCGATCTGGCCCAGCAGCGCGTTCACGCCCACCATCCGCTCGGTGGTATTGAGCTGGGGATTTATCTCCTGATAATACTCCTCCGGCCCGAACCCGCTGACCTTCCTTGCCTGCCTTGGCAGCTTCACGCTGTCCGACCCGCCGAACCCGGTCCTGCTGCCGGGCACGTCCAGGAGCCTGTCGTCGATGAGGGCGATCCGAGCGCTGTCGTATATCTCCCCGGTCATGCGGCTGTACGCCACGTCCAGGTCCCGCAGCTCCTCCAGCGCGTCGGCGAACACGGGCATGCCCAACGCGCCGCCGTCCACATTATTGACGCCCGGCATGCGCAGCACGGCGAACAGCGGCCTTTCCAGCCCCTCCGCCGCCGCGTTCTCCGCCAACCCCGCCCATGGCGTCGCCTCGATGGGCACGGCCTTGCTCATGTCATACCTGCTGTGGCCCGCGAAACACCGGTTGCCGATTTCATAGACCCCGCCGTCGGTGAACCGGTGGTATTCCAGGCGCGTGTACCACCGCTCTGTCTCGGCCTCATAGGCCCGGCTCACGAACACCGCCCCCACGATCTCGTCGTCCCGCACGTCCACGGCCGCGAACTGCTCCGGCGTCAGCGCCTCCACGCCCTGGCCGTTGGGCTTTAAAATGACCGTGCCCCAGGCGCAGCCCTTCTCGACCCACTCCCGCAGCCGGGGGTATATGGCGTCCACCTGCTTTTGCAGCCACGCGGCCCGCTCAGAATCGCCGCCGATGCTGATTTTTGTGCCCAGCACGGCAAGCCTTGCCGTCTCCGCGCACACGGTCCTGGCGAAGTTCACGGTCCTGATACCCTCGTCCGCGTCCGTCCACTCCGGGTGTCCGCCGTACACGTCCGCGCACCGCTTCAAAAATGCGTCCATCCCCGCCGATGCCGCCGGCCGTACGCCGAAGGCCTCTGTCGCCTTGCTCCCCAGGCGCATATCAAACCACTCCTTTACTCTGGCAAATATTCTCACTTTCTTTTCCTCCTGCTCTCACGCGCTGCTGCCCCGCCGGCTGAACAGCCCCTCGTAGGCGTATCGCAGCGCCGATATGGCGTGATCGTCCTTATCCGGGTAACCGCTGATGATGTTCCCGGTCCTGTCCCGCTCGTACTCATAGCCCACGATCTCCCGGTGGGCTCCCGGCGTACGCAGCGGGTCTATCACGATGGTCCGGCCCTGGAGCCATTTGAACCCGTAATCCACGCTGCCCGGCCCCTTGACCGCGCCCCGCGCCGGCAGGCCCATGGCCCTGTAATCGGCGATGCTCTTGGGCTCGGCGCTGTCGCAGGTGATGGGGTAGTCCATGTACCCCTTGTCCCGTATCCACGCCCCCGTCTGGGCATTTGGCGTTCGGTTGACGTACAGCTCGTCCAGCAGGAATATCCTCTCCCTGGCCCGGTCATACGCCGTGCGCAGAAACGCGAACCTGTCCGGGAACCATCCCCAGTCCACGCCCTGGAATATCCTGTCGAACCCGGCGGCCTCCCGGTCTTCTATCCGCCGGACCTCCACCCGTTCGAACACGTCCGCGCCGGTCCCGACGCTCTCGCCCAGGTATATGTGCCGCCAGCCCCGCTCGTCGGTCTTTCGCTTATGCTCCGCCTCGGCCAGAAACGCCTCGCCCAGCCATTCCCGCGGCGCGTCCAGGTAGGTGCTTTTGTGGCACAGCCGGTCAGGCCGTACGATCTGGCTGTCCAGATTGGCCCAGTTGTCCCGGCTCATCGGCGGGTTATAGCTCTCGAAATTCCAGAACATTGGCCCGCCGCGCATGGTGGACTGGAGGATCGTGTCGATCTCCGCCCGGCCGGCGAACTGGTCCTTTTCCTCGAAGTGGGTGACGGCTATGTACCCGAAGGGAGCCTTGATGGACTTGAACTTGCCGGTATCGTCCGCGCCCCGGAACATGATCTTCTGCCCCGTTGGCTCATACTCCATCTCCATAGGCGACAGCCGCACGGTCCACAGCGCCCCCATGCCCAGCTTGTCCACCGCCCACTGATACTGAGCGAACACGCTCTCCCGCATGGTATTGGCCACCTTGCGCACCACCAGCGCGTGGGTATCCGGGTGCTGGGTCAGTATCAGCGGCACCAGCAGGGATACGGTGGAGCTTTTCAGGCTGCCCCGGCCTCCGGACAGGTCATAGTGGGTATGCCCATGCCGGAGCACGTCCCCGGCCAGCTCCCGAAACCCCGGCCCGATGATCTCGCTCAATCGTATTTCAGACATTTAATCAAATCCTCTTCCATATCGAAAGGCTCCCCTGTGTAAGGGGAGCTGTCAGCGCCTTTGGCGCTGACTGAAGGGTTGTCGCCCCTCGCGCCGCAGCGCGGCCCCCTCTGACGAGGGGGCTGTCAGCGAAGCTGACTGAGGGAGAGAATAATTTAAATCCTCTTCCTTATTGTCCGGCTCCCCTGTGTAAGGGGAGCTGTCAGCGCCTTTGGCGCTGACTGAAGGGTTGTCCCCCTCCCCCCTCACACGTCAATGATCACCGTGACGGCCTCGTCGTCCTCATCCTGTTCGGGACTTTTCTGCCACCGGAGCTTTTCCCGGTTGGTCAGCCAGAACTGCACGGCCCGCATATCCGGCGGCACATGCCGTTCCCGCGCCACCATCTCGATCACTTCCCGGTCCTCCCACTTGCCGGTCTGCTTATCCTTGACCCGTTTCTTCACCCGCATGGGCTCCATGACCTTCACGTTATAGCCCAGCGCCTTTTTATACAGCGCGTTTTCCACCCGTTCCGTGGTGATCTCGCTCTCGCCCGCCTCCTGTCCGTTGGCCACGGCCCTGGCGATGGCCTCGTACTTGGCCATCCACCGGCCCAGCGTCCTGCGGGACACGCCCAGCTTTTCGGCCAGTTGCGCACTTTTGACGCCCTCCCGGACCCAGTCCTCGATCTGTTGCAGCCCCTCGTCCGTCAGCCACTGTTCGTATTTCCCCGCGTTCGTGCTATTTCACCCCCCGTCGTCGCCGCTGTCAAAAAAGGTGTCCCCGGCTATGCCGTGGACTGCGTTGGATTTTAATATCTCTCCCTCCGTCGCGGCGAAGCCGCGCCACCTCCCCCGTCAGGGGGAGGCGGGGGCTATGCCCCCGAATCGGCCCCGGCAGGGGCCGGCCCCCTCTGACGAGGGGGCTGTCAGCGCCTTTGGCGCTGACTGAGGGAGAGAATAATTTAACTCCCCCGTCCGTCCCCCTTTTCGGTGATACCAAAATACCACATTCAGCTGGCCGTGAGCGGCCAATCTTCATCGACCAGCCCGAAATTGACCGCCACCCGGTACAAAATATCCCGGTTCCACCGCCGAGCGGTCCGCTCGGACACGCCCACCTCCCACGCGGCGGCGTACAGCTTGTGGGTCTTGTCCCAGTACACCAGCTTCACCAGCTTCAGCCGCAGCGCCCCGTCGGGCTTTTCGGCGGCGTATGCCAGCGCCTCCCGCACGGCCTCGTACTCCCGCTGCTCCGCCGGAGGAAGCTGGCGCAGCGCCACGGTCTCCGTGGTCCTGCCCGGCCCCTTGCCGCCCGCCGGCTCCGCGCCGTACCGCCCCGTCATGCGCACGCCCCGCATCGCCTCCAGCGCCGCCGCCCGCTCCGGGTACCTTCTCATCATCCCCTGCACATAGGACCACCAGATGTTCCTCGGTGAACTCATTGTCATTTCCTCCTTATGGTTTTTGCGCTATGCAATTAGCGTAGTGCAAATCTTAGCGCAATGCAACAACTTTGTCAAGTATTTTTCCGATTTTTTGTTGCGCTCTGCAATTTTTTATGTTACAATGGCCGTAAAAGGCCAAATAGGAGGATCTCCCCATGGACAACAAGCAGCTTGGCAGCCGCATCCGCGCCCGCCGGCAGGAGCTGGGCATGACCCAGGGGGACGTGGCCGCCGCCATCGGCGTAGCGGTCTCCACGGTCCAGCGCTACGAGACCGGCGCCATCGACAAGCTGAAGATGCCGGTGCTGGACGCCATTTCCCGCGCCCTGAAAACCACCCCAGGGGAGCTTATGGGCGCGGCCCAGCCGACCCGTCTTCCCGGCGCCATGCCCTACCGTCCCATGCACCGCATCCCGATTTTAGGCCGCATCAGCGCGGGCCTTCCCCTGTACGCGGACGAGCACATCGAGGGGTACACGTACACGGACCTGAACGGCGGCGCGGAGTACTTCGCCCTGCGCGTGTCCGGGGACAGCATGAACGCCGCCCGCATGAATGACGGGGACCTTTTGATCGTCCGCCGCCAGGACATCGTGGACAACGGGGACATCGCCGTGGTCCTGGTGGACGACGAGGACGCCACCGTCAAGCGTTTTTACCGGGAGGGGGACCGGATCACCCTGATGCCCCAGTCCACCAACCCGGCCCACCAGCCCCAGGTCTACGACGCCCGCAAGACCCGCATCCGCGTCCAGGGCCGCGTGGTCCGCAACGAGATATCCTACTGCTGAAAGGTGTCCCCGGCCCAGCCCCCGCCCACACTTGACAATTCCCCCCGGTACCATTAAACTATTTTATCAGTAAAAACGTATAAAGGAGACTGAACCATATGGACTATCAGGCGCTTTATAGATCGAAGCTCACCACCGCCGCGGAGGCGGTGAAGCTGGTCAAATCCGGCGACTGGGTGGACTACACCTGGTGCACCAACCACCCCGTGGCCCTGGACAAGGCTCTGGCCGAGCGCGGCCCGGAGCTTTCCGACGTGAAGGTCCGTGGCGGCGTGACCATGTGGATGCCGGAGATCGCCAAGGCTGACGACGCCGGCGACCACTTTGCCTGGCACAGTTGGCACTGTTCCGGCGTGGACCGGAAGATCATCGCCAAGGGCATGGGCTGGTTCTGCCCCATCCGCTACTCTGAGCTGCCCCGGTACTACCGGGAGAACCTGCCCCCCACCGACGTGGTCATGATGCAGGTCCCCCCCATGGACAGCCACGGCAACTTCTCCCTGTCCCTGGCCCCCTCCCACCTCTATGACATGTGCGCCAAGGCCAGGCACATCGTGGTGGAGGTCAACGAAAACCTGCCCGTGGTCTACGGCCTGAACAAGACCGAGATCAACATCGAGCAGGTGACCTGCGTGGTGGAGGGCGACAATCCCCCCATCGCCGAGCTTGGCTCCGCCGCACCCAGCGACGTGGACAAGGCCGTGGCCAACCTGATCGTGCCGGAGATCCCCAATGGCGCGTGTTTACAGCTTGGCATCGGCGGCATGCCCAACGCCGTAGGCGCCATGATCGCCCAGTCGGACCTGAAGGACCTTGGTGTGCACACCGAGATGTATGTGGACGGTTTTGTGGACATCGCCCAGGCCGGCAAGATCAACGGCAAAAACAAGAACCTGGACTATGGCCGGCAGGTCTTCGCCTTCGCCGCCGGCACGAAAAAGCTCTACGACTATGTGGACCGCAACCCGGACGTGATGGGTGCCACGGTGGACTACACCAACGACGTGCAGGTGATCGCCCAACTGGACAAGTTCATCTCCATCAACAACGCGGTGGACCTGGACCTGTTCGGCCAGGTGAACGCCGAGTCGGCCGGCATCAAGCACATCTCCGGCACCGGCGGCCAGCTTGATTTCGTCATGGGCGCGTATCTGAGCAAGGGCGGCAAGAGCTTCATCTGCCTTTCCTCGACCATGAAGGCCAAGGACGGCACGCTGAAAAGCCGCATCGTGCCCACCCTGACGCCGGGCTCTATCGCCACGGACCCCCGCAGCTGCGTGCAGTACATCGTCACCGAGTACGGCATGGTGAATCTGAAAGGCCTGTCCACCTGGCAGCGCGCCGAGGCATTGATCTCCATCGCCCACCCCCAGTTCCGGGACGAGCTGATCGCCGAGGCGGAAAAAATGCACATCTGGCGCCGCACCAACAAGTAAAAATGTGTCCCCGGCCTATGCCGGGGACATTCCTTATCGAAAGCCTCCCCTGTGTAAGGGGAGGTGTCAGCGCTCCGCGCTGACGGAAGGGTTGTAACAGTAGTGCGCCCCCCGCTGTCAAAAAATGTGTCCCCGGCGTAAGCCGGGGACATTCCTTATTCACGGGACCCTCATTGCGATGTCTGTGCGTCTTCTGTGGATATCTTCAAATACTGCGACAGCTTGATATTTTGCGCCGCGGCCTTTTCGTACTCGGCCCGGTAATCGTATTTGAGCACCTCCGGCAGCTTTTCCGGGATAGCGAGGGAGCCGTTGCCGTGCCAGAGCATATACCCGCCGGTGATCCCCTTGTCGTACAGGGCCAGGATCTGGCGCTGTATGGCGGCGGAGTCGTATACGTACCCATAGTCGTCCCAGCTCTGGATCCAGGTGCGGGTGATGGCCGGGGAGGCGCACTCCGTCTGGCGCTCATACACCTTGTCCGCCCAGATATAAGTCGCGCGGTATGGCATGCGATAGGGGACGATCCACTGGTTGTTGTCCTGGAACCTTCCGAAGTGGTCCGGGTACGGCATTCCGCAGATCACGTCCACCACGTCGCTGATGGCGGGCCAGTACTGGCCGTAGGGAGCCACGTAGAAGTTGCCCGTCTCGCCGAACATATCCGCGGCCACATAGGCGCCGTGGGCATGGATAAGGTCGGTGGCGTATGTCAAAAACCGCTGCAGCGCCTGGGCCTTGGATTCCTCCATGGTGCTCTTCATGTCGATGGTCCCGGTCGCTTCCATGTCCTGTGTCAGGTCGGGGAAACGAACATAGTCGAACTGGATCTCATTGAGGCCGAACATATCCACCGCCTCCACGGCGAAGGCGGCCTTCATCTCCCACACGTCCCGGCAGTACGCGCTGGGCCAGTAGCTTCCGCCCAGCTCCAGGGGCTGGCCGGACCAGTCGGAGACGCTCCACTCGGGGTGCGCCAGCGCCAGGGGGGAATCCTGGAACGTGGCGATACGGCCGATCACATAGTATCCCGCGTCCTTCAGCATCTGGATGGACCTGGCGAAATCCTCCGCGGAGTTGATCACGTTGTACCCGTCAATGATGCCGTCCTCCGTGAGCAGCGGCGATTCGTACGCCAGATCGACGCCCTCGTTCAGCGTGACCACGAAGGCGTTGCACTTGTTGCCTTCCGCCAGCTTCATATACTCGGCGACCGTGCTGGGCTTGCTGTGGCTGGCGGGGATGAACAGCCCGTACACGTCCACGGGCATCACGTTGCCCTGGCTGGCGAAGTCGCCCTTCTCATGGGGCCAGTAGTCCAGCCCGCCGGGGTCGCCGCCGCCAAAGTCGTCGCCCCGGTACACATGGTCGGCGTAATCGGTGTCCTCATGCCAGTGGGTCATGGACTCGCCGTAGTCCTGCACCACATACTCGGACTTGATCCACCCGAACTCGTCGCCCATCATCACGTGGTACAGATTGACGGACCCGTCGGGTTTGAAGTAGTCATAGCCCACCACCTGCAACAGCGCGCCCTTCTGGGCCAGGGGGCCGATGTCCACGTCCGTGGCGTTTTCCATCATATGTACCGTGGACCGGACGTACACCCGCGACTCCGGCAGCAGCGCCGACCGGTCGTCCGTCACGTTGGAGCAGGGCACATAGCCCATCCGGCCGTCCACGTACACGTGGTAATACTCCTGTCCGTTCTCCGCCACGAAGGGCTCCCAGCTCTCCATCTGGATCTCGGTGCCCCGGCCGTACTCGCCGTCGACGGCCAGGCCCTCGTTATAAAAAGGCGCGACCAGCGAACCCTCGTCCGCCATCAGATAGGCGGTGACGGGGTCCGGCCAGTCGGACACATCCTCGGGGATCGCGTTGGCCTTTTCCATGGAACGCAGGTCCAGAAACACCGTGCTGCACAGTCCGAACACGACCAGCAGTGCGGCCACGAACAGGATCTTCTGGCCCGGCGTCAGTGCGCGGCGTCCCCTCTGCTTTTTTTCGACCTGGGACATTCCGATGCCTCCTGGGGAACAAATCCCATTGAAGAATAGCACAAACCCCATAAAAATGCAAGCAAGTGGGGGACATGGGCCGCATGCCGGGGGATTATCCCCCTCGCGCCGCAGCGCGCCCTCGTCGTCCTTCGCGCCGCAGCGCGGCCCCCTCTGACGAGGGGGCTGTCATGCGTCAGCATGACTGAGGGAGAGACAGGTTATCGTCAGCGCCTCCGCCAAAGGTGTCCCCGGCAAAGCCGGGGACGCGTTGGATTCTAATGTTTCTCTCCCTCCGTCGCGGCATTCGCCGCGCCACCTCCCCCGTCAGGGGGAGGCGGGGGCTTTGCCCCCGAATCGGCCCCGGCAGGGGCCGGCCCCCTCTGACGAGGGGGCTGTCAGCGCTCCGCGCTGACTGAGGGAGAGATATTTAAATATTACCATATCGTTCGGCCCCCTGTGTAAGGGGGGCTGTCACGCGTTAGCGTGACTGGAGGGTTGTCGTCACCACAGCCCTGGACCCAGGGCTGTGGTGCTCCCTACGTCTCACCTTGTCCCCACCAGCACCGGCTGTATCTGCTTCCCCGCATATGCGGCGGCCACGGCCGGCGCTATTTTGTCATACGCGCAGCTGAGACTGGCGGGCTTTTTCTCCGGGTCGTCCTGCCCGAAGGGCACGAAATAGATATTTTTCCGCACCAGCAGCCGGCCGATGTTCTCCGCCGAGGCCCCCAGTCCGTCGTTGGTGGACACGCCGATGACAAGCGGCTTGCCGTTTCGCAGGTGTCCCTTGGCGGCCATGGTCACGGCGGTGTCCGTCACGCCCCGGCTGAGCTTTGCCAGCGTATTGCCCGTACACGGCACGATGGCCAGCACGTCGATGAGATTCTTCGGCCCCAGCGGCTCGGCCTGCTGTATACTGACGACCGGCGCCTTGCCGGTGGCTTCCGCCAGCAGCTCCATCCACTTCTCCCCCGTGCCAAAGCGGCTGTCCTTCTGTGCGTTCTCGCTGAAAATGGCCGTCACGTCAAACTCTTCGCACAGCCCCGGCAGCACCACCGCCAGCTTTTCAAAGGAACAGTAGGAGCCGGTCAGGGCCAGCCCCAGACGAATTTTATCCATGCTCTTTTTCCTCCTCCATCACCCGATAGATCGCCTCCGCCATCACGTCGGCGGCGGCCTTGGGGGCATAAAGCCCCGGCAGTCCCGGCGCCTTCAGCACCGGCGCGTCCGTGGCCCAGCCGCCTGGCGCGCTGGCCACGTCGATGCACAGCGCCCCGCCGTAGTCCCCGTGCAGCACCGGCGCCGGGACGGTGTTCACCACGCCGTCGAATACAGCCGGTATGTGCTCCATGTCCACCGCCGCGAACCCTCTGGCCCGCGCGGCGGCCCGCGCTTTTTCGCTCCTGGCGGCCACGGTCACATGCGCCCCCAGCGCGGAGAGCATCCCGGCCAGGAAACCCCCGATGCGCCCGAAGCCCGCCACCAGCACCTCCATGCCCGCCAGGCCCCGGTTGGACCGGCGCATGAGCAGCTCCAGCGCCCCCTCGGCGGTGAGAGCTGCGTTCTCGATGACGTATATCTCGTCCCGGTAATAGGGCACGCCCTGCCGCCAGGACGGCGGCGCGATCTGCGCGGGACTGTCGGGTGTGAGCCGGTGGCCGTCCACCTCCAACCGCCGCTTTAAGTACATATACCGGGGATCGGTCCCCAGCAGGGTAAAGTCCATATCCTCCATCACCTCCCGCCATCCTATGCCGCCCCACGCAAACTTGCCAACAAAAAGGAAAGCCCCCTGTGTAAGGGGGCTTTCAGCGCTCCGCGCTGACTGGGGGAGAGAACATTTAAATCGCGCCGCAGGCGCACCATATGGAAAGCCTCCCCTGTGCAAGGGGAGGTGGGCCGCCGAACGGCGGCTCGGAAGGGTTGTAACGATGGTGCGCCAGCGCCCCCAATAAAGGTGTCCCCGGCTTGCGCCGGGGACGCGTTGGATTATAATGTTTCTCTCCCTCTGTCAGCAACTGTCAGCAACTGTCAGCAACGAAGAACAGAAAGTTTTGAGGTCAGGAATATCCTTTTCGACCACTTCCCATGTGATCGCGTTGTCCACCGTTCCGTACCGATGGGCAACGATATTCCGCATGAGTTTGATCTGCCGCCACGGGATCTGACTGTTTGCCGCCTTGAACGCGTCTGACAGATGCCCCACAAGCTCACCGATCTGCACGATGCAAAGAGCAACGGAATTGCGGTACACCGGATCGCTGTCAAACAGCTCGAAGCTATGGCCGAAGCGTTCAACCGCCATATCGATTTGACCGCAGTAGGTCAGAATATGCTCCAAAATACGCAGATCACGCTCTTGCACGTTCATACAGCAGCACCTCATCCGAGTGGATCGTTTCAAGGAACCTCTGATCCATGCCGGTCGTGGGGACAAGATCGACCGGCATTTTGAGCGCGTCCTCCAGCTCGCCAAGCAGATACGCAAATTGCAGGCCGTGAATAGCGCCTTTGTCGATACGCAGATCGATATCGCTGCCGCTGTGCATATCGCCCCGCGCATAGGAACCAAAGAGATACACGCGCTCTGCGCCATAACGCTGCGCCAGAGGACTGACTATGGCCCGCAATTCTGAAATCGTATATGGCATAGCAGCACCCCCTGTTACCTGTCTCTGCACATAGTATAACATATCACCCCCGGAAGTAAAAGGAGAGATTATTTAAATCCTTTTCCTTATGGAAGGCCTCCCCTGTGCAAGGGGAGGTGGGCCGCCGAACGGCGGCTCGGAAGAGTTGTCGACAATCCCCCAGTCATGCTGACGCGTGACAGCCCCCCTGTGTATGCACTGCCCCAGGAAAAGTGGACAGGGAAAAGAAGAGCTCCCTGCGTAGGAAAAAGGAATTAAGCGGAGTGGCGAAGTGTGAGCGGCGCCACTCCAGTCTTTTTGAGATTTCCCTGCATCAGCCAAACGAGGATACCGTTGCCGCCATGCTGGAGGCGGAGCGGATCGCGAAAGACCCGTCCGTGAAAGGCTACACAGATCTGGACGCGCTTCTCGCCGATTTGAAGAAATGAGACAGACCAAGTTCGTCGACGCTCGCGCGGCTAGCGGGAGTTTTCCATTTGAGGCATTTTCTGGGTCGGGAGTTGAGTAGCCGCTCCACCCGCGCGATGTCCTCTTCCGTGACCTTCCTGAAATCACAGCCTTTCGGAAAGAAAAACCGTATCAAATCATTCGTGTTCTCATTCGTGCCCCGTTGCCACGGCTTGTGCGGCTCCACAAAATACACCAGCGTTTTCAGCGCCGCCTCCAGCTCGTGGAACTTCGCAAACTCCGACCCGTTGTCGAAGCTGAGGCTCTTGACCGTCAAGTGTGATTATTTCTGAGGGCGTAAAGATAATTGGTGAAAGCGCTTTCCAGGGTTGTATGAGTTTAACAGACGTTACGCTCCCAAGCAGTGTGACAGAAATTGGCTTTGAAGATTTACAAAATAAGAGCAACAGGGTAAAGAAAAGAGGTGACTCAAGGGAAGAAAGCTTCTAAAATGGTGTTTGCAGACAAACCAGATAGGAGCCAGCCCCATGAGCCACTACA
>CANQQB010000053.1 GCA_947625845.1 uncultured Oscillospiraceae bacterium
GTGGAGCCCAGATACTCGCCCCGGCGCTCCTTGTTGAGCACGTTCCAGTACACCTTGCCGGTGGTCAGGTTGGACCATTTGTTCAGGTCCTCGTCGATGAACCGCTCGTAGTGGCCCAGGTCCAGGTCTGTCTCGGCTCCGTCCTCGGTCACGTAGACCTCCCCGTGCTGGTACGGGCTCATGGTGCCGGGGTCCACGTTGATATAGGGGTCCAGCTTCTGAGCGGCCACCTTCAGGCCGCGGGACTTCAGAAGCCGGCCCAGACTGGCCGCGGTGATGCCCTTGCCCAGTCCGGAGACCACGCCGCCGGTCACGAAAATGTACTTTGTCATGCTCCAGTTCCTCGTCTTTTCTGTATGTGGTGCCGCCTCATATGGCGGGAGAGTGCACAAAAAAACACAAAATACAGTATAATCTATCCAGAGCCGAATGGCAAGCAAAACTTGTCCGGACAAAAATCGGGAAAAATTTGCGCGGACCGGCGTTCGGCGCTTCCCTTTGGGGGAAAAATCGGTTATAATGGCTTGATATTGCAAAAAAACGAGGCAAGTTTATGGAAGACATGATCTATCGATTTCAGCTCGAGGGGACGCCGGTGAGCTGCACACCCTACGGCTGCGGACACATCAACCGGACCTTCCTGGTGGTGACGGACACGGGACGGCGATACATATTGCAAATGCTCAACGGCGCGGTCTTCCCGGACCCTCGTGGCCTGATGGAGAACGTGGTCGCCATCGTCCGGCACATCGCCGCCAAGACCGACGACCCCCGCGCCGCTCTGCGGCTGAACCCGACCACGGACGGCAAGCTCTACGCCGAGGATGAAAAGGGCCGGGTCTGGCGGCTGTACGATTTCGTGGAGGGGAGCATATGCCTGCAAGCCCCGGAGACCCCGGAGGATTTTTACCAGAGCGCCATCGCCTTCGGCACGTTCCAGCAGCAGTTGGCCGACTTCCCGGCCCACACGCTCCATGAGACCATTCCCAACTTCCACAACACCCCGGACCGGTACCGCATCTTCCGCAGCGCTCTGGCGGCGGACGCGCGCGGGCGGGCGAAGGATGTCCAGCCGGAGATCGACTTTGTCCTGGCCCATGAGGCGGAGGCCGGCAGTTTACAGCGCATGCGGGAAAGCGGCGAGCTTCCCACCCGGGTGACCCACAACGACACCAAGCTCAACAACGTCATGCTGGACGAGAAGACCCGCAAGCCCCTGTGCGTCATCGACCTGGACACGGTGATGCCCGGCCTGGCGGCCTACGATTTCGGCGATTCCATCCGCTTTGGCGCGGCCACCGCCGCCGAGGACGAAAAGGACCTTTCCAAAATGGAGATGGACCTGGCCGCGTTCGAGACGTACACACGGGGCTTTCTCACCGCCTGTCCGGGCCTGACGGAGCTGGAAAAGCAGACGCTGCCCCTGGGGGCAAAGCTGATGACATTGGAGTGCGGCGTGCGGTTTTTGACGGACTACCTGGCGGGGGACGTGTACTTCTCCATCGACAGGCCTGAGCACAACCTGGACCGGGCCAGGACCCAGTTCAAGCTGGTGGCGGACATGGAGCGTAAGTGGGACGCCATGAACGCCGTCGTGGCGCGGCTGACGGAGTGACAGGAACATTTTAATATGATATGATCAAGGGCGCGGCCGATGGCCGCGCCCATCCATATGGACGGCCCCCTTGTTAAAGGGGGCTGTCGCCGCCTTTAGGCGGTGACTGGGGGATTGTCCTTGGACGCACGGCAATCCCCCCGCCCGCCGATGGCGGGCACCCCCCTTTGACAAGGGGGGCTTCAATAAGGAATATTTCTTCCCCGATTTTCGGGGTCCTGTCATTTTTTGCTTGCGTTACACCGAACAATGCGATACAATAGGGATACGAGGTAAACAAAAGGCAGGACGTGAGGCGGTAGCAACACCTCACGCCCCTATGCAGGAGAGGTAGGCTCCCACACAGCAGAATTACTGCGCCGGACCCATTATACCCGCAACCCCTTGTTTTTACAAGGCGGTTTGCGCGGCTGACGATGGGGCCAGTGCTGTCGTTCCACGGTGTAGGGAAGTTTCCCTGCACCGTCTTTTGTTTATCCCGGCGGAAGGGCTGCGGGGCGGCAACGCCCCCGGCCCAACTGTCGGGAAACAACTTAAGAAAGGAACGGTATGACAGCATGGCAAAGCGCGGATTGTGCATATTCTTGGCGGTCCTGACGCTGTTTGCGTTGGCCGTCCCGGCGTTTGCCGAAGAAGCGCCGGCGGTGGAACCGGTCGAAACGGAAGAACCTGTGATCACAGAGGAACCGGTCGCAACGGAAGAACCCGTTGTAACGGAAGAACCCGTTGCCACGGAGACACCAGTCGAGGTCACAGAAGAACCCGTCGTCACGGAAGAGCCGGTGGAAGTTACGGAAGAACCGGTGGTCACGGAAGAACCAGTCGAGGCAACGGAAGAGCCGGAGCCTACGGAGGCGCCGATGGTGTTTTCCAAGATCTATATCAACCCCCTGTATGCCGGCGTGGTCACGGAGGAGGACATCCTCAGCCGTGTCCCCGACGAGCCCACGACCGCGGCCGAGACCGAGCCCCAAAAGACGTTTACTTCCATAGCCCAGGCCGGCAACTATGTGCGCCAGCAGATGGTTGCACATCAGGAAACGATCAAGTTTAAGATCATCACCTCGGAACCCTTCTCGGAAGCCTTTATGAGCAACGCTCCTGATGAAATACACGATATCTCCCAGGCCCATACGGGCGTGCCCACGGAGGGCGACTATCTCAAATGGCAGATGGCCGGCTCGAGCGTCTATTGCGGCTGGTCGTCCGGGACCTACACCTTCGACTACGCCGTCTATTACTACACCACGGCGGAACAGGAAAGCTGGATGGCCGGCGCGGTGGCAAACGTGCTGGACAGCCTGAACCTGGCCGGCAAGAGCAATTATGAGAAGATACGGGCCATATACAAGTACATATGCGATAATGTGACGTACGACTATGCTCACCTCAATGATAAAAGATACAATCTCCAGTTCACCGCCTACGCGGCCCTGCACGATCACACGGCGGTGTGCGAGGGCTACGCCAACCTGCTGTACCGCATGGCCCTGACGGCCGGCGTGGACTGCCGCATCGTTGGCAGCTATAACCACGCCTGGAATATCGTGCGGCTGGGCGGCCGATATTACAATGTAGACGCCACTTGGGACAGTCAATACCGCGAACCGTACCGGCATTACTTCCTGCTGTGTGACGAGAGCCTTGCGGATGACTATAGCCACATGCGGGAAGCCCCGTGGAACACCGATGCGTTTTACGCCCAATATCCCATGGCGTCCAGCGACTATGTGCCCGGCCAGGAACCGGATGATTATACGTCTTTACCCACGCCCACGCCTACGCCGACTCCTACACCTACGCCCACGCCTACACCGGTGCCTACGGCCACGCCGGTGCCCAAGCTGGCCACGCCGAAGATAACCAAGATGGAGAACACCGCCAGCGGCCTGAAGGTGACATGGGGCAAGGTGTCCGGCGCGGAGCGGTACATGGTCTTCTTCAAGGTCAAGGGAGCCAAGAGCTGGACCAAGATCGGCACGACGACCGCCACCAGCTATACCCGCGCCGCCTCCAAGCTGAAAAACGGCACGACCTATATCTTCACCATCCGCTGCGTGAAAAATGACAAGAAGACCTACAACAGCGACTATGACAAGAACGGCGCGAGCCTGACCTTCTATGCCGCGCCGACGGTGAAGATCGCGAAGGTGGCCGGGGGAATTAAAGTCAGCTGGAACAAGGTCACCGGTTCGCCGCGGTATATGGTGTATTATAAAGAAAACAATGGCGGGTGGAAGAAGATCGGGACCACCACCGCGACGAGCTACACCAGAGCGGCGAAGTACCTTAAGAATAATGTGACGTATACGTTTACGGTCCGCTGCTGTGCAAACGATAAGAAAACGCTGCTGGGGCCGTATAAGGCGAGCAACAGTTTGAAGTATAAGAAGTGACAATCCCCCCGCCCGCCAATGGCGGGCACCCCCCTTTGACAAGGGGGGCTACCATATGGAATGGGCGCGGCCGATGGCCGCGCCCATTCTCTCCCTCAGTCGCCGCCGAAAGGCGGCGACAGCCCCCTCGTCAGAGGGGGCCGCGCTGCGGCGCGAGGGGCAATCCCCCCGGCCCTTCGGGCCACCCCCCTTTGACAAGGGGGGCTTCAATTCACACAGGCCCGTCGCTGAGGAAGGAGCCGACGACGGCCTGGACGGCGGGGTGGAGCGGATTGGCGCGCCAGTACACCACGTCTTCAAAATACAGATCGTCCACCGGCACGAGCCGGATGTTCGGGTTGGAGATAAACCGGCTGTTGCCCGAGACTAGCGATATGCCGATGCCGGCCTCCACATACAGCAGCACCGTCTCGATGGACGCGGCCTCCCTTGTGACCTGCGGCTCAAAGCCCACTCGGCGGCACGCCTCCTGAAGCGTGAGATAGCCCTGGGGCGTCGCCTCCTGGGCCAGGGCGATGAAGCTCTCGTCCCGGAGCATGGACAGCGTGACCGTGGCGTGCTGGGCCATGGGGTCGCGGACGTTGATGGCGATCATGCCCCGGTTCGTGCCCGCCACATATCGGACCACAGACGGGGGGGTAGACGGCCCCGCGCCGCTGACCTCGCTGGTGACGATCATGTCCAGGCCCCCGGCGTCAAATTCCTGCCACAGCCGGTGCATGCCGCACCGCTCCAGCCGCAGGAGCACATGGGGGTGCTCGCGCTGAAACGCCTGCATCTGCGGCACGAACGCGGAGATGTCCACGCCCTCCAGCACACCCAGCGACAGCACATTGTCCTGCTCCTGCTGCATCGCTCTGGCCTCCGACAGGGACTGGTCGAACTTGTCCAGCGCCTCGGCCCACTCCTGGTGGAGAAGCCTTCCCGCCTCCGTTAATCGTACCTGCTTGCCGATGCGCTGAAACAGCCGCACGCCGATGGTGCGCTCCAGCTCGGCGATCCGCTTGCTCAGATTGGGCTGGGCCGTGTACAGCTCGTTGGCGGCCTTGGAGAAATTCTCGTACTTGGCTGCCGTCACAAAATACCGTATCGCGCTCAGGGATATGTTCATGTCACGCACCCCTTTCTGCGAAAAGTATACCACGTTTATTCCCTTTTGTATATATAGGAACGGAAAACAAATATTTCATATTTGTTAAATTAGCAATTATAATAGGTATTCAGTGAATGAGTTTTATGCAATTCCAATAAATACCAGCAGACATATCCATTGAAAGGAGAGAGCTATGGCCGCGTTCAAGGATTTCAGGAGGAAGAAGGACTTTCTGGTGTGCGTGGACTCGGACGGCTGCGCCATGGACACCATGGACTGCAAGCACATCCACTGTTTCGGGCCGAAGATCGTCGACGAGTGGGGACTGGAGGCCTGGCGGGAGGAGATACTGGCCCGCTGGAATGTGATCAATCTCTACTCCATGACCCGTGGCATCAACCGGTTCAAGGGCCTGAACATGATGCTCACGGAGGTCAACGAAAAGTACACGCCTATCGAGGCGCTGCCCGACCTGACCGCCTGGGTGAACTCCGGCGCGGCTCCCAGCAACGACGCGCTGCAAAAAGCCATCGATGAGACGGACAGCGTTATTTTGAAAAAGGCGCTGAGCTGGTCCAAGGCGGTGAACGAGGCCATCAATGCTTTGCCGGACAGCATGAAGGTGCCCTATCCCGGCGTAAAGGAGGCGCTGGCTCTGGCCCATGAAAAGGCGGACGTGGCCATCGTGTCCAGCGCCAACCCCGGCGCGGTGCTGGAGGAGTGGGAGAAGTACGGGCTGCTGCCCCACACCGACGTGGTCTGCGCACAGGACGTGGGCAGCAAGGCGTTTTGCATCGCGGAGCTGTTGAAGCAGGGCTATGCCCCGGACCACGTGCTCATGTGCGGCGACGCTCCCGGCGACATGGACGCGGCCAAGCAAAACGGCGTGCTCTATTATCCCATTCAGGTCCGGCATGAGCAGGAATGCTGGGAGCGGTTCCGGTCCGAGGGCTTCGGCCGGCTGCTGGACGGGACCTACGTCGGCGAGTACCAGCAGGCGCAGATCGACGCGTTTTTGAAAAACCTGGGGGGCTGAGGACCCCGCTATGAATATGTAAATTTTTAAAGGAGGGAACAGCTATGGTAGACATGAAAGCAAAGCCCTTTTTCCTTTCGGATGAGGACTGCAAGTGGGTGGAGGACACCATCGCGGGCATGACCCTGGACGAGAAGATCGGACAGCTCTTCTTCAACATGGGTGACAGCCGGGACGAGGAATACCTGAAGATGACGGTGAACAAGTACCACATCGGCGGCATCCGGTACAATCCCGGCAAGGCCGACGAGATCTACGAGCAGAACCGTATCTTGCAGGAGAACAGCAAGATCCCCCTGATCATCGCCTGCAACACGGAAAACGGCGGCAACGGCGCCTGCGTGGACGGCACCCCCATCGGCTGCCAGACCAAGATCGGCGCCACCAAGGACCCGAAATATGCCCATGACCTGGGCTATATGTCCAACAAGGAGGCCGCGGCCATCGGCTGCAACCTGTCCTTTGCCCCGGTCAGCGACATCTTCCTGAACTGGGAAAACCCGGTCATCGGCCTGCGCACCTACGGCAACGACACCGACCAGGTGGCGGCTATGGCCAAGGCCTATCTGGAAGGCGCTCATGAAAACCCCGGCTTTGCCTGCGCCGCCAAGCACTTCCCCGGCGACGGCCTGGACTTCCGGGATCAGCACGTGGCCAACTCCGTCAACTCCTGCTCCTGCGAGCAGTGGGACGCCACCTTCGGCAAGGTCTACGAGACGCTGATCGACGCGGGGCTGGAGGCCATCATGGCCGGACACATCATGCAGCCGGCCTATACCCGCCACTTTAACCCCGGTATCGCCGACGATGACATCATGCCCGCCACATTGTCCCCGGAGCTGATCACCGGCCTTCTGCGGGGCAAGCTGGGCTTCAACGGCATGGTGCTCACCGACGCCAGCCACATGGTGGGCCTGACCTGCCGCATGCAGCGCAAGGACCTGATGCCGACCGCCATCGCCGCCGGCGTGGACATGTTCCTGTTCTTTAACGACATGGACGAGGACTTCCAGGCCATGAAGGACGGGTATCTGGACGGGCGTATCACGGAAGAGCGGCTCAGCGACGCGCTGCACCGTATTCTGGCCCTCAAGGCCCACATGGGGCTGCACAAGAAGGCCAAGACCGAGATCATGCCGCCTCGTGAGCAGGTCCATGAGATCGTTGGCTGCGCGGAGCACAAGGCTGCCCAGAGGGAGATCTCCGACAAGGCCATCACTCTGGTCAAGTATAAGGACGCGGACGTGCTGCCCATGATCCCCGAGCGCTATAAGCGGATCATGATCGTGTATGTGAAGGGCCTGCAGGCCGCCGGCCTGGGCGCGCTGTTCAACCAGAACGCCGTCTCTCCCGCCGACAAGCTGCGGGACCGGCTGGTGGAAAAGGGCTTTGACGCCTTCGTCTTTGAGAGCCCCATCCAGAAGCTCATGGAGAAGATCCAGCGGGGCGAGAAGGCCGACATGAATCTGTACTTCGCCGGCAAGTCCGCCATCAAGGACTTCGTGGCCGGTCAGGACCTGATCATCACCCTGGTGGACATCGCCGGCGGCTTCCAGCCGGTGGCACGGCCCGCCTTCGGCATGACCAAGGGCGGCGGCGAGATCCCCTGGTACGTGCACGAGCTGCCCGTCATCGTGGTGGGTACCCAGCAGCCCTTCGTCCTGGCGGACATCCCCCAGGCCCGGACCTACATCAACACCTACGACAGCCTGGACTCCACCCTGGACGCGCTGGTGGATAAGCTCATGACCGGCCCCGAGGCCTTTAAGGGCCAGGACCCGGTGGACGCTTTCTGCGGCGTGTGGGACACCCATCTGTAATTCTATAAAATCTAATTTTAAAGCATAAAGGAGGCGCGCTATGGTAGACCTGAAAGCAAAGCCCTATTATCTGTCCGACGAGGATATCGCCTGGGTGGAGAAGACCATCGCGGGCATGACCGACGAGGAAAAGGTGGGGCAGCTATTCTTTGACAACCAGGGACAGGCCACCGACGAGCAGCTGCGGGAGATGATCGAAAAGTACCACCTGGGCGGCTTCCGCTATAATGGCATCCCCTGCAAGCGGGTCCAGGAGGTCATCCGGGTGCTCCAGGAGACCAGCCCCATCCCCCTGTTCATCGCCTGCAACACCGAGAGCGGCGGCAACGGCACCGGCACCGACGGCACCTACATCGCCGACGGCATCAAGATCGGCGCCACCGGCAACGCCCAGTACGCCTTCGATATGGCCCGCATGGGCAACGAGGAAGGCGCCCTCATGGGCAACAACATGGCCTTTGCCCCCGTGTGCGACATCCACTACAACTGGGAGAACACCGAGATCGTCAAGCGGGCCTTCGGCAACGACGTGCAGCGGGTGCTGGACATGAGCGTGGCCTACATGAAGGGCGTGCACTCCCTGCCCGGCTACGCCAGCGTGGCCAAGCACTTCCCCGGCAACGGCCAGGACTTCCGGGACGCCCACCTGTCCAGCAACATCAACGAGTTCACCAGGGACGAGTGGATGGCCACCTACGGCAAGGTCTACAAGGCCCTGATCGACGAGGGGCTGGACGGCGTCATGGGCGGACACATCATGCTGCCCAAGTACATGCGGGAGGTAAAGCCCGGCATCACCGACGACGAGATGATGCCCGCCACATTGTGCCCGGAGCTGATCGACGGGCTGCTGCGCGGGGAGCTTGGCTTCAACGGCGTGGTCATCACCGACGCCACCCACATGGTGGGCATGACCAACCGCATGAGCCACGCGGACATGGTCCCCGCCGCCATCAACGCCGGGTGCGACATGTTCCTGTTCTTCAACGACCCGGACGAGGACTTCTCCATCATGCTGGACGCCTACAAGACCGGGAAGATCAGCGAAGAGCGCATGACCGAGGCGCTCAAGCGCATTCTGGGCCTGAAGGTCCACATGGGTCTGACCAAGAAGCCCGCCAAGGAGCTGGTGCCTCCCCCCGAGGCCCTGGCCAATGTGGGCAAAAAGGAGTACACGGACAAGGCCGCTCAGATCGCCAAAGACGCCCTGACCCTGGTCAAGTACAAGGACGCCGATGTGCTGCCCATCACTCCCGCCAAGTACAAGAAGATCATGTTGGTCTACGTCAAGGGCAACGACGGGGCCATGGCCCAGCTGATGAAGATGGCCTTTGGCGGCGCGGGTCCGGCCAAGAACGCGGCGGAGGCGTTGTGCGACCGGCTCAACGAGCGGGGTTTCGACGCATTCGTGTACGAGAGTCCGGTCCAGAAGGCCGAGCGGATGAAGGCCGAGGGCAAGACCGTCGGGTATCTGGACACTTACCACATGGGCAAGGCATCCATCGCGGACTTCAAGACCCAGCAGGACCTGGTCATCACCGTGTTCGACGTAGCCAACGGCCGGCCGGCCTTCGGTATGAGCAAGGGCGGCGGCGAGATCCCCTGGTACGTGCACGACGTGCCCACCATCGCCGTGAGTGTGAACGCTCCCACCATGCTGGCGGACGTGCCCACCGTGCGGACCTATATCAACGCCTACGACTCCAAGCCCTACACCCTGGACGCCCTGGTGGACGCGCTTATGACCGGACCCGAGGCCTTCCCCGGCAAGGACCCCATCGACAGCTTCTGCGGATTGTGGGACACCCGCATTTAAAAATCAGTGACAGGAGGAATATAAAATGGAAATGACATTACGTTGGTACGGGTCGAAGTTTGACACCGTGACCTTGCAGCAGATACGGCAGATACCCGGCGTGACCGGGGTGATCACCACCCTGTACGATACCCAGCCTGGCGAGCTTTGGTCTCAGGAGCGTATCCATGCGCTCAAAGAGGAAGTGGCCGCCTCCGGGCTGCACATCGCCGGCATCGAATCGGTCAACATCCACGACGACATCAAGACCGGTCTGGGCAAGCGGGACGAGTACATAGACAATTACATCAAGACGCTGGAGAACCTGGGCAAGGAAGACATCCACATGGTGTGCTACAACTTCATGCCCGTGTTCGACTGGACGCGCACGGAGCTTGCCCGGGTGCTGCCGGACGGCTCCACGGCTCTGGCCTACACCCAGGAGGCGGTGGACGCGCTGGACCCCGAGGAGATGTTCAGCTCCATCGCCGGGGACATGAACGGCACGATCATGCCCGGCTGGGAGCCGGAGCGGATGGCAAAGGTGAAGGAGCTGTTCGCGCTGTACAAGGACGTGGACGACGAGAAGCTGTTCGCCAACCTCAAGTATTTCCTGGAGGCCATCATGCCGGTGTGCAACAAGTACGACATCAATATGGCCATCCACCCGGACGACCCGGCCTGGAGCGTGTTTGGGCTGCCAAGGATCATCATCAACGAGGAAAATATCCTGCGGATGATGAAGATGGTGGACGACCCCCACAACGGCGTCACCTTCTGCTCCGGCAGCTACGGCACCAACCTGAAAAACGACCTGCCCCACATGATTCGGAGCTTGAAGGGCCGTATCCACTTTGCCCACGTGCGGAACCTGAAGTTCCACAGCCCCACCAACTTCGAGGAAGCGCCGCACCCCTCCGCCTGCGGGACGTTCGACATGTACGAGATCGTGAAGGCTCTGTATGAGATCGGCTTCACCGGCCCCATCCGTCCGGACCACGGGCGGAGCATCTGGGGCGAGGTGGCCATGCCGGGCTACGGCCTGTACGACCGGGCTCTGGGGGCCACGTACATCGAGGGCCTGTGGGAGGCCATCGAGAAGGGGGCGACCCGGAAATGAAGCTGACAGCGGAGAGCCTGAAAAACGAGCGTGCGGCATGGGAGGCCAAGGGCTACCACATCCCGGCGTTCGACAGGGCCGACATCACCGAAAAGACTCTGGAGCACCCCTACTGGATACAGTTTGGCGGCGGGAACCTGTTCAAGGCGTTCCAGGCGCGGCTGGCCCAGGAGATGCTGGAAAAGGGCGTTATGGATAGGGGCGTCATCGCCGTGAACCGGGAGGGCGAGGGCATGCACCAGCCCAACGACAACTACTCCATCCTGGCGACGCTGAAATCGGACGGCTCGGTAGACAAGACGGTCATATGCTCCATCGTGAAGGACTATCTGCTTTGTGCCCCCGGCACGGAGGATTTTGAGGCGCTGAAAGGGCACTTCCAGGCCGACAGCCTGCAAATGGTGACGTTCACCATCACGGAGAAGGGCTACAGCATGGTGGACGGCGCGGGCAATATCCAGGCCGACGTGGCTGCGGACTTTGAAAATGGCCCCGACAAGGCCAGGAGCTTCCTGGGCCGGGTGTGCGCCTTACTCTACGCTCGCTACCAGGCGGGCGGCACGCCGCTGGCCCTGGTGAGCACGGACAACTGCTCCCATAACGGGGATAAGATCCGCGCCTTCGTCACCGCTTTCGCGGAGAAGTGGGCGGAGAATGGTTTGGTGGACGCCGGCTTTGTCCAGTATGCGGCGGAAAAGCTCTCCTGCCCCTGGACGATGATCGACAAGATCACGCCGCGGCCGGACCCCAGCGTGCAGAAGATGCTGGAGGCGGACGGCGTGGAGGGGCTGGAGATGACCATCACCCCCGCCGGCATCTACATCGCGCCGTACGTCAACTCCGAGGAAACCGAGTACCTGGTCATCGAGAACCTGTTCCCCAACGGCCGGCCGCCGCTGGACAGCGTGGGCGTGATCTTCACGGACCGGGAGACGGTGGACAAGGTGGAGAAGATGAAGGTCTGCACGTGCCTCAATCCGCTGCACACGTGTCTCGCCATCTACGGGTGCCTGCTGGGTTACGAGCGTATTTGCGACGAGATGAAGGACGAGGATCTGGTGGCCCTCATCAAGACCGTGGGCTACACCGAGGGTCTGCCGGTCGTCGTGGACCCCGGCATTTTGGACCCGAAGGAGTTCATCGACACGGTGATCAACGTGCGGCTTCCCAACCCGTTCATGCCCGACACGCCTCAACGTATCGCGCTGGACACCAGCCAGAAGATCCCCATCCGGTTTGGCAACACCATCAAGGCCTATATGGACGCGCCGGATAAGGACGTGCACGACTTGAAGCTGATCCCGCTGGTGCTGGCGGGCTGGCTGCGGTATCTGATGGGACTGAACGACGCCGGAGAACCCTTTGAGCGCAGCGACGACCCCATGCTGGCGGAGGTCACGCCATATGTGGCCGGCCTGAAGCTGGAGCCGGGTCAGGACGTGGAGAGTGCGGTTGCGCCTATCCTGCACAACCAGGTCATCTTCAACGTGGACCTGTACGAGGCGGGTCTGGCCGAGGCGGTCGTGGGCTATCTCAAGGAGCTGACCGCCGGTCCCGGCGCCATCCGCGCCACGCTCAAAAAATACGTCCACTGACGGAGGCGCGCGGCAATGGCTAAGATCGTGACCTTCGGCGAGCTGATGATCCGGCTCCAGCCCTATAACTACGAGCGGTTCGTCCAAGCGGACCACCTGGAATTTACCTTTGGCGGCGGGGAGGCCAACGTGGCCGTGAGCCTGGCCAATTACGGCCAGGAGGCGGTGTACGTGACCAAGCTGCCGACCCACGCCATCGGTCAAGCGGCGGTCAACAGCCTGCGCCGGTACGGCGTGGACACCAGCAAGATCACCCGCGGCGGAGATCGGGTAGGCATCTACTTCAACGAAAAGGGCGCCTCCCAGCGTGGCAGCGTGTGCATTTATGACCGTGCCCACTCCGCCATCCAGGAGGCGACGACCGCCGACTTCGACTGGGACGACATTTTCCAGGGTGTGGACTGGTTCCACTTCACCGGCATCACCCCGGCGCTGGGTCCCAACGTGGTGGACATCTGCCGGGAAGCCTGCAAGGCGGCCAAGGCCAAGGGCGTCAAAATCAGCTGCGACCTCAACTACCGTGGCAAGCTGTGGACCCGCGACCAGGCCAACGCGGCTATGACGGACCTGTGCCAGTACGTGGACGTGTGCATCTCCAACGAGGAGGACGCCAAGGACGTGTTCGGCATCGAGGCGGAGGCCACCGACATCACCGCCGGCGAGATCAACCGGGAGGGGTACAAGTCCGTGGCCAAGCAGCTTGCGGACAAATTCGGGTTCGAGAAAGTTGCCATCACGCTCCGGGAGAGCCATTCGGCCTTCGACAACGGCTGGAGCGCCATGCTCTACGACGTGGCGAGCAATGAGTACGCGTTCAGCAAGAAGTACGAGCTGCACATCATCGACCGTGTGGGCGGCGGTGACAGCTTTGGCGGCGGCCTCATTTACGCATTGCTGAACGGGTACACCACCCAAGGCGCGGTGGAGTTCGCGGTGGCGGCGTCGGCACTCAAGCACTCCATCGAGGGCGACTATAACATGGTGACCGTGTCCGAGGTGGAGAAGCTGGCCGGCGGCGACGGCTCCGGCCGTATCCAACGATAAGGAGGGAACTTATGCGCGAAGTCATCAACATCAACGAGGGCTGGAAATTCATCCGCCAGGACGCAGGTCTGCCCGAAAAGCTGCCCGTGGACTGGTGCGACGTGGACCTGCCCCATAGCTGGAACGCGGTGGACGGCTGCGACGGCAACGGCAGCTACTATCGGGGCAAGTGCTGGTATGCCCGCACGTTCGCCACCCCCAAACAGCCCCTGGCCGGGGGCCGGGTGTACGTGGAGGTGCTGGCCGCGGGCCAGCAGGCCACGGTGTACGTCAACGGCAAAGAGGTCGTCTACCATGAGGGCGGGTACTCCACCTTCCGGGCAGACGTGACCGAACTCGTCAGGGACGGGGAGGACAACCTGCTGGTCATCGCCTGCTCCAACGAGGAAAAGAGCAGCGTCTACCCCCAGTGCGCCGACTTCACATTCTACGGCGGCCTGTACCGGGGCGTGAACATCATCAGCGTGCCCGACGCCCACTTCGACCTGGAATACTGGGGCGGGCCGGGCCTGGCGGTCACCCCCAAGCCCCAGCCCTGCGGCGGCGCGACGTTCGAGCTGAACGCCTGGGTGAAAAATGCCGACGAGAACTTCACGGTCCTGTGGTCCGTGGAGGACGAGGACGGGGTGGAGGTGGCCGCGGCATGCCGGCCGGCGGACAGCCCTGCCGTTACCGTCAGCGTGCCCGACGCGCACCTGTGGAGCATCGACGCCCCCTATCTTTACACCGTCACCGCTACCTTGCAGCGGCGCAACGAGGCCTATGACGAGATCGGCTGCCGGGCCGGCGTGCGTTCCTTTGCCGTCACCCCGGACGAGGGCTTTATCCTGAACGGCGTGCAGACCCCGCTGCGGGGCGTGAGCCGCCACCAGGACAGGCTCTACAAGGGCAACGCCCTCACCGCCGACGAGCACTACGAGGACGCCTGGCTCATCAAGGAGCTGGGGGCCAACACCATCCGTCTGGCCCACTATCAGCACTCCCAGGACTTCTACGACGCCTGCGACGAGATGGGCTTCATCGTCTGGGCCGAGATCCCCTTCATCAGCGTGTTCCAGAAGGACCCGGCAGCTCATGAAAACTGCATCACCCAGATGCATGAGCTCATCATCCAGAACTACAACCATCCGTCCATCTGCTTCTGGGGCGTGTCCAACGAGATTTTGATCGGCGGTATCAGCGAAAAGCTGGTGGAGAACCACAAGGAGCTGAACGAGCTGTGCCACAAGCTGGACCCCACCCGCCTGACCACCATTGCCCACGTGTCCAAGACCCCGCTGGACAGTCCCCTGCACCGCATCACCGACGTGGAGAGCTACAACCACTATTTCGGCTGGTACGGCGGCAAGATGGAGGATAACGGGCCGTGGCTGGATAACTTCCACGACCTCCATCCGGATATCTGCCTGGGTGTGAGCGAGTACGGCTGCGAGGGTATCATCACCTACCACGGTCCCAACCCCGCCTGCAAGGACTACTCCGAGGAATACCAGGCCCTGTACCATGAGCACATGGCCAAGGTGTTCGACGAGCGGCCCTGGATCTGGTCAAGCCATATCTGGAACATGTTCGACTTCGGCTGTGCGGCCCGGAACGAGGGCGGTGTGGCCGGCCGGAACAACAAGGGCCTGATGACCATGGACCGCAAGACCAAGAAGGACAGCTACTACATCTACAAGGCCTACTGGAATCCCGAGCCCATGGTCCACATCTGCGGCAAGCGGTATGCCCAGCGGGCGGGCCAGACCACCCAGGTCAAGGTCTACTCCAACCAGCCCACGGTGGAGCTCTACCTGGACGGTGAGAAGATCGGCGAGCAGAGCGCCGAGAAGGTGTTCACCTTCGACGTGGCCCTGCACGATGGCTTCAACACCCTGCTGGCCCAGGCAGGTCCCGTGAAGGACACCGCCACATTGGAGAAGGTGGAGACCGAGCCTTCCATTTACGTCCTGCCGGAGGTCAACGACCGGGCCGAGGGCGTGGCCAACTGGTTCAAGATGGTGGGCGACCTGGACCTGAAAGCCCCCATGCAGTTCCCGGAGGGGTACTACAGCGTCAAGGACACCATGGAGGAGCTCTTCCAAAGCCCCGAGGCCGGCGCGATCGCCGGCAAGGCCGTGAAGATCGCCACCAACTTCGACGTGACCCCCGGCGTGGGCATGTGGAGCATGATGAAGGGCATGACACCTGAGAACATGATGAACCTGAGCGGCGGCACGGTGCCCGGCGGCTTCCTGGAGAGCCTGAACGCCCAGCTCATCAAGATCAAGAAGGCGTAATTACCATACGATTTGGCATATCGCCCAATTTTTCGCCGGATTTTCATGCAATGTTCTAATTTTAACATTTGCCATTGACGTTCGGCCGAGATTATGTTAATATTCACTTAATAGTTTATTAACAATTTGTTAACATTTTGTGCCATCGGCACAAAAAATTGGTAAATTAGAAAGGAGTCACACCATGTCCAAGAAACCCTTGGAGGAAAATGGCGTTCACCGCGCGAAACTGTGGGAGATCGGTTTCTACGCCCTGAACAACACCTCCACCAACGCCTACATGATGCTGGTCGGCTCGATCTCCTACTTCCTGGTAGGTATCGTCGGCAT
>CANQQB010000054.1 GCA_947625845.1 uncultured Oscillospiraceae bacterium
GGACGAAGGCCTTGCAAAAATCATCCAAAAGTGTCAGGATAGCTGTGACAGGACGTACGGTTACCGCCGCGTGTGGCTCTGGCTGGAGATGCAAGGTATCCACAGGAACAGGAAAACCGTTCTCAGGGTCATGAAAAAGTATGGGTTGCTGTCCGAGATCCGCCGCCGGAGAAAATGGACGCAGATGGAACAGCAGGCACACAAGTACAAAAACCTGCTGGATCGGCAGTTCCAAGCGGACAAACCAAACAGCAAATGGGTAACGGACATCTCTTACATCCATACCGGCCAGGGCGATCTGTTCCTGTCCATGATCCGGGACCTCTATGACAACAGCATCGTGGCCTACAAGACGGCGACACATCAGACCGTGAACCTTGTCCTTGACACCATACGGCTGGCGATGAAGAAAGAGAAAAAGAAGGCTGGCGAGGAACTCATCCTCCACAGCGACCAGGGAACGCAGTACACCTCGCAAGCGTACTTTAACCTGACGCAAGAATATGGCATAACGCCGTCCATGTCAAGGCGCGGAAATTGCTACGACAATGCTATGGCAGAAAACTTCTTCTCCATCCTCAAAACGGAGTGCATTTACAGGCACAAGCCCAAGACTTTCCAGGAGGCCAACGAACGCATTGACAACTTCATCCACTTCTACAACCATGAGCGCATCCAGTTAAAGACCGGAGTGGCGCCGCTCACGCTTCGCCAGAGCGTCAAAGTCAGGGGGGTAAGGGTAGTATATGGCACACTTCGAAATAAGGGTTTATTGCGTCACATATTTCAAATTATTTAATTACTTATCGCGGTACTTGTAATGCCATGAGTTCATGGAGTCCCATGTCACGCTTTAGGGCTTCTGAAACCCTTGCGGCGCAACGGGTTCAGAACGTCAAAGCAGGCGGGGTAATGATACTATACGGCACCTCTCAAAAACCGGGGTCCATTGCGTGGCAAACTTCAAAAGTTTTAAGCAGATCACAACAGACAACGGCTGGTGCATTTCGCACCAGCCGCTGTCTGTTGTTCAATTCCAATTCCGTAAGGCAGTTGCCAGATGTTTATTTTTTGGGGGTCATGCTGTCTTACGAAGCTCCCTCATCAGAGGGGGCCTTTTCGTATGGGGCGGCGGGTGTCACGCCAAGCTTGCCAGTTGTGGCTGTCGCGTGCTATACTGACATAAGAGAGGGCGGTGAGCGGAACGATGCTGAAAATATCCATTTGCGACGATGAGGCGGTGGAGCGGGAAAAGATCGCGGACGATCTGCGGGTATACGCGGCGGCGCACGGTGAGCACGGCATCGAGTTTGACGTGTACGCGTCCGCGCTCGAGATGCTGGGAGCGTTTGATAAAACAGGCGGAGCCGATATCGCGCTTTTGGATATTTGCATGCCCGGTATGCTGGGGACGGACCTGGCGCGGGATATTCTCCGGATCAGCGAAAATACCGACATCGTCTTTCTGACGACCAGCGCGGACTATGCGGTGGACGCCTTTTCCCTGCACGCCGCGGACTATATCTGCAAGCCCTACACACGGGAACAGTTCAACGCCGCGCTGGACCGGGTCATCGCCAGGCGTGCGCAAAGAACGTGGGTCCTTCTGCGCTGCGAGGGGGAATTGCACCGCGTCGCGCTGGAGGATATTTTGTATGTGGAGACCAGAGACAAACGGCATGTGTTTGCCCTTGCCTCCGGGAAAAAGCTCTCTGTGTGGGCGTTGCCGGCGCAGCTTCACGAAAGTATCATGGGCAAAAAAGGCATGATCATGTGCGGGAGCTCTTTTATCGTCAATCTGCATCACGTTCGCTGTTTGTCCGGCATGGATATGGTCATGGATGACGAGACACTCATTCCGGTCCCAAGGCGGTGCCGTGCCGCGCTGAAGCAGGCGTATTTTGATTTTTACTTAAGTGAGGCGAGAAAAAGCGAGGCGGGAAACTGATGGGGACGGCGGAGATCATCACGATCGCTTTTTTGGTCAGCCTGTTGTTTTTTGTGACCCACCTGACGGCGGGGCTTTTGATGCAGGCGAGGAAATACCCGGTAAAAAAGACGGCGCTGCTGTGGGGGTCGGCGGGCATATTCCTCTTTCTGGTCTGTTGCTTCTCCTTCCTTTGTCTGGAAAAGCCGTGGAGGATGCCGGTCCCTTTGACGCTCTCGTATCTGTATTTTTGGGGCGTTTATATACACGTTTCAGCGGACGGGTTTTGGAAGAAATGCTATCTTTGGATCACATATGGCTGCGTGTTCTGCATTTCGCTGTCCGTGTCATTTTTGGGGTGCTATCTGCTTGTGCCGGGCGGGTCGGACTATTTCGTGTATTTTGTGCGGGGCGTGCTCTACGCCGGTATCTGTTGCGGGATCTTTCTCGCGTATTATAAATACGGCAGGCCGGTCATCCGGGAGGTCAGCGGATTTCGCACAAAAAACTGGATATCGCTCAGCATCGTCTCCGCCATATATTTCTGCACGTTCGTGGTGCTTCTTTCCAAAATCAGCGCGGATAACGGGCTCTATTCCAACACCCTGCTCCTGTTCCTGCTGCTTGTGTGTTCCTTTGCCGTGGCGAACATCCTGATCATCAGCGACATCTATCAGATGCGGAAGGAAGCGCGGGACGAGCTGGTGAAGCAAAACGTGGAGTACCTGCTGTCCTATGTGGAAAACGCGCGGAAGACCGAGCAGGAAAACCGCCGGTTCCGCCACGACCTGCGCCATCACGACGAGCAGATCGCGGCTATGGCCAGGGAGGGCAACACCGCGGGGATATTGGCGTATCTGGGGCAGAACAGGGAGGCGACCGAGAGCTTTCCCGCATGGTGCCCGAACGTCACGGTCAACGGCATTCTGGGCTCTTACGCGGCCAAGGCGAAACAGGCGGGCGTGGAATACAGCGCTCAGGCGGATACCCCGGCGAGGTCGCCGGTGGCCGATGTGGACTTCGTGGCGATCCTGGCAAACCTGCTGGAAAACGCGCTGAACGCCTGCGTCGCGGAGAAAAGCGCCGGTCCTATCCGGGTCCATATCCGAAACGTGGGGAACAAAACGGTGATCGCCGTCACCAATCCATGCGGAGCGGACCTGAAGCTGGGAAACGGCCTGCCCGCCGCGCGGGGCATCGGCATCGACAGCATCATTGCCTCCTCCGGCAAATATCGCGGGGAGATCAACTATGAGGCGCGGGAGGGCGTTTGTACCGCCTGCGTGATCTTAAATCCGTAAAAGAAGCCGCCTTCGGGCGGCTTTTTTGTTGCTCCGACGACCAATTTCGGGATAAAATCGACCAATTTCGACATTTTTCCAGATTCCGGATACCCCTGTGTTAAAAATTTAAATGATAAAGGAGACGCGAACCATGGAGACGAAATGCGACAACAGATGATAGCGGGCGCGAAGGGGTAAACCGGTATGATGAGCAATCGCAAAGAGAATTACAGCCTGACGGCCCAGACGATCGACGCCGTATCCGCGCTGTGCGTACAGGCGCTGACGGAGGCCGGGACGGACAGAAAGGATATCATACGCCTGCGCCTTTCGCTGGAGGAGATCCTGGGCGTATGGCTGGAAACGATGGATGGCGCGCCGGTCCGGGTGGAAAGCGGCAGGAAATTCGGACGGGCTTTTTTGCGTGTCAGCGTAGAGGGGCCGGCCACGGACGCGTGGGACAACGACGCGCTGGTGCTCAGCAGCCATATGCTGTCCCAGGCGGGGCTTTCGTTCACGTACGCATACAGGAACGGGAAAAACTGTCTGGTCTGCAATCCCCGGAAGAAAAGGTCCTCCATGGGCCAGGTGGCCGTGCTGTTGGCCGCGGTGTTTCTGGCGGCGTTTCTGGGCGCCGCCGCCAGGCGGTTCCCGGTCATACAGTCGGGCGCGCTGTCGGTCACGGAGCCGCTGTTCAACATGATCCTGGGGGCGCTGCGGGCGGTTTCGTCCCCGCTGGTGTTCCTGGCCATCTGTTGCAGCATCGTGAGCATCGGCGATCTGGCGGTGGTGGGCAAGGTGGGCAAAAAGCTTATCCAGCGGATGGTCGGGGGCGTGTTTCTGCTGTCGGCGGTCATGGCCCTGGCGGGCAGTCTGCTGTTCCCGGTGGCCACGGCGGGCGATAAGATATCCGGCAATTATTCGGGTATCTATCAGATGGTGCTGGATATCGTGCCGTCGGATATCATCTCGCCGTTTTTGAACGGCAACGCCTTGCAGCTCGTGTTTTTGGGCATTTGCGTGGGGCTGGCCCTGTTGATATTGGGCGAGCGGGTGTCGGCGGCGCAGAATACCATGATGCAGCTGTACGACGCGGTGCAGTTTCTCATGAGCGTGCTGGGGAAGATCATTCCGCTGTTCGTGTTTTTGAGCCTGTTCAATCTGGTCATATCCGATTTTGACAGCGGCGTTTCCAGCCTGCTCAAGGTGTTCGCGCTGGCGATACCGGCGTGCTTTATCCTGCCGCTGTTTTATATCTTCTGGGCGGGGTTCCGGCTGAAGGTCAGCCCCGGTGTTCTGTTGAAGAAGGCGCTGCCGACCTATCTCATTGCCCTGACGACCGCTTCCTCGGCCGCCGCGCTGGCGACGAATCTGGAGACGTGCGTAAAAGAACTGGGCATCCCGAAAAGGATATCGGATTTTGCCATCCCCCTGGGACAGGTCCTGTATAAGCCGGGGTTTGTGGTGGGTCTTTTTATCATGGCCCTGTGCATGGCGGAATCCTATGACATTCCCATCACGCCGCTGTTTCTCGTCATGTCGGTGCTGACGGTGGGGCTTCTGTCCATGGCGCTGCCGCCGATACCCGGCGGAGCCCTCTCCGTGTTCACGGTCCTGTTTGCCCAGCTTGGCGTCCCCGCGGAGGCGCTCGCTCTGGCGATCGCCGCCAACGGGATCCTGGACTTTTTTGAGACGGCCGCCGGCGTGGCCTGTTTGCAGATGCAGGTGGCGCTGGCGACAGAGAGCGTTGGTATGCTCGAAAAAGAAAAACTGAAAAGGAGCGTGTTATGAGGAAAAACAAAAAATTTTGGCTCACCCTGTGGGTACCGGTGCTGCTTATCAGTCTGCTTTTGAGCGGCTGCGGGAAAAGCGACAGCGGGGAGAGCGAGCAGATAACCGATATCCGTCAGCTGGACGGACAGGCCGTCGGCGTGATGACCGGCTCCATCTTTGACGTACATACCGACAACCTTATCAAGGACGCGGACAAGCAGTATTACGACCGGGTCCCGGACCTGGCGCTGGCGGTGGAACAGGGGAAGATCGCCGGTTTTTTGATCGACGAGCCCATCGCCCGGACGCTGTGCGCGGAAAACACGGCGGTGACCTATCTGCCCGACGTGCTGGTGGAGGAGAGCTACGCCGCCGCCTTTGCCAAGACCGAGCGGGGCGCGGCGCTGCGGGACGAGTATAACGAGTTTTTGGCCCAGATCAGGGCCGACGGGACCCTGAAGGAGATCGACAGCGTCTGGCTGGGCACGGACGAGAGCAAAAAGGTGGTGGAGGACTGGACGGCCTTCCCGCCGGACAACGGCGTCGTCCGGCTGGCGGTCAAAACGGATGTGGCGCCCTTTTGCTATATCTTGAACGGCCAGATCGTCGGGTACGACATCGATATCATGGCCCGCTTCTGCAAGGCCTATGGCTACGGTCTGGAAGTGACCGGCACGGAGATATCGTCCATTTTCGCGGGCCTTGCCACGGGGACATACGACGTGTCGGCTACCGGCCTGACCGTGACGGAGGAACGGGCGGAGAGCGTGAATTTCTCCGAGCCGGATTACACCGGCGGCGTGGTGGCCGTGGTGGCCAACCGGGGACAGAATGCCGTCCGCTTCCGGACGTTCCAGGACTTTGCCGGTACGACCGTGGGCGTCATGTCGGGCAGCATTTCCGACGAGCTTGTGAGCACTGTGGTCAGCGGGTGTGAATTTAAGTATTACGACGACGCTTCCGCGCTGCTTCTGGCGCTGCAATCGGGCATGCTGGACGCCGTGGCCCACGATATGCCCGTAGCCCAGCTGGCGGTGGCCAGGCAGCCGGACCTGGCCATATTCCCCGAAACGGTGGCGCCGGACACCTACGGCCTGGGTCTGCAAAAGGACAGCCCCCTGACGGATGATATCAGCGCCATCATTGAGAGATACACCGAGGACGGCACGCTGGACGCGCTGCGGGAGAAATGGCTGGGCGCGGACGACAGCAAGAAAACCATCGACGTAGGGGAGTATGACGCGCCTAACGGCACGCTGCGCTATGCCCACGACTCCACGCTGGAGCCTATGAGCTATGTGGGCGGGAACGGCCAGTCTCTGGGCTATGAGGTGGAGCTGGTCTCGCTCATCGCCAAAGAGCTGGGGATGGAGCTGGAGATCACCCAGAGCACCTTCGGCTCGCTGATACAAATGCTGAACAGCGGCCGGGCGGACATCGTATCCGGCGCCATGAGCATCACCGACGAGCGGAAACAGAGCATCGATTTCCCCGCCAGCCATTATGTGGGCGGGCTGGTGCTGGTCGTCCGGGCCGAGGATATGGGCGTGGGCGCGGACGCGCAGGCGGAAGAGACGGGCTTCTGGGCCGGGCTCAAGGACAGCTTTTACAAGAACTTCATCCAGGAGGACCGGTGGGAGATGATCCTGTCCGGCCTGGGCGTCACGTTCGTTATATCGATCTTTTCCGCGCTGTTCGGTACGGTGCTGGGTTTTGGGCTGTGCATGGTGCGCCGCAGCAGGAGCCGGGTCGCCTCCGGCGTCACGGCGGCGTTCGTCCGGCTGGTCCAGGGTATCCCGGTGCTGGTGCTGCTGATGGTGCTGTTCTACGTGGTGTTCGCCGGGGCACGGCTGGACGGGGTGGTCGTGGCCATCATCGGCTTCTCCATCAACTTCGCCGTCTATGTGTCCGAGATGATACGCACCGGCATCAACGCCGTGGACGCGGGCCAGTGGGAGGCCGCGTCCGCCATGGGCTTCGGACGGGTCAAGACCTTCACAAAGATCATTGCGCCTCAGGCGGCGCGGCATATCCTGCCGGTGTACAAGGGCGAGTTTATCTCCATGGTGAAGATGACCTCCGTGGTGGGGTATATCGCGGTGCAGGATTTGACCAAGGTGACCGACCTTATCCGCAGCCGGACGTTTGAGGCGTTCTTCCCGCTGATACTGACGGCGGTGCTGTATTTCCTGCTGGCCTGGTGCCTGACAGCGCTGCTGGGACTGGCGGAGCGGAGGATAGACCCCCGCCGCCGTCGCCGGGAACCAAAGGGCGTGGACAGGAGCGTCGCCATTGCGGAGAGTGCGGAAGAGCATAAGACCGCTCTTGGCGGGGGGCCGGTGATAACCATCTCCCACTTGAAGAAGGTCTATCCCAACGCCACGCCTTTGAAGGACGTGAACGCCGTGATAAACGCGGGGGATGTTATCTCCATCATCGGGCCGTCCGGCACGGGCAAGAGCACCCTCCTGCGGTGCATCAACCGGCTGGAGACGCCGACAGAGGGCGAGATACAGGTATTCGGCCAGCCGGTGACCGGGGTGAAGCCGGCTCAGCTTGGCGCGGTGCGGCGGCGGATGGGCATGGTGTTCCAGAGCTTCAACCTGTTTGCCCATCTGACGGTGATAGAAAACATCATGCTGGGGCCGGTGGAGCTGCTGGGGTGCACCAGGCAGCAGGCGTACGAGCGGGGCATGGGTCTGCTGGCCAAGGTGGGGCTGGCGGAAAAGGCGCTCAATTACCCGGACGAGCTGTCCGGCGGACAGAAGCAGCGGGTCGCCATTGCCCGGACCCTGGGCATGCAGCCGGAGATCGTGCTCTTTGACGAGCCCACCAGCGCGCTGGACCCGACCATGGTGGGCGAGGTGCTGGCGGTCATCCGCAGCCTGGCCGAGCAGGGGTTGACCATGCTCATCGTGACCCATGAGATGAAGTTTGCCCACGACGTGTCCACGCGGGTGTTTTACATGGACGAGGGTGTCATATTCGAGGACGGCACGCCGGAGCAGGTGTTCGATCATCCCAAGACCGACCGGTGCCGGGCGTTCGTCCACCGGTTGAAGACGCTCCACCTGGACATCGACTCCAAGGGGTTCGACTTTATCGGCGTGGCGGGGGATATTGACCGCTTTGCCCGCAAACAGCTTCTGGGCGCGCCGCAATCGCTGAAATACCAGCAGATTTTTGAAGAACTGTGCGTGACGAGCATCCTGCCCACCCTGCCGGACGGCGGGTGCAGTCTGCGTTTCGACGCACTTTGCAGCGAGGACGGGAGCGAGTGCGAGGCGGTCATCCGCTGGAGCGGGGAAGAGTTCGACCCGCTGACCCAGGGGGATAAGCTGAGCGCGGCGCTGGCCCTCAGCAGGACAAAGAGCAGCGCGCACGCCTATGCCGACGGGGTAAATACGGTGACCATTGTATTTTAAGCGAGGAACGCCTTATGGAGAACGTGGAAAAAAGATATGACCTGACCGGGACCGGCATCGACGACGCCGGCGAGGCCGCATATAGCTTCCTCACGGCGGACAAGGTGGAGCGAAAGGACGCGCTCCGGGTCCGGCTGGCGCTGGAGGAGGCGCTGCTGCGGTACCGGGACGAGGGGACAGCGGAGGGGTTCACTCTGCGCTGCCGCCGACGTTTCCGCGCTCCGCGGGTGGATCTGACCGTGGCCGGTCCGTCCCTGGACCCGCTGGCGGAGGGAGACGAGCCCGACAGCGGGGCGCTCACGGGCATGATGGCACAAATGGGTCTGGCGCCGCTGTGGCAGTACAAGGACGGTACGAACCGTATCCTCTTCACCCCCAAGCGGAAAAAGCGCTCCCTGATGGTCTCCCTGGCCGCCGCCCTGGCGCTGGCGGTGGTGCTGGGCTATCTGTGCAGGCTCCTGCCGGAGGCGGTGCGGCTGGTGCTGACGGACAAGCTGGTGACGCCTCTGTTCAACACGTTCATGGGCCTTCTCACCGCCATATCCGGACCGATGATCTTCCTCTCGGTGACCTGGGGCATCTGCTGCATGGGGGATGTGGCCTCCTTCGGTCGGATAGGCAAGCGGATGATCACCAAGCTCATTTTGTTCACCGTCGTATTGGGGGTCATCTCGGGAGCGGCTGTGGTGCCCTTCTTCCCCATGGCCGCGGGAGGCGGCCGGGCATTTGACCCGTCGGAGCTGATGGACATGGTGCTGGACATCGTGCCGGCCAACTTCTTCACGCCATTCACGGAAGGAAACCCCCTGCAGATCATCTTCGTGGCGGTGCTCATCGGCATAGCGCTGCTGCTTCTGGGGGAGAAGGTCTCCGTGGCGGCCACATTCGTGGAGCAGTCCAACTATGTGGTCCAGCTCATCATGGAGGCGGTCAGCTCGTTGGTCCCCGTGTTCGTGTTCGGAAGCGTCTTCAAGATGTTTCTGGGGGACGGGTTCCGGCTGCTGGCCCAGTCCTATAAGCTCATCCCCGTCATAGTTCTGGGCACGGCGATGATGATGGCGTGCAGCTTAGCGCTGGTGTGTGTCCGATGGAAGGTCGGGCCCGTGACGGTGCTGAAAAAGACCATGCCCACCTTTCTCATCGGCCTGAGCACCGCGTCCTCCGTGGCGGCCTTTCCCACCAATCAGGAGTGCTGCGAAAAGCAACTGGGCATACACGAAAAGCTCACCCGCTTCGGCATCCCTCTGGGACAGGTCATATACATGCCCGGCGCGGTGGTGATGTTTCTGGTCGCCAGCCTGAGCATGGCGGAGACATATGGCGTGGCTATCACGCCGGCGTGGCTGCTGACGGCGCTGTTCATCTGCGTGATGCTGGCTATCGCGTGCCCGCCGGTGCCGGGGTCGGCGCTGACGTGCTATACGCTGCTGTTTACCCAGCTTGGCATACCCATGGAGGCTGTGGCCATTATAACGGCCCTGAACGTGATATTGGAGTTCATCGCCACATCGTCGGACCTGTTCTGCCTGCAAATGGCGCTGACGGACCTGGGCGGCTCGCTGGATATGCTGGACATCGACACCCTGCGAAAACGGACATGAGAAAGGAGAAACGATCATCGATGGTATCACCTGAAAAATTCTTTCACGTAAAGGAAGCCGGGTCCACCGTGAAAACGGAGGTGCTGGCGGGGGTCACGACCTTTATGACCATGGCCTATATCCTCATGGTCAATCCCGGCATATTCTCGGAGCTGCCGGGGGTGTCCTACAACGCCATCTATATCGCGACGGCCATCTCCGCCTGTATCGGGACGGTGCTGATCGGGCTGCTGGCCAATCTGCCCCTGGCCCAGGCGGCCGCTATGGGTTCCATCGCCTTCTTTGTCTATACGGTGTGCTTCGGCTTCGGGCTGAGCTACGCCAACGCGCTGGTGATGATCCTGCTGGACGGGGTGCTGTTCATCCTGCTGACGGTGACGGGACTGCGGAAGAAGATATTCGAGGCCATCCCAACGTCGGTCCGGGTGGCCATCCCCGCGGGTATCGGGCTGTTCATTGCCTTTATCGGGCTGAAGGATTCGGGTATCGTGGTGGCGGACCCGTCCACCTTTGTGGGCCTGGCCTCGTTCAATCTGCTGTCCGGCAATGTGACGTGGGGGGATATCATGCCCCTGCTGGTCACCCTGGCCGCTTTGATCGCTATCGCGGTGCTGACATGCAGGCAGGTAAAGGGCGCGGTGCTCTGGGGCATGCTGGGGGCAACGGCGCTGTATTACCTGCTGGGGCTGACGGTCCCCGGATTTTATGAGGGCTTTACGGACGGTATGAATTTCAACCCGTTCGTGGCGTTCGGGGACTTTGCCAGGCACGCGTTCGGCAAGGTCTTTACGGAGGGATTCGATTTTTCGTCGTACCTGGCCGACCACAGCCACATGGAGCTGGCCGTGCTGATCGCGACGACGGCGCTGGCGTTTTGTCTGGTGGATATGTTCGACACCATCGGTACCCTGTACGGAGCATGCGCCAGAGGCAATCTTTTGACCGAAAAAGGGGAAGTGCCCAACATGGACAGGGCGATGCTGGCCGACGCCATCGCCACCACGGCCGGCGCGGTCTGCGGCACCTCCACGGTCAGCTCCTATGTGGAGGCGTCCGCGGGTATCGCGGAGGGCGGAAAGACGGGTCTGGCCGCCATGGTGACGGGGGCGCTGTTTTTCGTCAGCATGTTCCTGAGCCCTATCGCCATGCTGGTGCCCGGCTGCGCCACGGCGGCGGCGCTTATTTACGTGGGTATCATGATGATGAACTGCGCCAGAAGCATAGACTGGCTGAAAACCGAGGACGCGGTCCCGGCGTTTTTGACGTTGGCCATCATGCCCATGACCTACAACATCTCTTACGGCATCGCCTTCGGCGTGATCTCCTATGCGCTTATCAGCGTGTTTACCGGTAAGGCACGGGACGTGAAAGCGGGAACATGGGTGATCGCGGCGCTGTTTGCCGTCATGTTCTTTGTGACACATTAAAAGCTTTACGAATCATTCAGGAGGAAGAAAATATGACTATCACGAAAAATCTCAATGGTACTCACCTGGACATGGCGCTGGAGGGTCGGCTGGATACCACCACCGCGCCTCAGCTGGAGGCGGAGCTGAAGCAGAGCATGAGCGGCGTTGCGGAACTGGCGCTGGACTTCTCCAAGCTGGAATACCTGTCCTCCGCCGGGCTGCGTGTGCTGCTGAGCGCGCAGAAGGTCATGAACCGGCAGGGGTCCATGGTCATCAAAAACGTGAACGAGACGATTATGGAGATCTTCGAGGTCACCGGCTTCGCGGATATCCTGACCGTCGAGTAAGGGCCGGACATGTCTTTTATGGAACAGGACTATGGCATCGAGCGCCGACTGGCCCAGTGCGCGCCGGAGCTGCACAGCCGGTATCGGGATTGCGTGGTGGTCTCCCAGAGGATGCTCAGCCGGTATGAGAACTACTTCCCCGACTTTACCGACCACACGGTGCTGCATACCCTGGATATCCTGGATATCAGCAACCAGCTCATTGGCGGCCAGATAGACAAGCTCACGGCGGAGGACCTGTATGTGCTGCTGATGGGCGCGCTGTTCCACGACGTGGGCATGGGCGTGTCCAAATCGGACTTTGAACAGTTTCGGCAGACGCTGGGGTTCCCGAAGCCGGCGGACGAGACCGCTCTGGCCTGGGCCGTGCGGGACCATCACCAGGAGTTGTCCGGACTGTACCTGAAAAAGTATTGGCACCTGCTGGATTTCCCCAACGAGGCGTACGCACGGGCCGTGATCCAGCTCTGCCGGGGCCACCGGAAGACCGATCTTTTCGACGAAAAAGAATACCCGTCCGCGTTCGAGGTGGAGCCGGGGAAGAGCGTGAGTCTGCCCTATCTGGCGGCGCTGGTCTGTCTGGCGGACGAGCTGGACATCTCCGCCGACCGGAATATCAGCTTCCTGTACGACGTGGAGCACATGCCCAGCGCCAGGGACCGCCAGGAATTTCACAAGCACATGGCTATCCGGCGGGTGGAGCTGACGCCGGAGCGGGTGGTGGTCCACGCATGGACGGAGGACCCGGAGGTACGCGGGGGGGTAGAGGATGTAACCGCCAAGCTTCGTGACAAGCTGCTGATGTGCCGCCGGGTGGCGGCGGAGCGGTCCTCCTTTGTCATCACGCAAGAGGATGTGGTGCTGCGCATGGAGGAACCGGGCCTATGAAGTTTTTAGACCGGTTCTTTCACCTGACGGAGCACGGGACCACCGTGCGGCGGGAGATTCTCGGGGCGCTCACGTCCTTTTTCTCCGTGGCGTATATCCTGTTCGTCACGCCAAGCTATCTCAGCCTTACGGGCATGGATTATACCGGCGTGCTGCTGGCAACATGCCTGTCCTCGGCGCTGGCGTGCTTTCTGGCCGCCGCCTTTAACCTGCCCTTTATGCTGTCCCCCGGGGTGGGCCTCAACGCGTTTTTCACCTATACTCTCTGCCTGACCATGGGGTATACCTGGGCACAGGCGCTGGCGGTGGTGAGCCTGTCCGGCGTCGCGTATCTGGTGATAAGCCTGACGCCGCTGCGGGACCAGATGATCTCCTGCATCCCGCCGAGCATGAAAAACGCCATCAGCGCGGGTCTGGGGCTGTTTATCGCCCTCATCGGGCTTTTGAACTCCGGCATCGTCCAGGCTCAAAACGGCGCGCTGGTGCTGGGGGATATCGGCGCGCCGGCCACGTTTCTGGCCATTCTGGGCCTGCTGTTCACGGGCGTGCTGATGGCGTGGAAAGTGAAGGGCGCCATGCTCATCGGCATCGTGGTCACCACGCTGGTGGGCTTTCCGCTTGGCGTGACTCAGCCGCCGGAGTCTATGACGCTGAACCTGTCCGCGCTGCGGCCGCTGCTTCTGTCGCCGGACTTTCGCGGGGTGCTCTCCCTGGGGGTAATGCCGCTGGTCACGGCCGTGGTCACCTTCACCATGTGCCTGTGCTTTGACACGCTGGGGGCGCTCATATGCATCGCCGGGGCCGGGGACCTGCTGGACGAAAAGGGCGGGCTGGGCCGGTACAGCCGGGGCATGACGGCGGTGGCGTTGTCCACCGCGGTGGCGCCGCTGCTGGGCGCGCCGCCTGTTGGTATTCCGGTGGAGGGGTCCACCGGCGTGGCGGACGGGGCCAGGACCGGGCTATATACCGCCGCCACCGGCGTGCTGTTTTTGGCCGCCATCCTGCTGGCCCCCATCGCGGGCATCATTCCAGGCGCGGCCACTTCCCCGGCGCTGGTGCTCATTGGCATGCTGATGATCCACAACGCCACCAACATCTACTGGCACCAGGTGGAGATCGCACTGCCTTGCTTTCTCACCATGATCATGATACCCTTTACCTATTCCGTGGCGGACGGCATCGGGGTGGGGTTCATCTCCTACACCGCCATCAGCCTGGTCAGCGGGAAGGGGAAGAAGATACCCCCGGTCACATACGTTTTGACCGCGCTGTTCGTGGTCATGTACGTCCTGTCGGCGATATAGGGGGTGTGTATGATGAACAAATTGGACCGATTTTTCCATCTGTCCCAGCGGGGCACGACCGTGGGCCGGGAGATACTGGGCGGGTGCACCACGTTCTGTGCCTCGGCATATTTGATTTTGGTCATTCCGAGCCAGCTTGCCGGCGCGGGCATGGACGCGTGGGAGGTGATGACGGCCACATGCCTGATCGCCGCTCTGGGCAGCATCCTGTTCGGACTGGCGTCCAACCTGCCCTTCGCGCTGGTGCCCGGCCTGGGCTTTCCCACGATGTTTACCTATACTCTCTGCCAACACTATGGCTGCACTTGGCAGCAGGGTCTGGCATTGGTGCTGCTGTCCGGGGTGCTGTTTCTGGTCCTGGCGGCCAGCCCCTTGCGGCAGCGGCTGAACGATGCGCTGCCCATGCCGTTCAAGTTCGCTCTGTCCGCTGGATTGGGGCTGCTTCTCACACTCTCGGGGCTCATCAATGCGGGGCTTATCACCGCCAACGACAACATGGTGGACATGGGGGCGCTGACCGCGCCGGGGCCGTTGCTGGCGCTGCTCAGCATCTTCATCACGGCGGTGCTGGTGATGAAAAAGGTTCCCGGCGCGCTCATGATAGGCGTCGCGGTGACCACATTGCTCGGTATCCCGCTGGGGGTGACGGTGCTGCCTGAGAGCCTGACGGCCGCGCCGAAGCTGTCTCTGGCTTCGTTGAAGCCGGACTTCACCGGCCTTTTGGCGTTGGGTCCCATCCCGCTCATTTCCGCGCTGCTGAGCCTGGTGGTGTCGGAGCATTTTGACGTTTTGGGCACCCTGCAGGGCGTGGCGGGCGACACCAAACTGGCGGACGCGACAGGCGACGTGGCCGGGCAGAAGGAGGCGTTTCTCTGCTGCGGGGCCGCTACCTGCGCCGGGGCGGTGCTGGGGGTCACCAATGTGATCGTGGTGGCGGAATCCGCCACCGGCATCCGGGAGGGCGCACGCACCGGCCTTTCCGCCGTGGTGACCGGGCTGCTGTTCCTGTGCGTGCTCCCGTTCACGCCGCTGGTGGGGATGGTGACCGGCGCCGCGCTGGCCGCGCCATTGGTCATGGTGGGCATGTTCATGATGAGCGGCATCACCCAGATCACGTGGAAGCATGTGGAGATATCCCTGCCAAGCTTTCTCATGATCGTGGGCATGCCCTTCACGTTTTCCATCACCACCGGCGTCATGCTGGGGGTGGTGTCCTACGTGGTCGTGATGGTGTGCCGGAAGCGGGCCGCGCTGGTGGACCCGGCGCTCTATCTGCTGGCAGGCGTGTTCGTCCTCAACGCCGCGCTGGGCATGTTTGGTTGATCGTTCAAAACCTGCCGCTTTTAAATCCTCCCTCGTCAGAGGGAGGATTTAAATCATTGGTTTCGGAAACCACTGGCTATGCCAGTGGAGGCGTCTCGCAAAAAGCTTTAGCTGCAAGCATCGAGCGAAGCGAGCTACAAGTAAAAAACTTAAACAACGAGAGCACTAACGAGAAAAGGGATCGCCCGTTTACGGGCTGCAGGGCAAGCGATGCAAGAGGCAAAATTTCGATGCGTCTTGAGACGCCTGCCGGTCCCAGGCCCTTCTAGGGCCTATTCAAGCCTCCGGCTTCGCCGGAGGTTTTGACTATGGGTAAACGAAAGTATGCACATGTAGATGAATACGAGCCAGTGATCCTGCAAATGCGGGAGGAAGGAAAAACACGGCAGGAGATTGC
>CANQQB010000055.1 GCA_947625845.1 uncultured Oscillospiraceae bacterium
GTTCAGGTCGTCAAAGTAAGGGGGGTAATGATACTATACGGCACACCTCAAAAACCGGGGTCTATTGCGTCACATACTTCAAATAATTTAAGCAATAAGAATGATAGATAGCTGTGTAGATACGTTCGATGTCATGCCTTTGGATAATTAAATTACCTGATGCAAAGATTTAAGTGCATAGTAGCTTAGATAGTCTATACAAGCATTGGTGTCTGATTCAGCTTTTATTACATTGGAAGACAACCTAAATACACTAAAATCCTTGTAATACTGCGATGATACATAGTATAATATGAATACAGTATCAAGGTGTATTATTGGAGAGAGGTTAAAACACATCATGAGTAAAAGAAAAAGCAGGAAGAAGAAAACAAATAAGGCGTCATCATTTAAGAATACAATTCAAGAACTAGCTACCTCGCGTGATGGAGGTCAAGTCGCTCTTAAAGGGTATTCATATCAATTGCTTTATTCCTGCTATTTGATCCTTCTGTCGGCAGATGCGAAGACTTCTTTTCAGCTTGAGGCGATCGAAGATATCGATCAAATTCATTGCGTGGAAGGCGGTCATGAGATCACGCACATACAATTGAAGTACTCTATAGACAGACAGGACGCGAGTTTTTTGCCTCCTGTCCTTAAAAATTTTTTGGAAGCGTATTTATTGGACCCAAACAGGCAGTTTAAGCTGGTCTACGATTTTCCTGTCGCGAACGGGCATATGAAAAAGCTGTTCCAGTCCAATTTGGACCGCGCCTCCAGCGCCCACTGGCAGGAGGTGATCGGGAGGATCCAATCCGAATGCCCCGGCTGGAACTGGACAGCGTATGATTTTGACGATTTTATATCAAAATTATCATTTGAACACGTTGAAAAGACATCCTTGGAGGAAGGGATCTGGCAGGCGCTGGTCAAAGCATACGATCTCACAACAGACAATCTATCCTTGTTTGCAAACAGCCTTAAGGTTTTCTGCCTGGATAAGATGGAGAAACGGGCTTACATTACTAAGGAGGAAATAGATAAGCGTGTGCTTGCGGTCAAGGACGATATCAGCAAGGGCCCGCAGAATCCGGCTCACAGCTGGATTCGAAGACTGCACTTTCCCGTTCCCGGCGCGGACTCCGGCCCCGGCTTTTACGAAGGGAAAAAAGCGTCGCCGGCGGATATAGCAGGCGGACTTCCAATCCGGCGTCCGGGGCTGGAGGAACAGATCGAGGATTCGATCGATAAATATAAAGTTACGGTCATAAAGGCGTCAAGCGGTCAGGGGAAAACCACGCTTGCTTTGCAGGCCGCGTACAAGCTGCGGGATGATTATACGCCCTATCTGCTGACATGGTGCGACGATATACAGGAGATCGGCAACACGGTCCAGTATTTTAAAACAAGGATACAGCTGGGGGAAAAGGTTCTCATTATCATCGATAACCTGGATGCGCACTATAAAAATTGGACGGACCTTGTACAGCAGATGCAGCTTGAGCCGACCGACCATTATAGATTTCTTATCACATCAAGAGAGACCGACTGGTACAACTACAGCGGAGACATCAGCAATATTCGGTCTATCCACATGATCAAGCCGGTGCTTACCGAGAATGAGGCTGTTGCTATATTTGATATGTTCAAGGCAGCCGACCGCCTGCATCCAAGTATGACCCGCTGGCAAAATGCGTGGAACAGGATAGCGGACCGACAGCTTTTGATCGAGTATGTCTACCTTCTTACGCATGGCGAGATGCTGGCAGAAAGGATATCAGCACAAATGTCTGAAATAAGCCGATCGCCCGCCGGCAGGGCAAAATGTGACATCCTGCGCAAGGTATGTTTCGCCGATGCATGTGGGATCAGACTCTCTGTCCGTAAGCTTCTGGCAAGTATGAATGAGCCGACAGACGAGGACTACGACGAGCTCCTGAAAAGCATGGAGGATGAGTTTCTTGTCCATATCGATACAGATGGCGGCTATATTGAAGGCCTACACCCAATCCGCTCCAGACACGTTGTAGACCGCCTGCACGAGTTTCTTCCGATCGATGATACGGCGCTTGCGGTCATTATGATCGCTGAAGATGCGGATATGGATGTTTTCTTTTCACATCTGCCGGAGTTCAATGTTACGAGGGATGAGTTCTTCACCCGCGTCGTAGACATATTGTGGCATGATGAAGATTTGTCTGTATATTTAGCCGCGATTCAAGGGCTCTTCTCCGGGAGCGTAATGCAATATTATTTCGCGCAAAAAGATAAATTTGACGATGCGAACATACATGGTGGACTTCAGATCATCTCAACGGAAGTCTGTCCTTTTGCATGTTTTCCAGAGTTCAATGTCTCGGTAGACACACTCGAAAAACTCCGGGAAAGCATGCCTGAGAACAAAAACATTCAATACCTTTGTGATCTCCGGGATAATTTACCCGCATGCAATCTACATGAAACATATGTATATTCCTTCGCCCGGAAGTTGTATGAGAAATTACTTGGAGGCAAATTTGCCGGTATTCGTGATATCAAATCATATGCCGCAATTGCTGAGTGGTTATATGACATCGATCCTGCTTTCAATTTGTCCGTGAATTTTTCACCGGAGGACCTCTGGTCTGACGCAGAAAGGTTCACCCTGGACAGCATCTCGTCGTTGATGTACTGCTTATTTTGCGGCAGCAGAGAAAAATACATGTGTTTTGTCGAGGCGAATCTTGAGACGATCCTTACCTATATCAAACATAGGATCGATTCACAAAAACTGTATCTTGAACCGGAGAGAAAGGCCATCCATACAGAATATATCCTTCGGCTGCGCGATATTAAAAATGCAAATAATGAAAGCGTGTCCAGACTAAAAACGATTTGTAAGATCCTTCCGATATTTGACACATATTGCGCCGACGCCATTATGCCTAAACTGGATATGCTCTCCGCGTATCAAATTCCGGATGATTCACACAAGGAAATGCCCATCCGAAATATTGTGATCATGTTTCATCAGAACTTAACTTCGTTATGGCTAAAGACGATTCTGAGCAATTATGAATTCGACACGGTCGCAGAGTGGATAGAGTATTGGCTCTCTATAAGAAGGCTGATTTGCCAACTCACCGAAAAATGCTGTTCCATCATGCATAAGCTGCTTGCGGGCCGGTCCTTGGGGGAGTTGGGAGCAGAAATAGATAAGCTTAGCAGCGAGCTGACGCAGCAGATCATAAAAGAAGCCCGGTATCCTCGGGAAGATCGTCCTTTTTATGAAAAAGCAGCGTTGCCAGAAGGTTTAGCAAAAATTAAGTCTGAGTTCTTTCATAGCATGGATAACTTTTTCCGACAGTTTGCCGGATTTCTGCGCAAAGATGCCGAGAATCAACGCCTAGCGCTTGTTAATATCAGGACGGCAAATAGTTCGTTAAAGAATATGCAGCAGTTCTTTTATGATGCCTGCCATAACACTGCATATCAAAAAGAGCATGAAGAGCTCTGCGCAATAGAACAGCAGAGAATCAATTCTCTGCTGATGAATTGCAATTACTATATGGACCATTCTCCCAGTAAGTATTTTAACAAATATCAGGTAACAGCATGGAATGAAGCCAGCAATAGGAGAGAGTTAGAAACGGTGGAAGAGGGGTTAGCGCCGTTGTGCGCCAATTTCTCCGTTCATTTTCCAGAGGCGACCTATTCTATGGGGATTTTGCGTTGCTACCCCATCATCGTCGACGATCTGGATGCAACATCCGGCGATGATTTGACGGAACTGTTTCTCAACAGCATTTCATTTGCGGATTCGTCGTTTGAATATATGGTCGTACTGTTTTCCGATGAGCCAGGAAGAGTAGAACCGTCCGCGCTGCGCTTACCAAGACAGTTGTTTTGCGATGCAAAAGCAGAAAACGAATCAAGGGATGGGGGCCGATCCCAGAACTTATCCACCCCGTTTTTTGAGAATGTGACGGAACAGATGCTGCGTTGTTTCCCGCAAAAGTACGAGTTATCAGTAAAACGCGATCCTGCCCCCGAAGCTCCCCAGATCGGGGATGCAGCGGAGGAGCTGTGGGTATATTCAAAGTTGAATGAGTTATTGACGGACCCGGAGGATGCAGAGTATCTCAGCATGTCTTTAGACCGGGTAAGAGCCAACATTTCAGCGATTATCAAAACACTGGAAGGAAGCTTGCCAAAAGAGCATATGCATCGGCTGTTGGATGAATGTAATGCTGTTTTTTCAGGTCAGCTTTTTGATGATGACGCCTTCAACAGATTTGTTGATGGTTGTATGACCCAAGAGACGAGCACCTGATAATTTGTTCCATTGGCAGGTTGAAATGGCTGCAAGCAGATTGATAATAACCTAATCAACATGAGACGAGGCTCTTTCATGGCCGCTGCAAGATCATGGTATTTTGGGGCGCCGAACAATATATTCCAAAATGTCCTTGCAATCAGTGTATTGAGCGTAAGATGTAAAATAAGTAGTAGATGTTACGTTGCTCCTCGATCCTATTAAATAAAATGTGTTTAGACCGTCAAAGTCAGGGGGTAGAGGTGAAATATAGCATCCTTCACCCCGAGTTTCATTGCGTGACATGCTTCAAAAGTTTTAAGCAGAGTATAACAGGCAACGGCTGGTGCATTTCGCACCAGCCGCTGTCTGCTCTGTCGATTCCAATTCCGTAAGGCAGTTGCCAGTTTTCAATTTTTCGATGTCACACTGTCTTACGGAACCCCTCCGTTACGAGGTCCTGGCATCTCCAGAGCCGTTCTGATGTGCAATTCGAGTCGCATTTTTGTCGATTCAGGACAAAACTATTGACGTTTTCCCCGTTTTGTTCGATACTGAGGGTGACCCGGACGGGAAAAACGAAAATACAAACAAGGAGGAACACAGATCATGTCTGACGAAAAGAAACTCCCCGACGAGGCGTTGGACGATGTTTCCGGCGGCGTCACGGGGTTTACGGGGGCATGGGACAGGGTCCCCGGAGCATCGCATCTGGAGAAGCTGCAATATCTGGCCGACCAGAGCACCGAAGTCGCGAAAGAGATCTTAGCTGGGGATCGCAATATGGACCCCAAGCAGTAAAGGAAAGGAGAATACCATGACCAACGACGAAAAGAAGCTCCCCGACGAGGCCCTGGACGCCGTCTCCGGCGGACTTGATAGGTTTATGGGACTTGGTTCCGAAGCCGCGGCACAAAAGGCCGCCGACTGGGTAAATAACTTGGCAAAAGAGAACCTCGCCGCGAACAACAACACGACAACTTTAAACCCGGAGGACTTGAAACCATGACCAACGACAAAAACTTTGAGGCGAAAGCCCTGGACGACGCGGACCTGGACCAGGTCAACGGCGGGAGCGGGGATACCTACGCGAAGGCCAACGCGTTCTATCGGGACTTTCGCCGAGACTTTTGCAGCAAATGCCGGGATGACGGCTCATATGACGAGCTCGGCCGGCCCGAGTGCAGCTTTTCCAACCCGATAGCGCTATACTATAATTTCAGCGAGGAGCAGATACATTTGAACGGCGGCAAATGCCCCATGTTCACACCCAAGCTGTGACCCGCCCCGTTCAAACCCCGACAGCACCGCCCCCAGCGCGAGGCGGTGCTGTCGTTTTTTGCGCTCTCAATCCATCTCTTGCTCTCTCGCGCCGCAGCGCGGCCCCCTCTGACGAGGGGGCTGTCAGCGCTCCGCGCTGACTGAGGGAGAGACATCTCAATCCACCTCATACCTGAAAATCCCCGTCGTCCCCGGCTCGGTGCCCTCGGCGTATTTTGTGGTCACGTCGTACTCGCCCGGCCACAGGAACATGGTCGTCTTGGCCCGCAGGTCCCAGCCGCCGCCCAGCACGGCCAGCTCCTTGCCGTTTTTATGATTCGTCACGGTGATGTCCACATAGGCGTCCGTGTCCGCCTCCACGTCCAGAGTGTAAAAGTCCGGCAGGGAGATGTGCATCTGCCATGTCCAGGGTTCGTTGGCCGGGTCGTACACATACTCGCTGTCGGCGGTGACCTCGGAGTGGATGACGCCGAACACCAGCCCCACCGCCAGCAGAACAAACACCACCGTGAAGCACCAACCCATGCTCTTTTTTGGCTTTCCGGCGGTCTCCGGACGGCGGATACGCCTCGCCCCCACCAGGATCATGACGCCCAGCATCAGGCAGGCCAAAGCCATGGCAATGTTGGTGATGCTGGGATGGCGCAGAAGGACGAACAGATTCATCGCCGCGCAGACCAGTTCGATGACGCCGAAGGCGTACCCCAGCCGGCTCCACCGGCCCGACATGTCCCGCACGGATGCCTCGTCGGTGTAAATTTCATATTCCTCCGGCGGCAGGGACGGGTCATAGACCTTGCGGAAATAGTGCCAGCCGTTGAAGGTGTCGCTGACGAACTCCCAGCCCTGCTCGGCGAAGGTGTCCCGGTACCGGACCGGGTCGTCGATGGACTGGTTATAGTCCAGCGCGTACCGATACCGCACGCTCTCGTCCCGGTAAAATTTGCTGCGGAAGCACCCGCCCTTTTCCAGCTGCCAGCCCTTGTCCGACAAGGCGTTCAGGTCCTCCGCCTCCCGCCGGTACTCCCATGCGGGGTAAAACGCATAGCGTGTCTTCTTATTCCTCATTTTCTTTTCCTCCCTCCATGATCTCCGCCGCGGCCGCGGCCAGGTGCTGAAGCCGCGCCGCCTCGTCCAGCAGCACCTGCCGCCCCGCGTCCGTGAGCCGGTACGACCGCCGCCTATCCTCGCCGGCCGAGGGAAACTCCTCGATCCAGCCCTTTTTCATCATGTTGCCCGTGGCCCCGTACATGGTCCCGGAGCCGATGTGCACGTGCCCCTCCGACAGGGCCAGTGTCTGGCGCATGATGCCGTAGCCGTGGTTCGGCCCCCGGTACAGGCACAGCAGGATGTAAAAAGTGCTCTCCGTCAGCGGTTCCGCGCTTCTGCCCATATGATCACCGTCCTTATGTCGCGTTTCGATATGTCGCCTCTCGATATATCGTGACTATATCGTAACACGACATAGCGCTCTTGTCAACCCTCCGACGTGAAAAAATGATACAGAAAAAGAAGCGGCCCGAAAACCGCTTCTTTTCCCGTACATAAAAAAGGAGAGAACCAAAAGCTTGTTCAGTGGTGCATGGAACAGTGCGCGCAGTCGCCGCTGCACCCGCCGCAGGCGCTCTTGCCGGCTTTTTTGCCGCGTATCATGTGCCGCACGATGGCGATAACGCAGACCAGCACCGCCCCGCTCACCAGGATATCGCCGCCGTGTGCCTGGAAAAACGCTCCCATGGCTCACGCCCCCGCGTGCACGCTGCGGGTATTTTTCCCCGCCGTATGCGTAAGGTCCGGAGCCGGACGGCACACCAGATACGCCAGCCCCGCCAGCGCCAGCAGACCCGCCGCGGTGCCCACGCCGAACCCGCCGCCGGCAAAGAGGCTGCCCACCTGATACACGATCAGGCTCACGGCGTAGGCGAACGCGCACATGTACCCTATCGCGGCCCAGGTCCATTTGGCGTTGTTCATCTCCCGCCGGATGGCGCCCATAGCCGCGAAGCACGGCGCGCACAGCAGGTTGAAGATCATGAAGGAGTAGGCCGTCAGCCCCGTGAACGCCGCGCCGATCTGAGCCGTCAGGTTGCCGGGATACAGCACGCCCAAAGTGCTGACCACTTCCTCCTTGGCGATCAGGCCGGTGATGGCCGCCACGGTGGCCTGCCAGCTTCCGAAGCCCAGAGGCGCGAAGATGAACGCGATGGCGCTGCCGATGGCCGCGAGAAGGGACGCGTCGTTATCCTCCACCATGCCGAAGGCGCCGTCTTCAAACCCGAAGCCCTGGAGGAACCACAGCACGATGGACGAGAGCAAAATGATGGTCCCGGCCCGCTTGATGAAGGACCAGCCCCGCTCCCACATGGCCCGCAGGACGTTCCGGGCCTGGGGCGCGTGATAGGCGGGCAGCTCCATGACGAACGGCGCGGGCTCGCCGGCGAAAGCTTTGCACTTCTTGAGCAATATGCCGCTGAGCACCACGGCCCCGATGCCGATGAAGAACGCGGACACGGCCACCAGCGGGCTCTGGCCGAACAGCGCCCCGGCGAACAGGGCGATAATGGGCATTTTCGCCCCGCAGGGGATGAAGCAGGTGGTCATGATGGTCATCTTCCTGTCCCGGTCCTGTTCGATGGTCCGGCTGGCCATCACGCCGGGCACGCCGCAGCCCGTGGCCACCAGCATGGGGATGAAGCTCTTACCGGACAATCCGAACCGCCGGAAGATACGGTCCATGATGAACGCCACCCGGGCCATATAGCCCACGTCCTCCAAAATCGCCAGCAGCAGGAAGAGCACCAGCATCTGGGGCACGAACCCCAGCACGGCCCCCACGCCGCCCACGACGCCGTCCAGCACCAGGCTCTTGACCACCTCGCCGCAGCCCAGCGCGTCCAGCAGCCTTTCCGCCAGCACGGGGATACCGGGCACCCACACGCCGTAATCAGCCGGGTCCGGCTCCGCCACGGTCAGGGCCTGGTCGTAGGCCGCCTGGTCCACGGGGATAACGTTCGTCTCGCCGGCCTCGTCGTCGTACAGATACGCCTCGCTGTCTCCGGCCTCATACGCCTCAATAATGGCGGAAGCCTCCTCATATGCCCCGGAGTCCTCCTCCCAGGCGTCGCTGTTCGCCGTGAACGGCAGAAACCAGCCGTCCCCGAAAAGCCCGTCGTTGGCCCAGTCGGTCAGCGCGGTGCCGATGGATATCCTCCACCCGCCCATGGCGATGGCGTAGATGCAGAACATGACCACCGCGAAAATGGGCAGCGCCAGCCACCGGTTGGTGACCACCCGGTCGATCTTGTCGGAGGCGGTCATCTTCTCCTTGCCCCGGCGGGCCATACACTCTTTGGCAACCGCCGTGATGTAATCGTAGCGCTGGGCAGTGATAATGGACTCGGCGTCGTCGTCCATCTCCCGCTCGCAGTCGGCGATATCCTGCCCGATGTGGGCCAGCGCCGCGTCATTTAACCCCAGTTTTTCGGCCACCTTTTCGTCCCGCTCGAAGAGCTTGATGGCGTACCACCGCTGCTGCTCGGCCGGCATCTCATGCACGGCCACCTCCTCGATATGGGCCAGTGCGTGCTCCACGCACCCGGCGAACCGGTGCTGCGGCTCTGTCACCCGGCCGCTCTCTGCCAGCTCCACGGCGGCCTCCGCCGCGGCCGTCACCCCGTCGCCCTTGAGCGCGGAGATCTCCATCACCTGGCAGTCCAGGGCTTTCGCCAGCTTTTTCGTGTCGATCTTATCCCCGGTCTTTTTCACCACGTCCATCATGTTCACGGCCACCAGCACCGGAATGCCCAGCTCCACAAGCTGAGTGGTCAGGTACAGGTTCCGCTCCAGATTGGTCCCGTCCACGATGTTCAATATGGCGTCCGGCCGCTGGTCGATGAGGTAGTTCCGTGCCACCACTTCCTCCAGCGTATACGGGCTCAGCGAGTAAATCCCCGGCAGGTCCGTGACGGTCACGTCTCTGTGGTCCTTCAGCCGTCCCTCTTTTTTCTCCACCGTGACGCCGGGCCAGTTGCCCACGTACTGGTTGGCCCCGGTCAGGGCGTTGAACAGCGTGGTCTTGCCGCAGTTGGGATTGCCCGCCAGGGCTATTGTTATGTTCTTATCCGCCATCTTCTTATCCTCTCATTCCACAACGATCATTTCCGCGTCCGCTTTTCTGAGGCTCAACTCATACCCCCGGATGGTTATCTCGATGGGGTCCCCCAGCGGCGCCACCTTGCGCACATAGATGCTCTCGCCCTTGGTGATGCCCATGTCCATGATCCGGCGCTTCACCGCCCCGGCGCCCTCCAATTTGGCCACCCGGACTGTCTGGCCCACCTTTGCCTCCCGCAGCGTCATGCTCCTTCCTCCTTCACACATAGATTTTCTGCGCCATCTCCAGGCTCACGGCCACCCGCGCGTCCTTGATACGGACGATCAGGTTGCCGCCGATGTCGCTCACCACCGTCACCGGACTTCCCACCACGAACCCCAGATTTTCCAGGAACCGGCGGGTCTCCGGCTTTCCGCCGATACGGGTGATGAGGCTGCTCTCGCCCTTATGCAGCATCGTGATCGGCATACGTGCTCCCCCTCTCCGCTGATTAGTCATGCCTAATCCAATGGCAGCGATATAGGCGTTAGTCATCCCTAACGCCGCATGCCATTTTAGTCATCCCTAACTCATTTGTCAAGGGATATCATCCCCTTTTCCCCACTTTCGTCGTGTTGCCGAAATCTGCCGCTTTCTGCCACCGCCACAATTGTTAGTTATGACAAACCAATAATGTCCCCGGCTTACGCCGGGGACACGTTGGATTTTAAATATTACCTTATTGAACGGCCCCCCTGTGTAAGGGGAGGTGTCAGCGCCCCGCGCTGACGGAAGGGTTGTAACAACGATACGCCAGCGCCGCCAGCGTGTCCGCCGTCATCATGCCTGCCTCGCTTTCCATGTCACATACCTTCGGGTGATGTCGCTGTAGTTTTTCCGGCTCACGGCCAGACTCTCCCCGCCGGTGAGCGCGGCCCGGTAGTTGCGGATGTCCTCGATGACCTGCATGTTCACCAGAAAGCTGCGCTGGATGCGCAGAAAATCGTCCCCGGCCAGCTTTTCGGCGTAGTCCCCGATACGGCCCATGCACTCCAACGGCTCGCCATGCCTTAAATGCAGCAGCACCCGGCGGGAGACAGTGCCCTCAAAATACCGGATATCCTCCAAACTCACGGTCATCCACCTGTCCGGGGTCTGGACCTTTATGTACCGGCGGCGCTCGGACAGCTTTTCCAGCAGCGCGTCCACGCAGGGACCAAGCTGCCGGTCCAGGTCGTCTTTCAGGAGATACCGCAGCGCCTCCACGCTGTACCCCTCCACGGCGTACCGGTCCAGCGCCGTCACGAATACCAGCAGCAGGTCCCTGGACCGCTCCCGCAGCCGCCTGGCGGTCTGCATGCCGTCCAGCCCCGGCATGTCGATGTCCAGAAACACCACGGCCACGTCCGCCAGGTCCGCCGTCAGCAGCGCGTCCCCGGAGGAAAACACCGCGTAATCGCAGGGCCAGTGCCGGGCCGTGAACTGTTCCTCCAGCATCCGGCTGAAAAGATCGCAAAACGCCCCGTCATCGTCGCAGATCGCCACCTTCATGCAGCCGCCTCCTTTGTAATTTTTTGTTTCTTTCTTATCTTACCTCGCTCCGGCGCTTCTGTCCACCCGCTTTCACCCGCATTTCACCGCGAAAAAACCGCACTTTTCGTCAAACAGCCCACAAAACCGCCTCGCTGTGCTATAAGTAACAAACAGTTACAGGTTGTTACCACTTCCCCGGCACAAAAGACAGGAGGCGCTCATGGAATACTACGCAAACGCCGGCAAGTCCGTCACCATCCAAGCCTGCGGCGGCCGGACCTTTGCCCGCCACGCGATACGGACCCACTTCGTCCGGGTGGGGGAGAGCTATGTGGACCTGGTGGAGACATACGTCAAGCCCCTCTGGCGGCCGGGGGACATTGTATCCGTCAGCGAGAAGGTGATCGCCCTGTGCCAGGGCCGCATCGTCACGGAGGCGGAGGTCAAACCCGGCCTCTGGGCAAAGCTTCTCTCCCGTTTCGTCCATCAAACGCAGGCCGGGCCGGGGATGGGCCTGCCGGTGAAGATGCAGTTCGCCATCAACACCTGCGGCCTGAAGCGGGTGATACAGGCCGCTCTCTGCGCGGGACTGGACAAGCTCCGGGGCGTGCACGGCACGTTTTACGATATGCTTGGCCCGGAAGTCCGGGGGCTGGACGGCTTTTTCGGCCGGGACATCCCGGAGTACGCCCACATGGGGGTCCGCATCCCCAGCCACCCGGTCCAGGTCTGCGACGAGGTGTATGAAAAGACCGGGGTCGCCATGGTAATCGTGGACGCCAACGATTTGGACGTGGAGATGTTGGGCAAGTGCACAAAATTGCAAAACTGGTCCAACGCGGCGCTGCTGTCCCTTATTTCGGACAACCCCGCCGGCCAGGACCGACAGCTCACTCCCTTCATCCTGATCCGGGAGGTACCCGGCGACGGGCCCGCGGGGATGGGCGCATGAAGCGCCCACCAAGCGCCCACTTGGGCGCAAAAATGGCCGTAAAACGCCAAAAAATGCCCCCAAATGTCCCAAAGTGCCCGCAAATGTCCCAAAATGTCCCACAATGGGCGCTGATTGCGCTCTTGACGGCGTGCGTATTTTTTTGACAATCGCTCCAATATGTGTTACTATATAGTATCTTTGCACGTCGATAAGGCTCATATCACATATTTAGGAGAATCATACATGCTGGAATACCGTTTTGACACCCAGCTCCTCATCGAGGGGCACGACCTGGATGAGGACGCCATCCACGACTACATCATGGAAAATATCCCCGGCGACTGCCTGCTGGCCGTGGGCGACGAGGACCTCATCAAGATCCACTTCCACACCAACGTACCCTGGAAGGTCCTGGAGTACGCCTCCGGCCTGGGGGACATCTACGACGTGGTGGTGGAGAACATGGAGCGGCAGGAAAACGGCCTGAAAGGCTGATTTGACCGCAAAAATCCCCGGCTCGCAAGAGCCGGGGATTTTGTTGCGGGCCGCCGCAAGGAGCTTATTCCCGCCATGTTAGCGGAGTGAAAACAACACGCCAAAATGAAAACGCCTTGACAAGGCGAGGAAAGCGGTTGTATAATAAACCTGCGGAAACCCAAACGGTGCCGCAGTACAGTTGACTTACAAGAGCGATCGGGGCTGTCACCCCAACCACCCGTGAGCCGCCTGCTTGCGACAGACGGCTCACTTCTCTTTTCTGTCGTGCAAGTAAAGCACGAGAGACACGATGCTGGCGACGGCGCCAATGGCGCCGACGAAGCCCAGCACGGTCAAGATAGTGTCTATGTACTCACCCCCTTCGGAAAGAATTTCCCGCGAGGGCTGCATACACGCCTCCATTCCGCCGACGCGGGATGTCAGGCACCGTCTTTTTACCGTTACCCATGCAAGGAACAGTGGGTCTCCGCATTATTTATATTGTATCATAAAGATACCAGTCGCGCAAGCGGGGGCGCGACCGCGAGGAGCTTTTCCCGCCGTTTTAGCAGAGTGAAAACGAACACGCCAAAATGAAAACGCCTTGACAAGGCGAGGAAAGCGGTTGTATAATAAATCTGCGGAAACCCAAACGGTGCCGCAACGACGTGTTACTTCAATCCGGGGCTACGGCCCCAAGACAGCTGTAAGCCGTCTGCCTGCAACAGACGGCTTACTTTTTCTTTCTGTGGTTCTCTATGTAGCACCAGATCGCAAAAGCGAACCCGGCGATGCTGCACAAGCTGCCAAGGACAGTCAAAGTAATCGTGCATCATCCTTTCTTGGGAGTAATCACCCCGCAAGAGCAATGACACATTCACCTTCCGATCTCGCTGTTGCGGGATGTCAGGCACCGTCTTTTTACCGTTACCCACGCAAGGAACAGTGGGTCTCCGCATTATTTATATTGTATCATAAAGATACCGGTCGCGCAAGCGGGAGCGCGACAGCAAAAATCCCCGGCTCGGGAGAGTCGGGGATTTTTATGTCAACCGATTCAAATGCCGAAGCCGTAACTGCGCACGGGCAGGACCTTGCCGTCCAGAGCGGCCTCCGCCTTGTCCTTATCCGCCGCGGCCACCTGGATGGTATAGAGCGTGGTGGGCACCGGCTTTTTGTTCATGAACTTCCGGGGGTCTATCTTCGCGCCGCAGCCGGGCACAGGCGGCTCCTGGCCGGCGAAGGGGTAGCACGCCAGCCCCGCCTGGGTCAGCAGCGCCTGTGCCTTTTCCCAGTCCTGCTTGTCCTTGGACCGGTATACCAGCGCCTTTCTCACAAACATCGAACTGTCCTCCTTTATGCTGTTCCTCGATGACGTGTGCTCTTCTATCAGGGATCGAGTTCATCCCGCAGCCTGGGGATATCCTCTTTTACGGTATCCCAAACGATCCTGAGGTTGATGCCGGAATAGCCGTGAACGATGCGGTTTCTCATGCCGTACAACTGATGCCACGGTATTGTTTTGATCGAAGCTTTGGCCGAATCGCTCAGTTCCTCTTTCGCCAGTTCTCCGATCTGCATGAGGTTGAACACGGTCGCCTCCACGAGCATGGTATCGCTCTGAAAGTCCTCTAAGCTGTTGCAACCCTGACAGTACCGCAGGATGGCGTCGATATGCTGCCGTATCTTCTCCAGAACTCTTTGGTCCTTATCGCTCATATATATTCACCCCGCTGCTCAGCATCTCGCGCTCGATCGGCGAACCTCTCTCCACTTGCGTGGTGTCGATCAGATCGACCGGCGTATCCAAGGCGGAGGCCACACTTTCCAAAAGGCCAAAAAAAGCCAGGCCCCGCAGGCCGCTGTCCACCAGCAGGTCCACGTCGCTGTGCGGCGTAGCCAGGCCTTTCGCATACGAGCCGAAAAGAACGGCCTTCTTTACGCCATGGGCGGCAAAGATCGGCGACAGGATCGTCTGTAATTCAGGCACAGAATATGGCCGCTCCATACGCCTGACCTCCTTTCCGGGGTTCCCTTATATTTTATCGCAAACATCCGCCGTTTACAAGATGATTTACTTTTTCAAGGAAGGCCGCGAAATACGTAAGGCCCGGTGCTTGCACCGGGCCTTGTGTTATGGAGCGTGCTCCGACTTAGTACATGCCGCCCATGTCGGGGTTGGGAGCGGCGGGGGCGGGGGGCTCCTTGATGTCGGTGACCAGGCTCTCGGTGGTCAGGACCATGCTGGCAACAGACGCGGCGTTCTCCAGCGCGCTGCGGCAGACCTTCGTCGGGTCCACGATGCCCGCGGCGATCATGTCGCAGAACACCTCCTGAGCCGCGTCAAAGCCGTAGGTGGGCACGTCGCTGGCCATGATCTTATCCAGAATCACCGCGCCCTGCAAGCCGGCGTTGGCCGCGATCTGCATCACGGGGGCCTCCAGGGCCTTGGCCACGGCGTTGGCGCCGGTCTTCTCGTCGCCCTCCAGGCCTTCCGCTACCTTGGCGGCCGCCTTGGCGCCCAGCAGATAGGCGCTGCCGCCGCCGGCCACGATGCCTTCCTCCACCGCCGCGCGGGTGGCGTTCAGAGCGTCCTCGATGCGCAGCTTCTTCTCCTTCATCTCCGTCTCGGTGGCCGCGCCGACCTTGATGACGGCCACGCCGCCGGACAGCTTGGCAAGGCGCTCGTTGAGCTTCTCCTTGTCGTACTCGCTCTCGGTGTTGGCGATCTGGTTTTTGATCTGGTGGATGCGGTCCTGGATGTCCTTGGCCTCGCCGCCGCCGTCCACGATGATGGTGTCCTCCTTGGTCACCTTCACCTGGCGGGCATGGCCCAGCATATCCACGGTGGCGTCTTTAAGCTCCATGCCCAGGTCGCTGCTGATGACCTGGCCGCCGGTCAGGATGGCGATGTCCTGGAGCATCTCCTTGCGCCGGTCGCCAAAGCCGGGGGCCTTGACGCACACGCAGGTGAAGGTGCCGCGCAGCTTGTTAAGGATGATGGTGGCAAGAGCCTCGCCCTCCACGTCCTCGGCGATGATGAGCAGCTTCTTGCCGGCCTGGACGACCTGCTCCAGGCAGGG
>CANQQB010000056.1 GCA_947625845.1 uncultured Oscillospiraceae bacterium
ATTCCCGACCCAGAAAATGCCTCAAATGGAAAACTCCCGCTGAAGTTTTTAGTGTTGCACTTGCTTGACAATCTGCCCTGTCAGCGCCTTTGGCGCTGACTGGGGGATTGTCAGTTATCATTGGTCCCCGCCCCCTCACCACGGCACGACACCCTCCTTCGTGACCAGCCACGCCTCATCCGCCAGCGCGGCCATGGGACTGTCGGAGCGGGAGTCGGACCAGAACCCCTCCACGTGTGCCTGGCCGTACTTTTCCCGGAACCGGCGCACCTTCTCGGCCCCGTGGCAGTTCTCCCCCTCATACCGGCCCGTGGCCTGGTCCACGGGGGAGGCCATCAGCGCAAAGCCCAGGGCATGGGAGACCGGCCGCAGCAGAAATTCCGGCGACGCGGATATGACCAGGTCGTCATCCCGCTTCTGCGCCATATACCAGGGGCACACGGCCCCGATGTGCTCCCGCCAGAACCTCTCCGGCGCGTCGGCCGGCACATGCCGGAGGAACCGGTAAAATATCTGCTTACACGCCGTTTTTGGCTTTATGCGCAGCCCCATGCAGAAAAATGCCCACGCCGTGCATGGCATGGTGCGCCACGTCCCCGGATACCGGCGCAGGCACCAGAGATAAAACTGAGCCGTGCTGTCCACGGGGTATATGGTCTTGTCGAAATCGTAAACATTCATGATGTCACTATACCTGTTTTCATAGGCGGTGTCAACGGCGAGAAAAAATATGAGCCTCTCGACAAAACTAGTGTCCGTTCGTCCTTTTTCGCTCTTTACAAAATCCCCGGAAAGAGGTATCCTCTAATCACAGCTTATCCAATGGGTCCTGGAGGGCCCGGCTCATATCTTTATCCCACAACCCTAAACTTTGGCGGACTGTGTTGCCACAGCCCGCCGCCTTTTTTACCTTTTTGCTTTATCCTTCCCCGGCCACGTTCACGCCCTCGACGCGCACGGCCAGCGGCCCGTCGTAGTCCCTGCTGTGAAACCGCTCCTTGCTGAACGTCATATGTCCCTGCCCGTCCAATATGGAGCCGTTCACGCTCCCGCCGGTGACGGGGGTAACGGTCCCGTTTTCGTGCAGGAACGCCAGGCGTATCTCCCCGCCGAAGTGGCCGCTGAGGGCATCCATCTGAAAGTCCGAGAAGCTCACCGCGTGCAGGCACGGCTCCTTTGTCAGCTCGTCCATGGACGTATCGCCCACGGGCACGGTCACGGCCCGGTAATTGCCGGTCGGCTCCACGCCCAGGTAGTGGCCGAACCTGGCCCCGCCGTGGATGGTCTTCAGCACGCCATTTTCCACCAGCGGCCGGTCGACCATAGGCGCGCCGAAGTCCGTGTAAGGCTCCGTGGCTTTCAACCCCATGGTGAGCCTGTCGCCGGCGATATCCTCCCCCTGGACGCCGTCGCCCAGTTGGAAAGAGGAATATTTCTGATAGATCATGCCGGAGTTGGACCGGTCCACATAGTAGCTGAGCAGGGTCCCCACCTGCTCCCGGTCCAGCACCAGCGCGTACGTACCGGTCTTAGGCACCGTCACGGCCTGAGCGCGCGCCTTTGTCATTGCCAGCGCGTGGCGCACCTCGGCGCGCAGCGCCTCCGGGGAGGGCTCCCGGCAGCAGAACTGGTGATAGGTCTCCACGTCCTGGGGCGCTTTGCACTGGCACACGTACTCGCCCCAGACCTCGTATTGCTCCCAGCTCACGTCCGCATTTTCGGAGCTGACGATACGGTTCTCTGTCCGCCGCATGAATATCTCGGCGGAGTTTAAGAACACGTCCTGTGCCGTATCCTCGGCGAACAGCGCCTGGGCCACGGCCTTCATATTTTCGGCCAGGCTCTTGCCCCCAAATCCCCCTGTGTCGGCCTTAGGCGGCGCTTGCACGCCCTTTGGCAGGGGGTACCAGGGGTTGGCCACGAACTGCGCGGCATACCATGCCCCGGCCAGGGCCGTGCGAATCTCTTCCTCCGACATGCCCGGCCGTATGGTGGCCTCCGAATTTCCCAGCATCCTCTCGCCGTCTTTTTCAAATGGCCGGAACACCCGCACCGTCCGCACGGTGGTGTCCGCCCGGCGGGTCAGGTCCAGGTTTTTCTTCACATAAAACGCTTCCAGCGAGTCGGTGTGCTTTTCGGTGATCACGTACTGCTCCACGCCCAGCGCGTTCAGCGCGGCAACGATCTTTTCCATGCTGCTCCCTCCTTAACCCAGCCGGATACGGGCCTTGATGTACGGCCCGCCGTCGGAGACCTTGACCCATTCCTTGTGGCCCTTGCCGCAATAGCCCGTGCCGGAAAGCTCCGTGCCGTCCGACATGGCGGAGATGGACTTCAAAAGGTCCGGCACATAGCCGGTGAGCACCACCGGGGAGAAGATGCGTCCCGTGAGCTTGCCGTCTTTGATCTCCCGCGCGATGTTGACCATACACTGGATGCCCCAGTTTTTCGGGTCCTCCATGCCGCTGGAGGGGCACTCCAGGTACATGCCGTATTTGATAGACCCGATCATGTCCTCCAGCTTGTCCTGCCCCGGCTCGAACCAGGTGTTGGTCATGCGGGTGTACGCCTTGCGAGCGAAGCTCTCCCGCCGGCCGTTGCCGGTGGGGTCGGTGCCCAGTATCAGCGCCGATTGCAGATCGCTGATGCCCCGCTTCAGCACGCCTTTGTCGATGACCACGGTGTCGTGGGCGGCGGTGCCCTCGTCGTCGAAGAAGTAGGTGGCGGTCTGCCTGGCGGAGCTGGCCCCGTCGTGCATGGTCACCAGGGGGGAGGCCACGTATTTGTCCAGATATTGCGGCGCCTGTGCCCGGTCCTTGACGAACATGTCCATCTCCACCCCGTGGCCAAATGCCTCGTGGACGATCATGCCGGTGGTCTCCGGGTCGCATATGCACTCGTACTCGCCGGGTATCATCGGCTCGCTGTGCAAAAGGTCCAGCGCGGTCCGCACGCAGGGAGCCGCGTTGTCCTCCATTTTCGCCAGCAGCTCCATGCCTCCCAGCCCGGAGCAGGGCAGATAGCTCTGCTTGACCTGCTGGTCCCGCATGGCGGCGGCCGCCACCGCGCCGGTGGTGTACAGCACGCTCTGGGTCATGTCCTTGTCCCGGGACAAAAAGAGCTTGGTGTACTTGTTCCAGGTGACCTGGGCCACGAAGTCCAGCACCGCCTCGTCCATGGAAAGGCCCTTGTCCCGCAGCGCCGTGAGCCGGTCTATGACCGCCCCGTCGTCCAGAGAGGCCGGGTCCTGCTCGTATTCCGTGGCCCCGGCGAATAGGGTGGGCTCCTCCGCCGGCGGCTCATAGACATTGGCTCCCAGGCCATCCGGCCGCACGTCCGCGGCCAGCAGCGCCCGCACCGCGTCGACGATGCCGGGGATGGAAGCTTCTTCCAGCTCGTTGAACGAGTATTCCGCGTATCGCCCGTCGTCCAGAGCCTTCACCACGAACCCCCGAGCGTTGTCCCCTTCCTCCACGCTGACGCTGTGGCGGCTGACCCGGTAGTACCGGCCCACGGTATCCTCCGCCAGGACAGACGCGTAGGAAAACTCCGCGCACAGCGCGTCCCGCAGCTTCAACAATATGGGACGCTTCTCCGCGATAAACCCGCTTTGTCGTACTTTCATATGGTATCTCCCTTCCGTTATACATGGGGATGCTTTGGATTTGCGGCGAAGCCGCACATTATGGACGGCCCCCTTGTCAAAGGGGGCTGTCGCCGCCTTCAGGCGGTGACTGGGGGATTGTAACCCCTCGCGCCGCAGCGCGGCCCCCAATGGTGTCTCCGGCTTGCGCCAAAGGTGTCCCCGGCTTACGCCGTGGACTGCGTTGGATTTTAATGTTTCTCTCCCTCCGTCGCGGCTTGCGCCGCGCCACCTCCCTCGTCAGAGGGAGGCGGGGGCTTTGCCCCCGAAATCGGCCCCGGCAGGGGCCGGCCCCCTCTGACGAGGGGGCTGTCAGCGCCTATGGCGCTGACTGGGGGAGAGACAACGATGCGTTTCTCTCCCCCAGAAAAGTTTTTATATCTTCCAAATATTGTCCGCGTATTCCCTCACGGCCCTGTCGGCGGCGAACACGCCGGACTCGGCGATGTTCACCAGGCTCATGCGCGCCGAGGCGATGGGGTCCTCCATGAGCTTATAAAGCTCGGTATGTGCCCGCTTATAGTCGGCGAAGTCCGCCAGCAGCATATACGGGTCACCGCCGTACAGCAGGTTGTTGACCAGGTCCGCGTAGCTCTTGCCGTCGGCGAAGCCGGCGCGGAACTTCTCCAGCACCGCGTGCAGCACCGGGTCGGACTCGAAATACCGCTGGGGCTGATAGCCCTTGCGCAGCATGTCCTCCACCTGGGGTGCGGTCAGGCCGAACAGGAACATGTTCTCGTCCCCCAGATGGTCGTGCATCTCCACGTTGGCCCCGTCCAGGGTGCCGATGGTGATGGCGCCGTTCATCATGAGCTTCATGTTGCCGGTTCCGCTGGCCTCCTTGCCGGCGGTGGATATCTGCTCGGACACCTGTGCCGCGGGCATGAGCGCCTCGGCCATGGACACCCGGTAGTTGACGGCGAAGTGGACCTGGAGCTTGCCCTTGCAGGCCGGGTCCCGGTTCACGTCGGCGGCCAGGGAGTTGATGAGCTCGATGATACGCTTGGCGGTCACGTAGCTGCCGGCGGCCTTGGCGGCGAACACGAAGGACCTGGGCACGAAGTCCATGCCGGGGTTATCCCGGAGCTGCTGCTGCAAGCTGGTGATGAGCATCGCGGCCAGAAGCTGCCGTTTGTACTCATGCAGCCGCTTCACCTGCACGTCCAGCACCGCGGCCGGGTCCAGCACGTCGTCCTGCTGCCGGCGCAGCCACCCGGCGAACCTGTCCTTGTTCCGGGCTTTTATCACGTTCAGCATGCCCAGCACCGTCTCGTCGTTTTCGTACTTGCGCAGGTCCCGCAGCCGTTCCGGCTCGGTGATGAACCCCGGTCCGATCAGGTCCTTTATAAGCCCGGACAGGTCGGGGTTTATCTGGTCCAGCCAGCGCCGGTGGTCGATGCCGTTGGTGACGAACGTGTACCGGTCCGGCCGGACGGAGCACACGTCCTTGAAAAGCCGGGTCTTCAAAATCTGTCCGTGCAGAGCGGACACGCCGTTGATCTTATAGCACACCGCCTGGCACAGGTTGGCCATATGCACCTGTCCGCCGGCGAGGATCAGGCTGTACTCCACCTTTTTCTGGTCGTTGGGGAACCACTGGTTGAGCTGCTTTGTCCAGCGGATGTTGAGCTCCCGGATGATCTGCCAGACACGGGGCATGAGATTTTGCACCAGCGTCTGGGGCCACTTCTCCAGCGCCTCGCTGAGCACGGTGTGGTTGGTGTACGCCACCGTGCGGCACACGCACTGGAAAGCCTCGTCCCAGCCCAGGCCGTCCTCGTCCATGAAGATGCGCATGAGCTCGGGGATGATGAGGGTGGGATGGGTATCGTTGATTTGTATCACGTGGTGGTCGGGGAAGGAGTGCACGTCGCCCCACTCCCGCCTGTGCTTGCGCACCAGGTCCTGCGCGGTGGCGGAGACGAAGAAGTATTGCTGCTTTAACCGCAGCTCCTTGCCCTGCATATGGTCGTCGGCGGGGTAGAGGACCTTGGTGATGACCTCGCTCATGGTCCGCTTTTCCATAGCCTCCACGTACTTGCCGCCGGAGAACAGGTACATGTCCAGATCCTGGTTGCTGCGTGCCTCCCACAGCCGCAGGGTGTTGACCCGCTTGCCCTGGTAGCCGGCGATGAGCATATCCCTTGGCACGGCCAGCACGCTTGTGTAGTTGGTCAGCTTTGTGCGGCACACGCCGGTGTGGTCCCATATCTCCTCCACCTGCCCGCCGAAGCGGACCTCGCAGGTATCCTCCTCCCGCGGCACCAGCCAGCCCACCGCGCCGAGAGGCCAGTTGTCCGCCACCTCGGTCTGAGCTCCGTTTTTGATGACCTGCTTAAAAAGGCCCAGCTCATAGCACAGCGAATACCCGGAGGCGGGGATATCCAGGGATGCCATGGAGTCGGAGTAGCAGGCCGCCAGTCTTCCCAGACCGCCGTTTCCAAGGCCGGCGTCCGGCTCGATCTCAAAGATATCCGCCGCGCTGCGGCCCATATCCTCCAGCGCGCCGGCCAGCTCCTTGCCGATGCCCAGGTTGTAGGCGTTTTTCATCAGGCTCCGGCCCAGCAGGTATTCCATGGACAGGTAATGGACCTGTTTTTCGTCCTTTTTCTCCCGCTGTACGGCGATGAGCCGGCTCATGGTCTCCCGGATGACCTGCGCGGAGGCCAGAAAGACCTGCTCGTCGGTGGCGTGGTCGCCGGTGGTGCCAAAGTGTGCGCACAGCTTATCCTCGATAGCTGCGTGCAGTTCGTCCCGTGTGATCTCGAACATATATAAACTCCTTATGAAGATAGAATGCAAAATGAAAGGTTCTCCGCCCCACGGGCCGTCCCGCAGGGCGGAGGCAAAGTACGCGGTTTCTTATCAGATGTGTTCGCCTTTGGGTATCACAATGGGTAATTTGTCCGTGCCGGACAGGAAGCAGTCCTGGGACACCACGCAGTCCTTGTCGGCTATGACGCAGTTGAGCTGTGCGTCTTTTTGTATCACGGTGTCCTGCATGACGATGCAGTTTTTCAGCTTTGCGCCCTTGGCCACCCGCACCCCGCGGAACAGGATACAGTGGTCCAGCTCTCCCTCGATATAGCAGCCGTCGGCCACCAGGGAGGCGTTGGTCTTGGCCTGTTCGCCGTAATAGGTGCTGGCCTCGGCCCGCTCCTTGGTCCGGATAGGCAGGCCCTCTTCCGGGAACAGCTCCGCCATCATGCTGGGCTGGAGAAGCTCCATGCTGGCGTCGTAATAGTCCCGCACGGAGGTGATGCGCCGGGCATAGGCATTGTGCTCGTACACGGCGATCTTGCCGCCCTGGGCCAGGTAATGGGCCACGGCGTCCCGGTGGAAGTGGTTGTGGTTGGCGTCGGAGCAGTAGTCCATCAGCTCCAGCAGCAGATCCCGCTTGAGGATGTAGATCTCCCGTGAGAACAGTCCCTCGCCGGGTCCGCCCTCGGAGAACAGCAGCCGCCGGGCATACCCGTCCGCATCCTTCACCAGCCGGTGGTGGGCAAAGGGTCCGTACCCCTCGGAGCAGACGGCGGTGATCTCCGCGCCGGTCTGCCGGTGCAGCTCATAGGCTTTGTTGAGGTCGATGTTGCCCACCCAGTCGGCGGCGCACAGCACCACGTCCTCCTGGCGGATGTCCCGTATGTAGGAGCTGACGGAGCGCAGCGCCTCCATGCAGCCGTTGAAGGTGCCGGAGTGCGCCTCGGGCAGGCCGAAAGGCGGCAGCAGCCGCAATCCCCCGGACCGGCGGGCCAGACCCCAGTCCGCCCCGTTGGACAGGTGGTCCAGCAGGCTCTGGTAGTCCCGCTCCATGATGACGCCCACGTCCCGCACGCCGGCGTTGACCATGGCGGACAGAGCGAAGTCTATGAGCCTGTAGCGCCCGCCGAAGGGGATGGAGGCGCTGTTTCTGTGCTCGACCAGTTCCCGAAGGGCAAGCTCGGAGTTGAGCGTATAGATGATACCATGCAGATCGTTTCTCATGTCGCCACCATATCGTCATAGAGCATGGCGCCTGGCGCGACCATCGCGCCGGGGCCAACAGTCACATCCGGGCCGCAGGTCGCTACGCCCCAGCTATCCGTCCCGTCCGGCTCGGCGCCCACGCGGGCATTCCGGCACACCCGGACGTTCTCGCCCAAAATGGCGAAGCGCACCTCCGCCCCGGCCTCCACCCGGGCGCCGGGCATGAGCACGCTGTATTCCACCCGCGCGCCCTTTTCCACCGTCACCTGGTTGGAAAGGACGCTGTTGAACACGGTCCCGTCCACCACGCAGCCCTCCGTCACGATGGAGTGGCGGATGTCCGCGCCCTGGCCGGCCACGTGCGGCGGCCGGATGGGACTGCGGCTCATGATGGGCCAATTGGGGTCGTACAGGTCGATGGTGTCGGGGCTGAGCATATCCATGTTGGCGTCCCACAGGCTTGTGATGGTGCCCACGTCCCGCCAGTAGCCCTGGAACCGGTAGGGCCAGAGCTTCTCTCCGGCGGCCAGCAGCTTGGGGATGATGTTCTTGCCGAAGTCCTGCTGGCTGTTCGGGTCGGCGTTGTCCTCGATGAGGGCCTGGCGCAGCTTGGACCAGGTGAAGATGTAGATGCCCATGGAGGCGGTGTCGCTCTTGGGGTGAGCGGGCTTTTCCTCGAAGGCGTCGATATACCCGTCCTTGCCGATGTTCATGATGCCGAAGCGCTTGGCCTCTTCCATGCCCACCTGGATGACGGCGATGGTGGCGGCGGCGCCCTTTTCCTTGTGCTCCCGGAGCATGTCGGCGTAGTCCATCTTATAGATGTGGTCGCCGGACAGTATCAGCACATATTCCGGGTCCCGCACGTCGATGAAGTCGATGTTCTGATAGATGGCGTTGGCCGTACCGGAGAACCAGTTGCCCTTCTCGCCCGCGGACATATAGGGGGGCAGGACGAACACGCCGCCGTCGTCGGCGCTCAGGTCCCAGGGCTGGCCGGTGCCCAGATAGGCGTTGAGCTTCATGGGCCGGTACTGGGTCAGCACGCCCACGGTGTCGATGCCGGAGTTGGCGCAGTTGGACAGGGGGAAGTCAATGATCCGGTACTTCCCGCCGAAGGGGATGTGGGGCTTTGCCACGTTCGCGGTCAGGGCGTAAAGCCGGGAGCCCTGGCCGCCCGCCAGGAGCATGGCGATGCATTCTTTTTTCACTGGCGAACCTCCTTACATAAAATATGAATATCTTCTCGCGCCCCGCCGAGGCGCGCGTCGATACATAACCTTTCATGGGTTCCCTCGCGCCGCAGCGCGGCCCCCTCTGACGAGGGGGCTGTCGCCGCCGTCAGGCGGTGACTGAGGGAGAGACAGTTTACCGCCAGCGCCCTCAAAGGTGTCCCCGGCTTACGCCGTGGACCCGTGGGATTTTAATCTTTCTCTCCTTCCGTCTCGCCCTGGCGGGCGAGCCACCTCCCTCGTCAGAGGGAGGCGGGGGCTTTGCCCCCGAAATCGGCCCCTGCGGGGCCGGCCCCCTCTGTCGTCGCCGCTCGCAGGAGGATCGTCTTTCTCCTTCGCGCCGCAGCGCGGCCCCCTCTGACGAGGGGGCTGTCAGCGCCTTTGGCGCTGACTGAGGGGTTGTAACGTCGGTCCCTTACCCCTGCCCGTTATACCGCTCCATGGCCCTCTCCGCGCCCAGCAGGATATAGTCCTCCACGGCCCGCGCGGCCCTGGTGCAGGCGGCGGAGAAGGCGTCCCAGTCGGCGTTTCGCGGCACGCCCAGGACCCAGTCGATCTGCTCGTTGCCCCCGTGAGGCGGCGCGCCCACGCCCACGCGGATGCGGGGAAAATCCTCCGAACCCAGGTGAGCGATGATGCTTTTGAGCCCGTTGTGCCCCCCGGCGGAGCCCCTGGCCCGGACCCGGAGCCGGCCGCAGGGCAGGTTGATGTCGTCGGACACCACCAACACCCGCTCCGTGGGAATTTTATAAAACCGCGCTGCCTGGCCCACGGCCTGACCGGACTCGTTCATGTAGGTCTGGGGCTTCATCACCAGCACGCCCTGGTCTTCCAGGTCCCACCGTGCGGTCAGCGCCTGGAACCGCAGCCGGGTCACGCTCAGCCCCTTGTCCTTTGCCAGCGCGTCCGCGGCGAGAAAGCCCGCATTATGCCGGGTGCCGGTGTACCGGGGGCCGGGGTTACCCAGGAACACGGCCAGCCACCCCACCGGCGCGCCCCTGCCGAACATCAGTCGAACAGGGACGACAGGGACTCGTCCTCGTAGATGCGGTGGATGGAGGCGGCGAACACCGGCGCCGCCGACAGGTAGCGTATCTTCTCCACCTTGGGCTTGTCGGCCGGGTAGGGGATGGTGTCAAACAGCAGCAGTTCCTCCAGCGCGCTGGACTCTATGCGCTCTAGCGCCGGGCCGGACAGCACCCCGTGGCTGGCGCAGGCGTAGACCTTATTGGCCCCGCCCAGCTCCTTTATGGCCTTGGCCGCGCCCACCAGGGACCCGCCCGTGTCCACCATGTCGTCCAGGATGATGATGTTCTTGCCCTCCACGTTGCCGATGAGGTTCATGACCTCGGACTGGTTGGCCCTCTCCCGGCGCTTGTCCACGATGGCCAGGCCCACGCCCAGCTTCATGGCAAACGCCCGGGCACGGGCCACGCTGCCCACGTCCGGGGATACGACCATATAATCGCCGCCGGCCAGGTCGAAGCGCTTTTTGTAGTGGGAGGCGAAGAGGCTCCCGCCGGCCAGATTGTCCACGGGGATGTCGAAGAAGCCCTGAATCTGACTGGCGTGCAGATCCATGGTCAGCACCCGGTCCGCGCCGGCCTGGGTGATGAGGTTCGCCACCAGTTTGGCGGAGATGGGGTCCCGGCTCTTGGCCTTGCGGTCCTGCCGGGCATAGCCGAAATAGGGGATGACGGCGGTGATGCGCCCCGCGGAGGCCCGGCGCATGGCGTCGATCATGACCAGCAGCTCCATCAGGTTGTCGTTGACGGGCTTGCAGGTGGACTGGACCAGGAACACGTCCGCGCCCCGGACCGGTTCGTACACGGACACGGAGCTCTCTCCGTCCGCGAACTGGGTGCAGACCGCGTCGCCCATGGAGATGTTCAGGCAGTCACAGATGCCCTGGGCCAGTGCGGGATTGGCGTTGCCGGTAAAGACTTTGATCTCTTTTCCGTGGGAAATCATAAAGTACCCCCTGCCGAACGGCTGTTTTTTTATATGCAATATGTAATTGTCATATCATCTCTCCGTCAGCATTATAACAAACGCTCCCACTAAATGGAAGCGTTTTGTGAAAAAACTTGGGGGAAATAATCACCAAAAGAATTTCCAGTTATTTGGAAATCATGAACGACATGTCAGCGCTTGGGAGGGGGGCGCATTGACAGCGCACCTTGGGCGGTTATATAATCCATCCGGAAAGGCGGGTCGGGACCATGAAGCCTACGGACATGCGGGATATACCCTATTTTGACGGCCACTGTGACACGGTGAGCGCAAGCGCCCATTTTGCGCCCAATGTGGGACATTTTGGGACATTTTGGGACACTTTGGGACATTTCAAGGCCAATTCCGGCCATTTGGACCTGACCCGGCTTGCCCGGTTCCAAAAGGCGGCGCAGTTCTTTGCCCTGTTCGCCAACGCGGCCCGTTTCCCGGCGGGCTCCCTCTGGGACGTGTGCCGGCGGGAGCATGAGGTCTTCCGGGCGGAGATGGAGCGCAGCGGGGACCTGGCCGTCCCCTGCCGGACGGCGGCGGAGATCGGGGCCGCCAACGCCGCCGGCAAGGTGGCCGCGCTCTTATCCATCGAGGGCGGGGAGCTTCTGGACTGCGACCCGGAAAAGCTGGAAACGGTCTCCCGCTGGGGCGTGAAGCTCATAAACATCACCTGGAACCACGTCAACGGCCTTTCCGGCACCAACGTGGAGCAGCCGGACCGGGGGCTCACGGACAGGGGCCGGGAATTTGTCCGGGAGGCGGTCCGGCTGGGCATGCTGCCGGACGTGTCCCACCTGTCCGACCCCGGCTTCTGGGACCTGGCGGAGATGGGCCTGGGGCCGCTCATCGCCAGCCACTCCGACGCGCGGGCCGTGTGCGGCCACAGCCGGAACCTGACGGACGACATGTTCCGGGCCGTCCGGGACAGCGGCGGCGTGGTGGGCATCAACCTGTACGACGAGTTTATCGGCGGCGGGCGGGAGCTGGCCGACGCCGTGCGGCATATAGACCACTTTATGGACCTGGACGGGGCCAAAACCATAGCCCTGGGCGGGGACTGGGACGGGTGCAGGCTGCTGGCCGGGTGGACCGGCGTGCAGGACCTGCCGAAGCTTTGGGACGCGCTGGCGGAGCGGGGCTACGACCGGGCCACATTGGAGGACATCTTCTATAATAACTGGTATAGGGTGCTGGGATAGGCGCGAGAGGCAGCGGAGACAGAAATGGGGACACCATTATATTTATCGAATCTCCTGTTCCAGTTGGTCGAACACCGGTGCGGAGAAGAACGCTCCCAGACTGACGCCAAGGCCGTCGCAGAGCTTCTTGACAGTGGTGACGGATATGTCCCGGCGGGACGGGTCCATCATGCTGTACACCGTGGACGGCGTGACACCGGACAGCGTGGCCAGTTCGTTGTACCTGATGCCCCGCTCCTGACAGAGCTCCGCGAACCGCGTTGCAACCGCATCCTTGACCATCATACTATCACCTCAACAGCGATAGTATCGTTTTGTCCGCAGGGGCGTATACGCACTTGCGTATATCCGGGAAATATGTTATGCTCTACCTGGGAGGTGAGCATCGTGCCGGACTACGCGAAAATGTACGCTATTTTATGCGCGGCGGCGTCAGAGGCTTTGGACGCGCTGCCGGAGACGGCGGAGAATGCCGAGGGCAGGCGGCTGCTGCAAGCGGCGCTCTATCGTGCGGAAGAATTGTATGTCGCAGCAGAGGACGGGACGGCGGCGGAATAGTTATCTCTCCCTCAGTCAGCGCGGAGCGCTGACAGCCCCCAGGGGTCCCCAAAAGGCACGCTTGCCTTTTGGGGAGAGGAGACGCCGTGGGCTATTCGGGGTTTGCCGCTTGCGGCAAATCACGACCTAGCCCAGCGAGCGGCGACGACAGAGGGGGCCGGCCCCTGCCGGGGCCGATTCGGGGGCAAAGCCCCCGCCTCCCCCTGACGGGGGAGGTGGCGCGGCGCTAGCCGCGACGGAGGGAGAGAAACATTAAAATCCAACGTAGTCCACGGCGGGAGCCGGGGACACTCCTTTTTCAAGGGCTCCCAACGGGCACGCCTGCCCGTTGGGAAAGAGGAAGAACGGCTCTGGCCGATGCGCAGGGCCTCGTTTACGAGGTCCTGGCATCTCCAAAGCCGTTCTGACGTGACCGTGGGCACTCACGGCATCGACAACGGCCTTATCCCCATCGTGGCCTATAACTACGGCGCGAAGCGGCCGGGGCGCATCGATGGAGCCATACGCTGGGCGATGGTCTATTCCGCCGCCATCTACGCGGTCATTTTTGCCGGGCTGGAGCTGTTGCCGGGGCCGGTGCTGGCCCTTTTCGACGCCTCGGCGGACATGACGGCCATGGGCGTGACGGCCTTGCGCATTTTCGCGGTGGGGTGGCTTTTGTGCATCCCCGGATACATTTACGCCGCCGCGCTCCAGGGCCTGGGACAGGGCATGAAGAGCATGGTCCTGACCATGAGCCGTCAGGCGGTGCTGCCGGTGGCGTTCGCCTTGTGGCTGCGGGCGCTGGGCGGGTCGCTGGAGCTTATCTGGTGGGCGTTCGTGCTGGCGGAGGCCGTGGGCATGCCCCTGGGGCTGGGCCTGTGGAGAAAGGCGCGGCGGAACGCGGAGGCGGAGATGGGAGAGCGAAGCGAGACGGTGGGGTCGTCTGTTGTTTGACGTTACAATCCCCCAGTCACCGCCTAAAGGCGGCGACAGCCCCCTTTACACTAAGGGGCCGTCGATATGGTGCGGCTGCGCCGCAATCAAATTTTTCTCTCCCCCAGTCAGCGCAGAGCGCTGACAGCCCCCTCGTCAGAGGGGGCCGCGCTGCGGCGCGAAGCGAAGGAGCAATCCCCCCGGCCGCCGATGGCGGCCACCCCCCTTTGACAAGGGGGGCTTTCAATATGGATTGACATAATACTGTCCCCTTGTGAAATTGGTCAAAAAAATGTCAAAATAAGTCAAAAGCTCTCATGTTCTGTCAATTGAAAACCTGTCCACGGACGTAGTAGAATGAATCATCGAAAGGCGCGAGCCGTTGGAGGTGCATTTCCCCATGAGGCTGCTGGAGGAACGTATCCTGCGGGACGGGAAAGTGCGCCCCGGCGGGATCCTGAAGGTAGACGGCTTCCTGAACCACCAGATGGACATCGAGCTGTTCACCGCCCTGGCGCGGGAATGGCACGCCGCGTATAAAAACGACAACGTAAATAAAATTCTGACCATAGAGGCATCCGGCATCGGGCTGGCGTGTATCGCTGCCCAGGAGTTCGGATGTCCTGTTTTATTCGCTAAAAAGTCAAAGACTAAAAACATCGACGGCTCGGTCTATACCACGCGGGTACGAAGCTACACCCACGGAAACGTCTACGACGTGATCGTGGCAAGGGAGTACCTGCACAGTACGGACCGGGTCCTTTTGATCGACGATTTTCTCGCCAACGGCGCGGCGCTGGAGGGGCTGTGCGACCTGGTCCGGCAGGCGGGGGCCACGCTGGTGGGCGCGGGCATCGCCGTGGAGAAGGCCTTCCAGCCCGGCGGCGAACGCTTAAGGGCACAGGGGCTGCGGATAGAGTCGCTGGCCAGAGTGGCCTCCATGAGCGACGACAGCCTTACATTCGTCAGATAATAGCGCCAAAGCCGCTATTATACAAAAAATACCGGTCGCGCTCCCGGCTGACGCCGGAACCGCGCGACATGGCATAATGGACGCGGCGCGTCCGAAACCAAACAGACTAAAATTTATTTTTTAGGAGGACAATCATGAAAAAACTCGCTTCCCTGCTCCTGGCCCTCAGCCTGGTCCTGAGCCTGGGCGTTTGCGCCCTGGCCGACGAGGGCGGCATCGCCCCCGAGGACCTGAAGATCGGCATGGTCTGCATCGGCGACAACAACTCCGGCTACGACATCGCTCACATCACCGGCCTGGAGGCCGCGATGGAGGCTGTGGGCGTGCCCGCGGAGAACGTCACCTATAAGTACAACATCGGCGAGGACGAGACGGCGGCCGACGCCTGCTACGACCTGGCCGAGGGCGGCTGCCAGATCATCTTCACCGACTCCTACGGCCATCAGTCCTACACCCAGCAGGTGGCCAGCGAGTACCCCGACATCCAGTTCATGGCCATGACCGGCGACCAGGCCGCTCTGTCCGGGCTGGACAACCTGTCCAACGCCTTCAACCACACCTTTGAATCCCGCTACGTCTCCGGCGTGGTGGCCGGCATGAAGCTGGCCGAGATGATCGACAACTACGAGCTGCTGGACGAGAACTACGACGACGAGGGCAACGTGAAGATCGGCTACGTGGGCGCGTTCAACTTCGCCGAGGTCGTCTCCGGCTACACCGCCTTCTACCTGGGCGTCCGCTCCATCGTGGAGAACGTGCACATGGACGTGCGCTACACCAACTCCTGGTACGACCCCATCGGCGAGGGTGAGGCCGCCAATGCCCTGATGGCCGACGGCTGCGTCATCATCGGCCAGCACGCCGACTCCACCGGCGCTCCCTCCGCGGTCCAGGCCGCGCATGAGAACGGCCAGCCCGTCTACTGCGTGGGCTACAACATCGACATGCAATCCGTGGCCCCCGACACCGCTTTGACCAGCGCCGGCAACGACTGGAGCAAGTTCTACACCTTCGCTCTCCAGTGCATGGTCGACGGCGAGGACATCCCCCACGACTGGTCCGCCGGCTACAGCGAGGGCGCCAACTTCATCTTCCCCCTGAACGAGTCCATCGTGGCCGAGGGCACCGCTGA
>CANQQB010000057.1 GCA_947625845.1 uncultured Oscillospiraceae bacterium
ACGTTGGTGCCGGGGTGGATCTTGGTGCCGCGCTGGCGAACAAGGATGTTGCCGGCCAGAACGAACTGACCGTCAGCCCGCTTGGCGCCCAGGCGCTTGGAATTACTGTCGCGACCGTTTTTGGTGGAGCCGCCGCCTTTTTTGTGTGCCATTTCAAAATCCCTCCCTGTTCACGCGATGGTGCCGATCTCGACCTTGGTGTAAGGCTGACGATGGCCCTGGGTCTTGCGATAGCCCTTCTTGGGCTTCATGTGGTAGACGCGGATCTTCTTGGATTTGCCCTGCTTCACGACGGTGCCGGTCACGGTCTTGCCGTCGATGTAGGGGGAGCCGAAGGTGTTTTCCCCCTCGCCGGTGACGGCCAGGACCTTGTCGAAGGTCACGGTGGCGCCGGCCTCGGCATCCAGCTTCTCCACGAAGATCACGTCCCCGGACGTCACGCGGTACTGCTTGCCGCCGGTCTCGATGATGGCGTACTTCATTGTATGATCTTCCTTCCTTTCGGGCTCGCTGTCCCGGGTGCGGACGTGTCCGACTTGCATACCCTTTCAAAGCGGCGATGGTATTTTAGCACTGTCGGAGCCGGTTGTCAACAGTTTTTGCGGCGTTTTATGCGTTGCAATTGCCGTGGGGCTTTGTTATAATCGGTGTGCGCCGAAAAACGGTGCGGGAGGGGGATAATCTTATGAAAAAAACGTTGTCATGGCTGCTGATACTGGCGCTTGTGCTGGCGCTGGGCGCGGGATACGCGCTGGCGGCGGAGGAAGAAGAGGAAGAGGAAGAAGAACGGACCCTGAGCGACGATATCTACAGCTTCCAACTGATGCTGGACGGGGAGTTTTACCAGTTCCCCATGTCCTGGGCCGACTTCACGGCGCTGGGCTGGGAGTATCTGGGCGAAGCGACAGAGCAGATGCGGCCTAACGAGTATTCCGTGGCGGAGCGGTTTGAAAAAGACGGGCTGGAGCTGTACGCCTCGCTGGTCAATCTGGGCATCAATACGGTGACGTATGATCAGTGCATGGTGGGGGGCATATCCCTGGATCCCTATCAGTTCAAAGAGTCGCCGGACACCGAGATGGTCTTTCCGGGCGGTCTGGCCTACGGCGCCGCCACGGAACAGGACCTCCGGGACGCCTACGGCGAGCCCAGCGACACCTATGAGGGCGATATGTACACAAAGCTGACCTATGAGTATGACTACTACCAGGACTGGGACTTCTATGTCTACAAGGAAAGCGGCGTAGTGGAGGAAGCGGAGGTGCGCAATTTCGTGGCGGACGAGGAAGCCAACGCGGCGGCCGCGGCGCTGGTGACGGACGAGCCCACCGAGGGCGTGCTGGCCTATGAAGCGCCGGAGGAGCTGGGGGAGGACCCCATGGGCTTCACGGTGGAGTACGCGGGGGACCTGTACCAACTGCCCGCGCCGGTGTCGGCCTTCGTGGAAAACGGCTGGACCGTGCAGGAGGAACTGTCCGACGCTATCGTTTCCGGGTATGACTACGGGTGGCTGACCATGCTGAAGGACAACCAGCAATTCCGGTGCATGGTGACGAACTATGACCCCAACGCCGTTAAGGTGACGAACTGCTTCGTCACGGAGGTGGAGAGCGACACGTATGGCCCCGACCTGCCCCTGACGCTGCCCGGCGGCGCGAAGGACGGTATGAGCGAGGCGGAGCTGACGGCCTGGCTGGACGGCCAGGGGCTGGACTATGAGAAGGACGACTCCGGCTCGTTCGTGTACTACACCGTGGAGGGACCGGACAGCAGCCTGGACGGCTTCGAGTTCACGGTGGACGCCGAGACCGGAAATGTCACAAGCGTGACCGTCAGCTACGAACCGGACACGCTGGACTGAATCAGAATACTAATGGATCGCGCCGTTAGTTTTTCGCTTGCGCGGGACGATGACGCAAAAACCATATCCGATCTTCGTCATGTCGTATGGGGTACAACTTATCGAGGGATCTATCCCGATGACGCAATCGACGGGTTCGATATGGAGCGGCATACGCAACGGGATCTGGCGAGGATCAGGGACCCGTATTTGCGCGTTTATCTTATCCGTTTTGCAGATATGCCCATCGGCTATTTCATCCTGAAAACAACAGAACCGGTATATATTGAGGCGTTGTATCTGCTGAAAGAATACCAACATCAGGGAATTGGCAGGCGGGCATTTATGATGGCAGAGCGATGTTGTGTGGAACATGGAATGTCCAGGTACTACTGTAACTGTAACGCGTTTAACTATCCCGCACAGGCTTTCTATTGTGCGATGGGAGGCGTTATCGTGAAACGAGATACGGGGCACAAAAACAAACAGGAAGATCAGCTCACATTTGAATTTAAGGTCAATTAGCCGTATTATTCACCGATAACTTCCAAAACCTGTAGAAACGAGCAGGCGCACGATACATGACCCGACGTCCATGTATCGTGCGCTCCGCTGTCGGAGGATGTTTTATAACAGTCCCTTGGCCTGTTTGCCGTTTATTCGGCTTTCTTGCCGCTGCGTATCATGGCGATCAGACCAAACACCGCGCATATCAGACACCAGCCTGCCCAAATCTGCAGGTCGCCATAGCTGCCCGCAAACAGGAAGCCCACCAGCGAGGCCAGCCCAAATAAAATGATCAGCGCGATGCTGCCGCCTTTTCCGCCGTTTCGCGTGGCGATGGAGACGATACCGCCGGTCAGAAGCAGTATGGCAACGATCAGGCCGGAAGTGCCGCTCACCTCGCCGTTGGCCTCCAGGGCGTTGCCTATCCCCGCGGCGCAGGACTGGAACACCACAAACAGGGACAGTGCGATCGAAAGAATGCCGGACACCAGTTTCCAGGTTTTCATCTTGACAGATTTCCTTTCTTTTTGTTGCGCAGGTATGTCGGGTGGCGATAGTTCAAAACTATCGGATAAAGATATTATACTAGATTACAATTTTTAAGTCAAGTGAAACACCCTTTTAGTTCTAGCGAATAATGGGATGGTTGGAGGTAAAATCTAACACGGAGAGGCGGTGTGTCCGATGTGTTATGAAGATTTTATCCCCGAACGATTGGCGCGGCTGCGGATGCAAAAGGGCGTTTCGGCGCGGGATATGTCCCTGTCGCTGGGGTTGGCGAATAATTACATCAACAATATCGAAAACCGGAAATCCCTGCCCTCTATGCAGTCGTTTTTGAATATATGCGAATATTTGGGGGTGACCCCAAGGGAGTTTTTTGACGAGGGGAATGCATATCCCTTGTGGTTGACGGAGTTGTCCCAGAACTTAAAGAGGCTGGACGCAAAGTCGCTGGCCTATATAGCGGAATTGGTAAAACAACTGGCAGACAGACCATGACGGCAGACAAAGCTGACCGCCCGGAGCATTGCTCCGGGCGGTCCCGTTTGTTATTCTTTATTTACAGCAGTCCCTTGGCCTGTTTGCCGGTCAGGTGGTCGATAGCGATCGCGAAGCAGGCCGCGCGGGGAAGGTCCTTTGCAAGCTCCGAGCGGACCTTGTCCGGGTCGGGGTTATATTTATACCCCAGGGCGTAGACCGCATGGGCCGCTTCCTCGCCCTCCAGGAGCCGGGCGCGGCCAAAGGCGATGGCGCTCTTATAGTACGTGGCGAACTCGTCGGGGACCACCGTGTCCCGGTCGACGACGCAAAAGCTCACCTTGTCGTCCCTAAGGAGCGCGTCGTACTTGTGCCCGGCCTGGGCACAGTGGAAGTAGATCATGCCGTCCCGGTACACATAGTTCAGCGGCACCGCGTAGGGGTAGCCGTCGTCCCCGTGCACGGCCAGCACGCCGGTGCTGCCACGGCGGAGGATGTCCTCCGTCTCGGCACGGCTCAGCTCCTGCCGGGTCCGGCGCATGGGACGGAAGCTCATTGGCCCTCCACCAGAGCTTTCGTATCCCGCGCGATCACAAGCTCTTCATTCGTGGGGATGACCATGACCTTGACCTTACTGTCGGCGGCGGAGATGAAGGTGTCCTCGCCGCGCTTTTTGTTGCACGCGGGGCAGATCTTCACGCCAAGATAGCCCAGGTATTTGCATACCCCGGCACGACAGCCGTCGTCATTCTCGCCTACGCCGGCGGTGAAGATGATGCCGTCCACGCCGTTCATGGCGGCGGCGTAAGCGCCGATGGACTTGGCGACAGAATACTGGAACATCTCCAGCGCCAGGGCAGCGCGCTCGTTTCCTTCCTCGGCGGCCTTGCGCAGGTCCCGGAAGTCGGAGCTGACGCCGGACACGCCCAGCACGCCGGATTTCTTATTCAGCTCATTCGTGACGGTCTTGATGTCCTTGCCCGTGTTCTCGCAGAGAAAATCGGGGATGGACACGTCGATGTCCCCGCAGCGGGTGCCCATGGGCACGCCGGCGATGGGGGTCAGACCCATGGTGGTATCCACGCTCTTACCGCCGTCGATGGCGCAGATGGAGCTGCCGTTGCCCATGTGGCAGCTTATGAGCTTCAGTTCCTCGATGGGCTTGCCCATCATCTCGGCGGCACGGCCGGAGACATAACGGTGGCTGGTGCCGTGGAAGCCGTAGCGGCGCACGTGCAGGTCCTGGTAGTACGCGTAGGGCAAGGCGTACATAAACGCCTTGCCGGGCATGGTCTGGTGGAAGGCGGTGTCGAACACGGCCACCTGGGGCACATTGCCCATGACGGCTTTGCACGCCTCGATGCCGGTGATGTTGGCGGGGTTATGCAGCGGCGCCAGGGGCACGCACTCGGCGATGGCGGCCATCACCGCGTCGTCGATGATCACGGACCGGGCGAATTTTTCCCCGCCGTGGACCACCCGGTGGCCCACCGCGCCGATCTCGGACATGTCCGCCACCACGCCGTATTCGGCGCCGGTGAGCTTGTCCAGCACGGCGGCGATGGCCTCGGTGTGGGTGGGAAGGGCAACGTCCTCGTCGAAGACGGGCTTGCCGTTCTGGGGCTGGTGCTTCAAATGCCCGTCGATGCCGATGCGCTCGCACAGGCCTTTGGCCAGCAGGGATTCGTTGTCCATGTCCAGAAGCTGATATTTCAGAGAAGAGCTGCCGCAGTTGATGACAAGAATTTTCATGTTGGGACCCTTTCGTCTTGTAAAAATAGGATTTTCGTGTAAAATGGGTATGGGAAACCTTTTCTATTTTAACAAATATTCACCAAAACGCAAGAGGGAGTGTGGTCTGTGCGCGTGATCGGCGTCGTGGGGGAGTTCAACCCCTTCCACCTGGGCCACGCGGCCCACTTCCGGGCCAGCCGGGAGGCGGTGGGGGAGGATCTGCCCATCGTGTGCGTGATGAGCGGGGACTTTGTCCAGCGGGGCGGTCCGGCCGTGTTCAATAAGCACGCTCGTGCGGAGGCCGCGGTGCGGTGCGGTGCGGACCTGGTGTTCGAGCTGCCTCTGCCCTGGTGCAACGCCTCGGCGGAGCGGTTCGCCATGGGCGCGGTGGGACTTTTGGACAGCCTGGGCGTGGTGGACAGGCTGAGCTTTGGCAGCGAGGCGGGGTCGCTGGCGCCGCTGACGGCCCTGGCCCTGGCCGCGTCGGAGCCGGAGACCGTGGAGCGTATCAAACGGGAGATGCAGGGCGGCATGCCCTTTGCCGCCGCGCGGGAAAAGGTCCTGCATGAGACCCTGGGCGAGGAAGCCCGGCTTTTGCAGAGCCCCAACAATATCCTGGCCGTGGAGTATTTGAAGGCCCTGTTTGCCCTGCGGTCAAACATGCAGCCTATGACGACGCTGCGCAGTGAATCACGCCACGACGCCATAGAGATCGGCCCGGTGCGCAGCGCGGGACAGCTTCGGACCATGCTGGAGGCGGGGGAGAGGATCGGCCCGTTCGTGCCGGAGAGCGCCGGGAAAGTATACGCACGTGAGATCGCCGCGGGGCGGGGACCGGTGATCATAGAGCGGATGGAGCAGGCCGTCATGAGCCGTCTGCGGCTGCTGGGCCTGGGTGATTTCTGTGCCCTGCCGGACGCCACGGAGGGCCTGGGCAACAGGCTTTTTAAGGCCGTGCGGGACGAGGGGAGCCTGATGGGGGCGTTGGCGGCGGTGAAGACGAGGCGCTATCCCCTGAGCCGTTTGCGGCGGATGATGGTGTCCGCCGCGCTGGGCGTGCGGGACGGCATGGCCGAGGGCGCACCGCCTTACGCGCGGCTGCTGGCGTCCAGTGGGCGGGGCCGGACGCTCCTGCGGGAGGTGGCCGTATGCACCGCCGTGCCGGTGGTGACGAAGCCTGCGGCGGTGAAGGAGCTGTCCGGCCGGGCTCAGGACCTTTTCGAGCTGACGGCGGCGGCGCGGGACTTTTACGTGCTGGGTTACGAATCGGCGGAGGAAAGAAAAGGCGGGTCCGACTGGCGGACCAGCCCGGCGACGGTGTGATATGGACGAGAAACTTTTGCTGATAGAAGATAAATACGAAAAGCTGGCCGCGCGGATGGAGGACCCGGATACCTACGCCGACCCCGCCGCCTACGGGGCCCTGGCGAAGGAGCAGAAGGAGCTGGAGCCCATCGTGGACGCCTGGCGGGCGCTGAAGCGTCTGCGGGCCGCGGCTGACGAGGCGGAGGCGCTGCTGGCCGCTGAGGACGACCCGGAGGTCCGGGCTCTTGCCAGGGAAGAACTGGACGCCTCCCGCGAGGCCATCCCGGCGGCGGAGCTTGCGTTGAAGACCCTGCTGCTGCCGAAGGACCCCAACGACGAGAAAAACGTCATCGTGGAGATACGCGGCGGCGTGGGCGGGGAGGAATCGGCCCTGTTCGCGGCCAGCCTCTACCGGATGTACGCCATGTACGCCGAGCGGCGGGGCTGGTCCGTGTCCATCGCCAATCTCAACGAGACGGACCTGGGCGGCGTCAAAGAGGTGAGCTTCATCGTGGAGGGCGCGGGGGCTTATTCCCGCTTGAAGTTTGAAAGCGGCGTCCACCGGGTCCAGCGGGTGCCGGAGACGGAGACCCAGGGCCGGGTGCACACCTCCACCGCCACGGTGGCGGTGCTGCCGGAGATGGACGAGACGGACTTTCAGCTGGACATGTCCCAGGTGCGCGTCGACGTGTTCCGGTCCTCCGGGGCCGGCGGGCAGAAGGTCAACAAGACCTCCAGCGCCATCCGGGTCACCCATATCCCCACCGGCACGGTGGTGGAGTGCCAGGACGAGCGGAGCCAGTACAAGAACAAGGCCCGTGCGCTATCCATCCTGGCGTCAAGGCTGGCCCAGGCCGAGCGGGACAAACAGGCGTCCGAGCGGGCCGACGAGCGCCGCAGTCAGGTGGGCTCCGGCATGCGCAACGAGCGCATCCGGACCTATAACTTCCCCCAGGGCCGGGTGACGGACCACCGCATCGGCCTGACGCTGTATAAAATAGACGCCATCATGGACGGGGACCTGGACGAGCTCATCGACGCGCTGGTCACCGCCGACCAGGCGGAAAAGCTGCGGGAGGGGGCGTGAGTCGTGCGGACAGAGCGTATGACGGACCACATCGTCCAGGCAGCGGATATCATTAAAACCGGCGGGCTGGTGGCCGTGCCCACGGAAACGGTGTACGGCCTGGCAGCAGACGGCTTAAATGCGCAGGCCGTGGAGCGTATCTACGAGGTCAAGGGCCGTCCGGCGGTGAAGCCCCTGAGCCTGATGGCACCGGGAAAAGAGGCGCTGGACCTGTACGGCCGGGACGTGCCCCGTGGCGCGGTGGTGCTGGCGGACCGATTTTGGCCCGGTCCGCTGACCATTGTGGTGAAGGCGGACCAGAAAATACCGTCTATCGTCCTGGCAGGTGGGGACACGGTGGGGCTTCGGTGCCCGGACAGCGAGAAGACGCTGGAGCTTTTGCGTCTGTGCGGCCGGCCTCTGGCGGCGCCATCCGCCAATCCCTCCGGTGCGGCCAGTCCCAAGACGGCGGATGAGGTGCTGGCGTACTTTGACGGGGCCATCGAGGCCGTTATCGACGGCGGACCGTGTACTCTGGGTACGGAGAGCACCATCGTGGACCTGACGCAAACGCCTTATCGTATCCTGCGGCAGGGGGCGCTGGCGGCAGGGGAGATACGGCGGGCGTTGGCCGACAGCGTTTATCTGGTGGGCATCACCGGCGGTACCGGTACGGGCAAGACCACGGCCCTTTCCTCCGCCGAAGCAAACGGGATGCTTGCCATCGACGCGGACGCGGTGTATCATGACCTGTGTGAGACGTGCGCGCCTATGCTGGCGGAGATAGAAGAACGCTTCCCCGGCGCGGTGGAAGACGGCGTGCTGCGGCGCAAAAAGCTGGGCAGAGCGGTGTTTTCCGACGCAGAAGCTCTGACGGACCTGAACGCCATCACGTATAAGTACGTGGTAGACGCCATCGACAAGCTGCTCGCCGACCACGCGGCGGCGGGGGGCGCGTACGCCGCCATCGACGCCATCAACCTCATCGGCACGCCGCTGCAAAAGCGCCTGGGGGCGCTGGTGGGCGTGACCGCGCCGGAGGGGGACCGGGTGGCCCGTTTGATTGCCCGCGAGGGCGTCAGCGAGGATTACGCCAGACTGCGCATACGCGCGCAGAAGCCGGACGGGTATTTTGAGACAAACTGCGACCATATCCTGCGCAACGACGGCAGCCGGGAGGATTTCCGGCTTGCCTGTGACGAACTATTCAAAAAACTCATGGAGGAAAACGCACATGGATGAGATGAAGGAGAAGCTGTTCTACCAGCCGAAAAACGGCTATGACGTGATCGACGCCGCCGAGCGGCTGGCGCTGGAGGACTACTGCCGCCGGTATATGGCCTACCTGGACGCTGCCCGCACGGAGCGGGAGGCGGTGACCGAGGCCGTTAAGTTGGCCGAGGCGGCGGGTTTCACGCCGCTTGGCGAGACCGACGGTCCCATTCAGCCGGGGCAGAAGGTGTACTGGAACAACCGGGGCAAGAGCCTGCTGCTGGCGGTGGGCGGCAAAAAGCCCATGCGCGACGGGTTCGTGGTGGAGGCTGCGCACGTGGACGCGCCAAGGCTGGACTTAAAGCAGCTTCCTCTGTTCGAGGACTCGGAGCTGGGCTATCTGCGCACCCACTATTACGGCGGCATCAAGAAGTACCAGTGGACGGCCATCCCCCTGGAGCTGCACGGCGTGGCGGCGCTGAAGGACGGGTCCGTGGCAGAGATCGTGATCGGCCGGGACAAGGACGATCCACAATTCGTGGTCACGGACCTGCTGCCCCACCTGGCGGCGGACCAGATGCAAAAGACCATGGCCAAGGGCGTGGAGGGCGAGAAGCTGTGCATTTTGGTGGGCAGCGTGCCCTACGCCGGAGAGGGCACCGACCGGGTGAAGCTGGCGGTCATGAGCCTTCTCAACGACCGCTACGGCATCACGGAGGCGGACCTCATCTCCGCGGAGCTGGAGGCGGTGCCGGCCTTCGACGTGCGGGAGCTGGGTCTGGACCGGAGCATGATCGGCGGCTACGGCCAGGACGATCGGGTCTGCGCCTTCGCGGAGCTGGCGGCCATTTTGGACCAGGATACGCCGGAGCGCACGGCGGTGTGCATCCTGGCGGACAAGGAGGAGATCGGGTCCGTGGGCGTGTCTGGTATGAAGAGCCAGGCGTTCGAGCGGTTCATCGAAAAGCTCTGCGGCGGCCAGTGCGGCGTGCAGGAGAGCTTCTCTAACAGCTTCTGCGTCTCCGCCGACGTGACCGCGGCGCTGGACCCCATGTACCCCGAGGTCAGCGAGAAGCAGAACGCTGCCCGGCTCAACTACGGCGTGGGGTTCTGCAAATTCACCGGCTCCCGGGGCAAGTCCGGGGCCAGCGACGCCTCCGCCGAGCTGGTGGGCTATCTGCGCCGGCTGTGCGATGACGCGGGCGTGGTGTGGCAGATGTGCGAGCTGGGCAAGGTGGACCAGGGCGGCGGCGGGACCGTGGCGCTCTACATGGCCGACAGGGACATCGATACCATCGACGCGGGCGTGCCGGTGCTGAGCATGCACGCGCCATTTGAGACCACCGCCAAATTCGACTGCTATATGACGTATAAGTGCATGAAAGCCGCCTACGAGGCAAAGGACTGACGAGAACAAAACAAACGGGCCGCGGCGTGAAAACGCCGCGGCTCGCTGCTGTGTTATTGGGAGTGTCATCCCTGGCCGTAATAGGCGCCGGGGCCGTGCTTGCGCAGGTAGTGTTTGTCCAGCAGTTCCTGCTGCATGGGGGGCAGGTCCGGCGTCAGCGCCAGGGCGTGGAAGGCCATAAAGGCCACTTCCTCCAGCACCACGGCGTTGTGCACCGCGTTCATGGGGTCGGTGCCCCAGGCGAAGGGGCCGTGGCTGTGCACCAGTACGGCGGGGACCTGGTCCGGGTCGATGCCTCTGTCCCGGAAGGTCTCCAGCACCACGCTGCCGGTCTCCAGCTCGTATTCGCCGCCGATCTCCTGGGGGGTCATCAGGCGCGTGCAGGGTATCTCGCCGTAAAAATAGTCCCCCTGGGTGGTGCCGTAGGCGGGGATGCCACAGCCGGCCTGGGCAAAGCTGGTGGCCCAGCGGGAGTGGGTGTGGACCACGCCGCCGATGTTGGGCCAGGCCTTGTAAAAGGCCAGGTGGGTGGGCGTGTCGCTGGAGGGCTTATATTTGCCGTCGACCCGATTGCCGTCCAGGTCCACCACCACCATGTCCTCCGGCTGCATCTCGTCGTATTCCACGCCGGAGGGCTTTATCACCACCAGACCACGTTCCCGGTCGATGCCGGAGACGTTTCCCCAGGTGAAGGTCACAAGACCGTGCTTCGGCAGGGCCAGATTGGCCTTGCAGACGGCCTTTTTCAGTTCTTTGAGCATGAATTTGTCCTCTTTTCAGAAAGCCGCCGGGCTCGTCACCCGGCGGCGGTTTTTGTTCAGATCGCCTTTAATTTCCAGGCAATGTCGTTCCAGAACAGCTCTTTTTCCAGGCCCTCCACGGTGGTGTCCTTCGTGATGTGCACGAATTCGATCTGCATCATGTTGGCCCAGTCCTTCATCTGCTCGGCGGTCACGTCGTAGGAAAGCACCGTGTGGTGCGCGCCGCCGGCCGTGATCCAGCACTCCACGCCGGTCAAAAGGTCCGGCATGGCCCGCCACATGACCCGCGCCACGGGCAGGTTGGGCATGGGCATGATGGGCTTCACCGCCTCGATGTCCTGCACGATAAGCCGCAGGCGGCCACCCATGTCGATGAGGCTGGCCACGATGGCGGGACCGGCCTTGCCCTCGAACACCAGCCGGGCCGGGTCCTTCTCGTTCATGCCGATGCCCAGGTGGTGGGTCTCGATCCGGGGCTTATCCGCCGCGAGAGAGGGGCAGACCTCCAGCATGTGCGCGCCAAGAGAGTACTCCTGGCCCTTGACCAGGTGATAGGTGTAGTCCTCCATGAAGGCGCTGGCGCCGTTGCCGTTTTCACCCATGGCCTTCATGATGGCGGTCATGGCGGAAACCTTCCAGTCGCCCTCGCCGCCGTAGCCGTAGCCCTGGGCCATCAGGTGCTGGCTGGCAAGGCCGGGAAGCTGCTCCATGCCGTACAGGTCCTGGAAGGTGTTGGAGAAGGCCTTGCAGCCCTCCGCGTCCATCATCTTCTTGATGGCAATCTCCTCGCGGGCCTGGTAGCGGATGGCGGCGGTGTTGTCCGTGGCCACGTCATAACTGGCCTCGTATTCGGCCACCAGCGCGTCGATCTCGGCCTCGGTGACGGCGTTCATCTGCTTGACCAGATCGCCCACGGCCCAGGTGTTCACCTGCCAGCCAAGCTTTGTCTGGACCTCGACTTTATCGCCCTCGGTGACGGCCACCTCGCGCATGTTGTCGCCGAAGCGCATGACCTTCATGTCCCTGGACACGGCCACGCCAACGGCCGCCTTCATCCAGCTTCCCAGGCGGGCCAGGACCTTCTCGTCCTGCCAGTGGCCGGCGATGACCTTCCGGGGCATGCGCAGACGGGCCGCGATGAAACCGTGCTCCCGGTCGCCGTGGGCGGCCTGGTTCAGGTTCATGAAGTCCATGTCGATCTCGTCGTTGGGGATCTCCATGTTGTACTGGGTGGCAAAGTGGCAGTAGGGCTTTTGCAGCGCGGCCAGGCCGTTGATCCACATCTTGGACGGGCTGAACGTGTGGCACCAGGTGATGATGCCGGCGCAGTTGTCGTCGTGATTGGCCTCTTTAGCGACGTCCGCGATCTCCTTGTTGGTCTTGGCGGTGACCTTATAGACCAGGGGATAGGGCAGATGTTTGCTCATCTCGGCGGCCATCTCCTGCGCACGTGCGGCCACGGTCTCCAGGACCTCGGGGCCGTACAGGAACTGGGAACCTACCACGAACCAAAATTCGTATTTTTTCAAGCTGATCGTCCTCCTTACAGCGCCTGCACAGCGGCGTTTTCCACCGTCAGCAGGGCTTTGTAGCGCCGGATATAGGCGTTGAAACCGGCCACGTCCGCCGGGTCGGGGGCCACGGTGGAGCCGTTGACGCCTGCGAACACCTGCTCGGACAGATATTTCTCCAGGCTCCCGCTGCTGCCCCTGTTCATCATATACGCGGCCAGCAGGGCCATGCCGTAGGGTCCGCCTTCACCGGCGGTGTCCATGCAGGTCACGGGCGCGTTGCAGGCGGCGGCCATATACTTCTGGCCCACGACGGGGGTCTTGAACAGCCCGCCGTGGCCGGTCAGGCTGTCGATGGCCACGTGCTCTTCGGCCAGGATGTCCATGCCGATCTTCAACGTGGACATGGTGGCGTAAAGCTGGGCGCGGAAGAAGTTGGCCAGAGTGAATTTGGCGTCGGGGGTCCGGACCACCAGGGGGCGGCCGGCGTCCATGTGGGTGACGCCCTCGCCGGCCAGGTAGTTGCAAACCAGAACGCCGCCGCAGTCCGGGTCACCCTCCAGGCTCTTCTGGTAAAGGCCTGTGTACAGCGCTCCGGCGTCGGGCTTTGCGCCGAACAGCTCCGCCGTCTCCTTGAGCACGCCTACCCAGGCATTGGTGTCGTTGGTGCAGTTGTTGCAGTGGACCATGGCCACGGGCTTGCCCGTGGGGGTGGTCACGATGTCGATCTCCTCATGCACGTGCTCCAGGGGCTTTTCCAGCACCACCATGGAGAAGATGCTGGTGCCCGCGGACACGTTGCCGGTCCGGGGGGCCACGGCGTTGGTGGCGGTCATGCCGGTACCCGCGTCGCCTTCCGGCGGCGCCAGGGGAATGCCCGCCGGCAGCAGACCGTCCAGCCGCGCCGCACCCGATTCCGTGAGCGCGCCGGCATTCTCGCCGGCCTGGAGAACACAAGGCAGCAGGTCCGCCAGCTTCCAGGTCAGACCATGGGATGCGGCCAGAGCGTCGAATTTTTCCATCATGCCGGCGTCATAATTTTTGCCGTCGGCGGCGATGGGGAACATGCCGCTGGCCTCGCCTACGCCTACCGCGTTCACGCCGGTGAGCATGTAGTGGATATAGCCCGCCAGGGTGGTGATATGCGCCACGCGGGAGACGTGTTCCTCGCCGTTCAGCACCGCCTGATAGAGGTGGGCGATGCTCCAGCGCTGGGGGATGTTGAACCCGAACAGGTCGGTCAGCTCCGCCGCGGCCGGGCCGGTGATGGTGTTCTGCCAGGTCCGGAAGGGGACCAGAAGCTGCCAGTTTTTGTCAAAGGCCAAGTAGCCGTGCATCATGGCGGACACGCCCATGGCGCGGATATTTTCCCGGTGCTCCACGCCGGCCAGGGCGGTTTTAAGTCCTTCCCAAGCCTTTTCCAGCGGGTAGGTCCACACACCGTTTTCATAGGTGCTGGCCCAGGTATAGTCCCCCGTGGAGACGGGGCGGAAAGCCCCGTCTATGGCCACGGCCTTGATGCGGGTGGAGCCGAACTCCACGCCAAGATAGAGGTTGTTGTCCATGTGCCCTCCTTACTTTTTCCGGTCGCGGATCAGGGCGAAGATGCTCTGGAGCACGATGAAGAAGCACAGCAGGGCGGCGGTCAGGATGTTGGGCCAGGAGGACGCCAGCTTGCCGTTGGTCTGCACGATGGTGGAGATGGTGCCGTTGATGAGCACGCCAAAAAACGACCCTATCACGTTGCCCACGCCGCCGGTCAGCAGCGTGCCGCCGATGACGGAGGAGGCGATGGCGTCCATCTCCAGGCCGGTGGCCTGGCTGACGCTGGCGGCCATCGTATTCATGCAATAGCAGATGCCGCCGATGGAGCACAGGAAGGAGCTGAGCACATAGGCGCGAAGCTTGGTCTTTTTCACGTTTAGGCCCATCATGGCGGCGGATTGCTCGCTGCCGCCTACGGCGTACAGGCTGCGGCCGAACCTGGTGTACCGGAGCATCAGGAAGATGGCCACCAGCACCACCAGGGAGATGACCACGGCCCAGCCGAAGTAGGGCATGATCAGCACGCCTTTGCGGTTCACCGTGCCGCCGAAGGGCAGGTAAATGCGGTAGTTGGCCCAGTTATAGAACGTCTGGCTCACGTCCGGCGTGATGGAAAGCTGCGCCGTGGAGATCACGGCCGTCATGCCGCGGGCGAAGAACATGCCCGCCATGGTGACGATGAAGGGCTGGATGTTGAGATAGCCCACGCAGTAGCCCTGGAAAAGGCCGAACACCACGCCGATGGCCAGCACCAGCAGGCACATGACAGGCGCGCTGATGCCCCAGTTGGCCATACCGTAGCACAGCAGCATGCAGTCCATGGCCACCAGAGAGCCAACGGAGATGTCGATGCCGCCGGTGAGCATGACGCAGGTCATGCCGCAGGCCACGCACAGCAGACCCGCCTTGCTCCTGAGGATGTTCAGGAAGGTCTGCACGGTGGCGAAGCCCTTGTTGGAGTACACGGCGCAGCCCGCCGCGTACAGCACGAAAAACAGTACGATGGTGATGAGCAGCAGCACGGTGTTGCCGTTCATCTGACGGCGCTCTTTTATAGCGGCCGCGGGTTTTTCAGCGGTATTCATACTGTCGCCGCCTCCTTTGCTTTCGCGGGGACCCTTTTCGCGCTCAGCTTGCGGAAGAAAGCCTTCACGGGAGGCGCCTGGATCGCCACGATGATGATGACCACAACGGCCTTGAACACCGGCGCCACGGCCGAGGATACGCCCATGTTGTACATGGTGGTGGTGATGGCCTGGATGGTGTAAGCGCCGATGATGGAACCGGCCAGGTTGAACTTGCCGCCGCCAAGGCTGTTGCCGCCGATGGCGACCGCCAAAATGGCGTCCAGCTCCATGTTCAGACCGATGTTGTTGGAGTCGGCGCTGGTGATACGGCTGGCGGCCACTACGCCCGCCACGGCGGCGCACACGCCGCAGAGCAGATAGCAGATGAAGATCATCCGCTTGGAGTTCAGGCCCGCAATGCGGCTGGCGGATTTATTGATGCCCACGGACTGGACGTACATGCCCATGGCGGACTTTTTCAATACGATGGACACGATCAATATACACGCCGCCGCTATTAAAATCGGCGTTGGGAAGAAGCCCACGAAGCCGCCGATCATGCCGAAGGTGTCGTTGCGCACGTACACGATCAGGTTGTCGCACACCAG